>CAYMQY010000072.1:14636-18044 GCA_964392655.1 uncultured Saprospiraceae bacterium
GGTTTTCCCGAATGCCGACATCACGGTTCACGCAGCCGCAGTGGCAGATTATCGCCCGAAAGCATACTCGGTTTCAAAAATCAAAAAGAAGGACGAGGACATGCACATTGACCTTGCAAAAACCGTTGATATCGCTGCTACGTTGGGTAAAACAAAACGCCCAAACCAGATTGTGGTCGGGTTTGCGCTCGAAACCAATGACGAAGAGTCACACGCCGTGGCCAAATTGAAAAAGAAAAATCTGGATTTTATCGTGCTCAATTCGCTTCAGGATTCCGGGGCCGGATTCGGGCACGATACGAATAAAATAGCCATCTTGCGGCCCGACGGCAGCAAGACGACATTCAGCCTGAAACCCAAAAAGGCCGTAGCGGAAGACATTGTGGCAGAAATTTTGCGACTGGCCAACCCGGGCGCATGAAATCGCGCCATCATTTCCAAACCACGGCGAACCTGTTCATTCAATTGTAATGCTATGATGAATCGTACCATTTTCACCCTGCTCCTTCTTCTGACACTTGCCCAAGCCAATGCTCAGGGTGAACTGAACTGCACGGTGCGCATCAATACCCCGCAGTTGCAAAGCACCGACCGTCGCGTTTTCGACCAGTTGGAGGTAACGATGCGCGAGTTTCTCAATTCGACAAAATGGACCAACGACGTTTTTGAACTTGATGAGCGCATCAAGTGCAATTTCATCCTGACGATCAAGAGCGAACAGGGGAATACGTTTGAAGCCGAATTGGCCGTGCAAGCGGTTCGTCCGGTGTACGGCAGCGGATACGAGACGCCGATGCTTTCGCACTTAGACAAAGACATTACGTTCCAGTACGATCAGAACCAACCGATTGTTTTCCAGCCGGATGCCCCGGACAACCAAAACCTGCCTGCGGTACTTGCCTTCTATGTGTATGTGATCCTCGCAATGGACTACGATTCGTATGCACTGTACGGCGGCGATCAGCACTTGGTCACGGCACAACAAATCGTCACCAACCTGCAGAACTCTTCCAGTAACAAAAGTGCCGGCTGGCGTCCTGCCGATGGAGGTAAAAACCGCAACCGCTACTGGATTATCGAGAATCTGATGAATCCGCGGGTTCGACCGTACCGGGCCGCCATGTACACCTACCACCGGAAAGGTCTCGACATGTTTTCCAGCGACATGGAAGTCGGCAAGCAGGCGATCATGCTGGCGCTCGAAGAAGTGGACAAAGTGAACACGGCGTATTTCAACTCCATGATCACCCAGATGTTTGCCAATGCCAAAAAAGACGAATTGGTGGAGATGTGGAAAATCGGAGGCAAACAGCAGAAAGACCGCGTACAGCAAATTATGACAAAAATTGATCCGGCAAATACCCAGCGTTACCGGGAAATCGGGTCTTAACTCGCTGTTGGCCAACAGCCAACAGCCAACAGCCAAGAATGGATACCTTAGTCAATATCACCCAGTTTCTACTTAGCCTTTCCCTGCTCATTGTATTGCATGAGATGGGCCACTTTCTTCCGGCCCGCTGGTTCAAGACGCGTGTGGAAAAATTTTATCTTTTTTTTGATGCCGCCCCGTTCAACTCGCTCTGGAAAGTCAACAAGGGCGGCACCGAATATGGTATTGGCTGGATCCCCTTGGGCGGCTATGTAAAAATATCGGGCATGGTGGACGAAAGCATGGACACTGAAGCGCTCAAGCAGCCGCCCCAACCCTGGGAGTTTCGTTCCAAACCAGCCTGGCAACGGCTCATCATCATGATTGGCGGTGTCACTGTCAATTTCCTGCTCGGTTTTGCCATTTTTGCCATGATGCTCTGGTATTTTGGTAAGGCTTATGTCCCCAACTCCGAATTGAAACAGGGCCTTGCTTTCGACAAGGTGCTGCTGGATCAAGGATTCAAACAGGGAGATGTCCTCACCAAAATCGGCCAGACACCGGTGCCACATGTGGATGCGGCCGTCTTTGTGGAGCAAGTTGTGCTCAACGACGCACGCGAAGTAACGGTGCAGCGCGACGGGCAGGAAGTGTCATTTCGCCTGAAGGAAAATGTAGCCGAACAACTCACCAGCCAAAAGGTGCCCAAGGTTTTGCTTATGTCGCCCCGCATCCCGTTCTATGTAGCCGAGGTGGCGCCGGGCAAGCCCGCTGAAGAAGCCGGCGTTCAGGTGGGTGACCGCATTCTTGCCTTCAACGGCTCCCCTACCCTCTTTTATGACCAGTTTGGCCCCCTGGCTATGCAGCAAAAAGGCAAACCCGCCAAACTCACGCTGCTGCGCAAATCGGATACCGTCACCATCAACTTGACGCTTACCCCGGAAGGCACCATCGGGGTACGCCCTAAAACTGACGGTTTTTTCCAGATCGAACGCGAACGCTATGCGCTGGCCCAGGCCATACCCGGCGGTATTCAGATGGGGGTAGACTTTTTGAATAACCAGTTAAAAGCCTTCGGCAAGATGTTCAGCGGCGAGATCGCCGTGAAGGACAACCTCGGCAGCCTGATCAGTATTGGAAAAATGTACGGCACTTCGTGGGACTGGGAGCGCTTCTGGTCGCTGACGGCTTCGCTCAGCATTCTCCTGGCGTTTATGAACCTGCTACCAATTCCGGCCCTCGACGGTGGCTATGTGGTATTCCTGCTCTGGGAAGTCGTGAGTGGGCGCAGGGTCAGCGACAAGTTTATGGAAAAGGCGGTCACCGTCGGATTTTTCCTCCTGATCGGTCTGATGGTGTATGCCTTTGGACTTGACCTCTGGCGTCACGTCTTTCAGAAATTCTTTTGAGGCGCAACCGCATGAATTACTTTGATTTTTATGGAATCCCTGTTTCGTTTCAGGTGGATGAGGCGACATTGCGCCGCATTTTTTACCGGAACAGCAAACAATATCACCCGGATTTTCACACACTTTCAGGGGAAGAGCAGCAAGCGGATATGCTGGAAATGGCGACACTGAACAACGATGCTTACCAGACGCTTTCCGACCCGGACAAACGAATACGCTACATTTTGACGATCAAAGGCCTGCTGGAAGATGAAAGCAAGTTGAGCGTTCCGCAGGAGTTTTTGCTGGATATGATGGAGATTAACGAAGCGCTGATGGAACTGGAGTTTGAACCGGATCCTGAACGCCGGGAGTCGGTAGAGTTCGCTGTTGATAGTCTGGAAAAAAGTCTGGACGAAAATATTCGTCCGATACTTGATTCCTATTCCGATCAGACCGGTACTGCGGAAGACCTGCAGGCCGTACTCGAATATTTTTTGAAAAAAAGGTACTTGTTGCGTGTTCGAGAAAATCTCTCTAAGTTTGCGCCCCGTTAAACGAGAGCACGCGGGAATGGCGGAATGGTAGACGCGCTGGTCTCAAACACCAGTGACTTCACGGTCATGCGAGTTCGAGTCTCGCTTCCCGCAC
>CAYMQY010000073.1:0-17703 GCA_964392655.1 uncultured Saprospiraceae bacterium
AGATTAAACTAAGACAAACGGGTGCAGGAGATTAACCTGCGTCGCCCCTCCCCTTTGGGGGAGGGGCCGGGGGTGGGGTTGCCAAACGCGAAGGACTCTGTTCCCTTTTCCGGGTTTGATTGCTGTCGTCAGACGAACAAGTTCGTGCAGATAGCGGCAAACGCCGCTGCTCCAAGCATGGCACGATGTTCGCTATTCGCCTGCCCGCCGGCGCCTTAACGAAAATCCTCGTTTCATGGGCAACCGTTCCCGCCACTCCGGCGTCATTGGCCTGATTGAACGCACCTTAATCCGCAGTTTTACCAACTAAATTCTGTTTACCTGCTTTTTGAAAATGACGAAGAAGAACATCCTTCTTGCGACAGCCGCACTGTTTTCCCTTGCTGCACTATACGCCTATTCGAGCACCGGAACCCTCGTTCCCCGTACTTCGGACTTCGCAGATCGTACATCTTACACGGCTCCGCCCGATACGGTACCGCCTTTGGGCGACCGTAAAGACGATTTCATACACGGAAAACCGAACAATCCGGTTGACCTGCAGGATCCAAAAGCGATCCAGAAGGACGTGGAGTACGACCCGATTACGAACATGTACATTGTGACCGAAAAAATCGGCGACGATTACTTCCGGGCGCCCACGTACATGACCTTTGACGAGTATGTCCGCTGGCGCGATCAAAAGCAGCAGCAGGAACTTTTCGACCGCATGCAGGGCGTGTCAACCCCCGGCGGAAAAAGCGGCGGCGCTGCCGACCCCATCGCCAAATTCGAGGTGAAGACCGGTCTGGTCGAACGCCTGTTCGGCGGCACCAACGTGGACATCAAACCACAGGGCAACATCAACCTGAGCTTCGGCTACAACTGGCAGCGCGTACAAAACCCCATCCTCACCCTGCGCCAGCAGAGCATCGGGAACTTCGACTTCGACATGGACATCAACATGAGCGCAGCGGGGCAGATCGGGGAAAAACTCAAAATCAATTTCAACTACAACACCCAGGCCACGTTCGACTTCGACAACCAGATGAAGTTGAGCTACGACACCAAAAACTTCTCCGAAGACGAAATTATCCAGAATATCGAGGCGGGCAACGTGTCCATGCCCCTGCGCTCCAACCTCATCCAGGGCGTGCAAAACCTGTTCGGTTTCAAAACAGCCCTGAAATTCGGCCACCTGAACGTCACCCTGCTTGCCGCCCAGCAGCGCTCGCGCCAGAGCAACCTGTCGCTGCAGGGCGGCTCCCAGTTGCAGACCTTCCAGAAACTCGTGGATGAGTACGACGAAAACCGCCACTTCCTGCTCAGCCACTGGAACCGCGCCCAGTTCGAGCCGGCGCTCATGTGCCTGCCCGTGCCCCTGTCCCAGTTTACCATCACCCGGATGGAGGTGTGGGTCAGTACCGTGCAGCAGCAACAGGACCAAAACAGAACCCAGCGCACCATCGTCGCCCTCATGGATATGGGCGAACCCAAACCCTACCTCGACGGCTCCACGCCCGACCGACCCGACTATTCGGTGCTGGTTCCGCCGGCACAGGATTTCAAAGGCGAAGGCCTGCCCGCCAACCAGAACAACAACCTGTACCCCACGATTCTGGGCGATGTGACAGCCGACTCTACCTTGCGCTTGCAGGATAAAATCCTGCCGCACTTGGTCAACAACCTCAGCCTTCGGCAAATTCGCGACTTTGAGGTGGTGAACGCCCGCCCATTGTCGACCTCGGAGTACACGTACAACGACCAACTCGGCTTTATCAGCATTAGCTCCAATGTGCAGCCCGATCAGGTGGTGGGTGCGGCGTTTGAATACACCTACAACGGTGTTGCCTACAAAGTCGGTGAATTCAGCAGCGATCTGGCCAATACCGACTCGGCGAGCCAGACGGCCAATGTGTTGTTTGTCAAAATGCTGAAAGGCACCACGGCCAACGTGCGCTTCCCGATCTGGGACCTGATGATGAAAAACGTGTACTCCGTGGGTTCCGTCAACGTGGACCCGCAGGAGTTTCGTTTCGATATTTTCTACGAAGACCCGGGCAAGGGCCAGAAGCGTTTTTTGAACGGCGCCGATATTCCGCAAGGCGTTTCCGGCATTCCGCTTTTGCAACTTTTCCGGCTTGATACGCTCAACCTGCAAGGCGACCCCGGTCCCGACGGTATCTTCGACTTTGTGCCCGGCCTGACCATCAACCTGCGCAACGGTCGCGTCATGTTCCCGGTGCTGGAACCCTTCGGTGCACACCTGGCCAACAAGCTGCAGGCCGCCGGCGCTTCGCAAGCGACCATCGAGAAATACGTGTATCCCCAGTTATACGACTCCACCCTGTTCCGGGCACGCGAGTTCCAGCAACTCAACCGCTTCGCACTCAAGGGTTCGTACAAATCGTCCACGTCCTCCGAAATTTCCCTCGGCACCTTCAACCTCCCGCGCGGCTCCGTGCGGGTGAGCGCCGGCAGCCGGCAGTTGTACGAAAATCAGGACTACATCGTGGACTACAACATCGGCAAGGTGAAAATTCTGGCCGAAGACATCCTGCAGTCGGGCCAGAGCGTGAATGTCAGTTTCGAGGACAATACCCTGTTCGGCTTCCAGAATCGCACCATGTTCGGCGCGCGGTTCGACTACACCATCGGCAAGGACATCAACATCGGAGCCACGTACATGAACCTGTTCGAGCGCCCGCTCACCCAAAAAGTGAACTACGGCGACGACCCCATCAACAACAAGATGTACGGCTTCGATTTCAGTATTTCCAAGGAAGCCCCCTGGCTCACCAAATTGGTGGACAAAATTCCGTTGATTGACACCAAGGAACCGTCCTCCATTTCGGCGCAGGCCGAAATGGCTTTCCTGCAGCCCGGCCACAACGCGGCTATCAACCAGGCCAGCGAGTCGGGCGGTATCGCGTACATTGACGACTTCGAGGGCAGCACTGCCAATCTGCCGCTGGCCAACCCGGCCAACAGCTGGGTGATTGCTTCCGTGCCGCAGGGCGACAACCTGTTGTTCCCTGAAAACGCTGCCGACAACCTCGCCCTCGGCGCCAACCGCGCACGGCTTTCCTGGTATGTGGCCGACCCCAGCGCTCGCGACCAGGTGGACGGCAACAACCCCTACACCCGTCTGATCCAGTTTCAGGATATTTTTCCCAACCGCCAGCTCACGCCGCTCGAGCAGTCGGCCCTGCGCCCGCTCGACGTGACCATTTTCCCCCGCGAACGCGGCCCGTACAACTTTGAAATTCCGGACGGCTACCCCGGTTTTTCCCAGGGCTTGACCACCACGGGCGAACTGGACCAGCCGGAAACCCGCTGGGCCGGCTTCATGCGTTCCCTGAATACCGTGGACTTTGAGGCCGCCAACATCGAGTTTGTGGAATTTTGGATGCTGAACCCGTACATGGAAAAAGGCGACGGCACCAACGTATCCAAAGACGGCGACATGTACATTGACCTCGGCTATGTTTCGGAAGACATCATGCGCGACTCGCGCCAGTTTTTTGAAAATGCTATTCCAACGGGTACCACGATGGGATCCACCGCCGACACCCGCTGGGGGCGGATACCCCTCCTGCAACCCGTGGTAAACGCCTTCGACAACGACCCGGCCAAACGCAATCTCCAGGACCTCGGCCTCGACGGCCTCAACGACTCCATTGAGCGCGTATTTTTTGCCGACTGGCTGAACGTCATCATGGCTTCGTCCCTGTCTCCAAACGCCAAAACCGCCATTGACGCCGACCCCTCCAACGACAACTTTGTGTTTTTCCGCGACCCGGCTTTCGACGCCACCACCCCGGGCCTGCTGGAGCGCTACCGGAGATTCAACAGCACCCAGGGCAACTCGCCGGCCAACGAATCCCAGAGCCTGAACCCCTCGGCCACCACTTTGCCCGACAACGAAGACATCAACCGCGACCTCTCGCTGAACCAGTCGGAGTCGTATTTCCGGTACAAAATCCCGCTCAAAAAACGCTTTGTTACCTTCAACGACGGCGTGCAAATGGAAGTGCTGGACACCGATGACCCCGCGCTGCGTGACCTCGTGACCGACACCGTGGTGTTCGACCGCAACGGCGCCCGCTTTGTGTGGTACCGCTTCAAAATGCCGATTGACTACGTCCGCCGCGAGGCCATCAACGACATTCAGGACTTCCGCGCTATCCGTTTCGTGCGTATGTTCTGGAAAGGTTTCGACGAGCGCACCACTTTCCGCTTTGCTACCCTCGAACTGGGTCGCAACCAGTGGCGGCGGTATACCCAACCCCTGCCTCGCCTCGGCCCCGATGGAGTCGGCTGCGACGACCCCGGAACCTCCCAGATACCGTTCGACGTGAACGCCGTGAGCATCGAACAAAACTCGGCCCGGGCGCCGTTCAACTACACCATTCCCTACGGTATTTCCCGGGAACAGTCTGTGGGTGCGTTTCCCGATATTTTGCAAAATGAACAGGCGCTCTCCATCAGCATTTGCAGCCTGACCCACTGTGCGGCACGCGGTATTTTCAAAATGATCAACATGGACTTGCGGCAATTCAACCGCATGAAAATGTTTGTGCATGGCGAGTCCGTGGACCCCATGGACCTCTTGGACTCAAGCGACCTGACGGTGTTCATCCGCCTCGGTTCCGACTTTTCGAACAACTACTACGAGTACGAACTGCCGCTCATGCCCTCCAACCCCGACAATGTGGTGAACGGCAACCCCGACACCCGCTCGTACAAGGAAGAAGTGTGGCGCCCGGAGAACAACTTCGATTTTCCGCTCAGCCTGCTCACGGAAGTGAAGAAAATGCGTAATGCCGATCCGAACTGGGACTATAGCTTACCCTTTACCATAACCGACCCGGAGAACCCGCGGGCCAAGGTCAAGGTAGTGGGCAACCCTAATCTCGGCTTTGTGAAAGGCGCCATGATCGGGGTGCGAAATGTGGACGAAGCCCAGTTGCCGCACTGCGTGGAGGTGTGGGTCAACGAACTGCGTCTCAACGGGTTCAACGAACAGGCCGGGTACGCGGGTCAGGCCCGGGTGGATATGAAACTGGCCGATCTCGGCAACATTGCCGTGGCAGGTAACTACACCAGTATCGGCTGGGGAAGTATCGAACAAAAACTCGTGCAGCGCCAGCGCGAGGAGATCATCCAGTTCAATATTTCCACCAACATCGAACTCGGCAAGTTTTTCCCGCAGGGCTTCGGACTGCGCCTGCCATTCTACGCCCAGTATTCCAACACCACCAAAAATCCGGAGTACGACCCCTACGACCTCGACATCAAACTGGCGGAAAAATTAGACGCCGAAGCCAACGCCGCCAAACGCGACAGCATTCGGGCGAGCGCGCAGGACGTGGTCACCGTGCGCGGCTTCAACTTCACCAACGTGCGCAAGGAGCACACCGGTTCGCCGCGAAAAATCCGGCTGCCCTGGCATATCGAAAACTTCAGCCTGACCTACGCCTTCAACCAGGAGCAGCGGCGAAATCCGTTTATCCTGAACGACGAGACAAACCGCTACAAAGGCGCCCTCGACTACCAGTACGCCACCGGTATGAAACCCATCGAGCCGTTCAAAAAACTGATCAAAAACGACACCTGGCTCAAGTGGCTCAAGGAATTCAACTTCAACCCCTTGCCGAATACTTACGGGTTCAATACCACGCTTGAACGGGTATCGCAGGTGACCACCTACCGGTTTGCCGGTGAAGACCCCGCGCTGAACACCTACTACAACCGCCGTTTCACCTGGGACCGCAACTACGACCTCGGCTGGGACATCACCAAAAACCTGCGCTTCAGTTTCGACGCGCAGGTGCGCAGCCTCATTGACGAACCGCAGCAACTCGAAAACGGCATTCCGGTGACGCCCGAAGCGCGGCGCGATTCCATCTGGAAAAACATCAAAAGTCTGGGTCGCCCGAAAAACTACGCACACAACGCCACCCTCAACTACACCCTGCCGTTCAAAGTGATCCCCATGATGGACTGGATCACGGTGAAGGCCTCGTACAACGCGGGCTACACCTGGACGGCGCAGTCACTCAAACTCCAGTACATGGGCGAAGTGGCGCCTCAGTATGCCAACGAGGTCAACCTGCGTTCGCTGGGCCACGTGATCCAGAACAAAAACACGCGGCAGATCAACGGCACGTTCAATTTTGAAGGCCTGTACAACAAGAGCAAGTATCTGGGCAAAATCAATAAACCCGGCGGCGGTGGACCGGGTGCTCCGGGTGGCCCGGGCAGCAACAACCCGATCAACCGCAACATTCCGCGCGACATGCCCGGCAGCGGCGGTCTTCCCGGCAGCGATAAACTTCCGGGCAGTTCCTCCGGTTCGGGCAGCGACCCGTCGGCCCCGAATCGAAATGCGCCTGGTGGCGTGGTTGACCCTGCCAATCCCGGGGGGAACCCGACAGACCCCGCCAACCCGGGCGGAGGCCCTGCCGGAGCGCTGGACGGCAAGGACAAAAAAGCACCCAAACCCAAAAAGGAAAAAGACCCGAACCGGCAGCCGTCGCTGGCCGAGCGCATCGCTTTGCGTCCGCTGATGATGGTACGTACTGCCCGCTTTACCTACACCGAAAACTTCAGCACCGTGATTCCCGGTTTTACGCCGGAAGCCAAACTCATGGGCCTGAGCGAAGGGTTTGCCGCACCGGGTTGGGAGTTCGTGGCCGGTTTTCAGCCCGACTCCCGCTGGCTGGACGATGCCGCCAGCAAGGGCTGGATTTCCAATCGCCCGGAACTCAACCAGCAGGTGACGCGCAACTACTCCCAGGCTTTCGATGCGTCGGTCAGTATTGAGCCGTTTACGGATTTCAAGGTCGAATTGACGCTCAACAAACAGTACACGCGCAACAGCACGGAACTGTTCAAGGATCAAAATTTCCTGCTTGAGCCTGGCGCCGTGGATTTCCAGCACCGCGCGTTCCGCGAACTTGGCAGTTACAGCGTATCGTTTTTCACCCTGAACACCCTGTTCGACGACGACATTAACGGCATGTTTTCCCGCTACGAAAACTACCGCCCGATCATTTCGGACCGTCTTGGCATAGAGGCCGGCAACGTTGACCAACACAGCAAGGATGGCCCCGGCTACCGCTATGGCTACGGCAAGTTTCACCAGGAGGTGCTTATCCCGGCGTTCATTTCGGCTTATGAGGACTCCGACCCCAACAAGACGAAACTCGACGTGTTCAAAACCAACCCGGCCATCAACTGGCGGTTGAACTACAACGGCTTGTCCAAAATCGGCCCGCTCAAAAAGATTTTTTCCAGCATCCAGATCACCCACGGGTACAAAAACACCCTGACGGTCAACTCGTACAACACGGATATTTTCTTTGATCAGGCGGCACCGTTTACCATTGACACACTTAACTACAACTACATCGCCCGGTACGAAATCCCGCAGATTGTCATCACCGAGCAACTCTCGCCGCTCCTTGGCGTGGACGTGAAGCTCAAAAACGACATGACCTTCAAACTGGATTACAAAAAAAGCCGGACGCTGGCCCTGTCGTTCATGGACTACCAACTCGCCGAAACCCGTTCCACCGGGTTTACCATCGGGTTTGGGTATCGGATGAAAAACGTGAACATTGCCTTCCTGACCGGCACCAAAAACAACAAGAGCCGCTCGAAAAAAGGCTCCACGCCCGACCCGGCGGCTCCGGCGCCCAAAAGCGGCGGCGCGGGCCAGCAAGCCAACGATCTCACGTTCAAGTTCGACTTTGATCTGCGCGACGACATTACGATCAACCACCGTCTCGAACAGGTGGACGAAGCCGTGCCTACCCGGGGCGCCCGCACCATCAGCATCAACCCTTCGGTGGACTATGCGTTGAACCGCAGGCTGTCTTTGCGTGTTTTCACAGACTACCGCAAGACCGTGCCCAAAACCTCGCAGTCGTTCCCGATTACGACAGTTACGGCCGGTGTGGCGATCAAGTTTTCGTTGAACTGATTGAGCGCTTAAACAGGATTGGACACGGATTTCCACGGTTTAAAATATCAAGAGAAATAACCGTGGAAATCCGTGTCTAATCCGTGGTATCCGTGTCCAATCCTGCATAAGCGCCATCCATTTTTTACTGGAATGATTTTTCAACCCGTATTTGAACCGACACGCCCCATTCTCATCGCCGGCCCATGCTCGGCGGAAACAGAACAACAGGTTGTGGACACAGCCAACGCGCTGAAAAACACAGGTGTGTCGCTTTTTCGCGCCGGAATCTGGAAGCCCCGCACGCGGCCCGGCGCATTTGAGGGGGTAGGTACGCCAGGGCTGAAATGGCTCCGGCGCGTACAGCAGGAAACCGGGTTGATGGTCACGACCGAGGTAGCCAATGCGCAGCATGTGCAGGAGTGTATGGAGCACGGGATAGATGTGCTCTGGATCGGCGCCCGCACGACGGTGAATCCGTTTTCGGTGCAGGAAATTGCCGACGCGCTTACGGGTGTGGACATACCTGTTTTAGTAAAAAACCCGATCAATCCCGACTACAAATTGTGGGTAGGCGCGCTGGAGCGGCTTCACCATGCCGGGCTTCGGCGCGTGGCCGCTGTGCATCGGGGATTCTCCAGTTACGGCGATTTCAAATACCGCAATGCACCCCGCTGGCAAATGGCCATTGACCTCATGCAGGAATTTCCTGATCTTGAAGTCATTTGCGACATCAGCCACATCTGCGGGCGCCGCGACATCCTGACCGAAACTGCCCAAAAAGCCTGGGATCTCAATTTTGACGGACTCATGGTGGAAGTTCACCCCGACCCGGACCGGGCCTGGAGCGATGCCGCCCAGCAACTTACACCCGACGCGTTTCGGGATATGCTCCGGCAGATTGTGCGCCGGGCCATCACGACCGACGACCCCGAATTTTTGTCGCGCATGGAAAATTGCCGAAGCGTGATTGACGAAATTGACGAGGAAATCATCAGCCTCATCGCGCGGCGCATGCTTCTCGTTCGGGAAATTGGCGCTATCAAAAAAGACAAAAACGTGGCAGTACTTCAGCCCGAACGGTTCCGGGCACTGCGGGAGGCCCTGCTTTCCCGGGGAGAAAAAAACGAACTCAGCCCCGAGTTCATCGCACTTTTTCTGGAAGCCGTGCACCAGGAAAGCATCAACCAGCAGGAGCAAATCATCAATGCGCGCAGTGAAACGGCATCCACGCAGCGGCGGGAATCCTGATTTTTCGCCGTTTAGCCAACCTGAACCCGTATTTCCTGCAAATGCCTGAAAATCAGGCGTTGTGTGGACTTTTCCTAAAGTCACCAAAAAATATTTGGGCAAAAAAATCATTCGTTTTCAGGTACTTGCGCAAAAATATTCGGACAATCTTTGCCCATTGCTTGTTCGTTCCGAAGCCTCGCAATACCTTTGCCGCCGCTTTCGAAAAAGCCCCTGTTTTCAGGTTCAACATTTCAACATTTAACAGCACATAAAATGAATACGCTGAGTTACCGGACGGAATCCGTCAGTAAAGAAAAAGCGGAGCACAAGTGGTATGTGGTGGATGCGGAGAATCAGGTGGTAGGCCGCCTGTGCACGCGTGTCGCCAGCATCCTGCGCGGCAAGAACAAGCCCAGCTACACGCCCCACGCCGACACCGGCGACTATGTGATCATCATCAATGCCGATAAAGCGCGCTTTACCGGCAAGAAGTGGGATCAGAAAGAATACAAAGACTACTCGCACCACCCGGGCGGTCTGAGGATCACCGTGGCTACAGAACTTTGGGACAAAGACCCGCGCCGCATCCTCGAACGCGCCGTGAAGGGTATGTTGCCCAAAACGAAACTGGGCCGTCAAGTGTACAAGCGCATGTTTGTGTACGCCGGTCCGGAGCACCCGCACACCGCCCAAAAACCTGAAACACTCAAATTCTAATGATGAATGATAAATGATAAATGATAAATCGTGAGCGATGATCAAGCCGCATGGCCAATTCATCATTACTAATTCATCATTCATCATTACTAATTCATCATTTATCATTCATAATTCATCATTCAGATACGTATGGAAATGATAAATGCCATCGGGCGCCGAAAAACAGCCGTTGCCCGGGTGTACCTGATGCAAGGGGAAGGCAAAATCACGGTAAACGGAAAAGACTACCGCGAATACTTCCCGCAGGTGCACGTTCAACACAACGTGACCGACCCGTTTGCCGTGGTCGGTGTGGACAACATTTACGACCTCAAGGTCAACGTGCGCGGCGGTGGTTTCAAAGGCCAGGCCGAAGCAGTTCGTATGGGCTTGAGCCGCGCCCTGGTGAAACTGAACGAAGAGTTCAAAAAGCCGCTCAAGGACAAAAAGTTCCTCACGCGCGACAGCCGCGCCGTGGAACGCAAAAAGTACGGCAAACCCAAAGCGCGCAAACGCTTCCAGTTCTCCAAACGTTAAAATCTTGAACAATGCAGAAGCCTACCTATAAAGAATTGCTCGACGCAGGCTGCCACTTCGGCCACCTGCGCAAGAAGTGGAACCCCAAAATGACTCCGTATATCTTCATGGAGCACAAGGGCATCCACATCATTGACCTCAACCGCACGGCCGAGTGCCTGGAGCGCACTGCGCAAGCCATGAAACTCATGGCCAAAAGCGGCAAAAAGATCATGTTCGTGGCCACGAAAAAGCAGGCCCGTGAGATCGTGCAAAAAGCCGCCGAAAGCGTCGGCATGCCGTTCGTGACCGACCGTTGGCTGGGCGGTATGATGACCAACTTTATGACCATCCGCAAGTCGGTCAAGAAGATGAACAACATTGAGCGTATGCTCGCCGATGCCACGCTCACCAGCATCACCAAGAAGGAACGCCTTACCCTGAGCCGTGAGCACATCAAGATGAACAAACAGCTCGGCGGTATCGCCAACCTCAACCGCCTGCCTTCCGCCGTGTTCATCGTGGACATTCACCACGAACACCTGGCGCTGGCTGAAGCCCGCAAACTCGGCATCAAAACCGTTGGTATTGTAGACACCAACTCCGACCCGACCCTTGTGGACTACGCCATCCCCAGCAATGACGACGCTTCCAAGGCTATCGCGTTCATTACCAACTACCTCACGGAAGCCATCCGCGAAGGACTGGAAGAACGCAAAGCCGTGAAAGGCGACGAAAAAGAGGGCGCAGAAGCCTGATTTTGAATGATCAATTATTAATGATGAATGATGAATGCTATCGTGTGCCGGGCGTTTAGGTCGGGCGCTACAAATAATAGTCAGGCGTTTCATCGTTCAACAAACCTTCACCAACCACTCAATTTCAACACATAATGTCCGAAGTTAAAATTTCGACAGCCGATATTCAAAAACTCCGCGAAATGACCGGAGCCGGCATGATGGACTGCAAAAAAGCACTCATCGAAGCCGAAGGCGATTTTCAGGGTGCCATTGACGAACTCCGCAAAAAAGGTATCGCCAAAGCCGCCAAACGCGAAGACCGGGAAGCCCGCGAAGGTGTCGTAATCGCTCAAACGAGCGCCGACCAAACCAAAGGCATCATCGTTGCCCTTCAGTGCGAAACCGACTTTGTGGCCCGCAATGAAGGCTACATCGCACTGGCCCAAAAAATGGCCGACATCGCGCTTGCCAACTACCCGACTTCCCTCGAAGCACTGCTCGACCTGCCGTTTGAAGCCGGTGTGAGCATCCGCGAAAAAGTGGGTGAGCAAAACGGCGTGATCGGCGAAAAAGTCGAACTCGGCCGCTACGAACGTATCGAAGGCGCACAGGTCGTTACGTACAACCACTCCAACCGCAAACGCTCCGTGCTGCTGGCGCTGAACAAAGCCGGCTTCGAAGAAGCAGGCCGCAACCTCGCCATGCAAATCGCTGCCATGAATCCGGTGTCCGTCAGCAAAGACGACATTGATCCGAAGATCGTGGAGAAAGAAATCGAGATCGGCAAGGAACTGGCCCGCAACGAAGGCAAGGCAGAAGACATGCTCGAAAAAATCGCGCTGGGCCGCCTGAACAAGTTTTTCCAGGAAAACACCCTGCTCGGCCAGAAGTACGTGAAAAACAACGACCAGACCGTGGACCAGTACCTGCAAAGCCTTGAAAAAGGCCTCACGGTTACCGGTTTCAAACACGTGGCAATCTGATTTTCATATCTGTGACCCGGAACTCCGTTCCGGGTGCGATCCGGCAACTTACCCGGAATCGTGCATAACTAATGACGCATCCAGTCCATACCGGGTGCGTCATTTTTTATGCCCGTCCTGAAATTGTCAAATCCGCCAATTCCGGCTTACACATTTGCCTTTTGAGCCTTATTCTTGCACCCAAAAAAACGATGGCCGACCGATCCTCCCTGCCTTCCGAACGCTGGTTTTTCTTTGCCTTGCTGGCGCTTTCCCTGTTGCCCCTCTGGGCTTCAGGCCGTTTTTTTGTGACCGGCGACGGGCCTTGCCACGTGTACAACTCCAAAATTCTGCTCGACTACATGCTCGGGCGAAACCTCGATTTCTACGGCACATATTACGACCTGAACCTGCACTTGCAGCCCAACTGGCTGAGCCACATTTGCCTGGCCGCCCTGCAATTTATTTTCGCGCCGGAGATCGCCGAAAAGATTTTCCTGACGGGGTACGTCCTGCTCTTCGGTTTCGGGCTGCGTTACCTGCTGCGTCAAATTAATCCGGAAAGCCTGTTCCTGAGTAGCGTGGGTGTGCTTTTTGTGTGGCACCACCTGCTCGTTTCGGGTTTTTACAATTTTGCTTTCAGCATCGCGATATGCTTCTGGCTCGGCGGGTACTGGCTGAAAAACCGGAAAGCCCTCTCGAACCGGCATGTGATCGTGCTGGCTGCGACCTGGATTATTCTGTACTTCACCCACGCGATGGGCGCCGTGTTCAGCCTCGCATTAGTGGGCAGCGCCGCCCTGACGGAGTTTCTGCGTACTGCCCGGACAGCCGGTTTCGGCGACGCCTGGCAGAAAAACAAAACGCCCTTTTTGCGCAGTGCACTGGCGGCAGTACCCATGCTGGCTTTGCTTGGCTGGTATTTTTGGAAAACACCCGCCAACACCGGAACGGATACCCGCACGTTCGCTGATTTGTGGGAAAACCTGATCCAGCTGCGTAGCCTGATCCTGTTCAATTCCACCGAACGCGACACCGTGAAGGCAGTGGCCATTTTTACCGGCCTTTTGCTCGCCGGCGCCGTGTGGCTGCGCGTGCGGAGCCGCCGGTTTGTTGCGGGCGATTTTTTCCTCTTGTTTCTGGCTCTGGCCCTGTGGCAATATTTTTCCCCGGCAAACTCCAAGGCTGCGGGCCTGCAAATCCCCCTGCGGATCCAGTCGTTCATCTGGCTTGGGCTTCTATGCTGGACGGCCACGGCTACCTTCCCCGAATGGGTGCGCCGCAACGCTCCTGCTGCCGCTGCCGTACTGCTGGTGGTGCTGACTTTCCTGCGATTCCCGACACATCGAAAGGCATCCGATCTGGTGGAAGATTACCTGTGGTGTGTGGACAAGGTGAACGACCGCTCCGTGGTGCTGGTGCTCAATTACGATTTTAACGGCGTGGACAAAAAAGGCAAACAAATTGCCAACCGCCAGTGGCCGTTCATCCATGCCGCCGACTACCTTGGAGCGTACCGGACGGTCATCATGTCGGACAACTACGAGGCCACCAAATCGTACTTCCCCATCAACTGGCGCTGGCAACGCGATATGTACACCCAGACCGACAAGGACGGCATCAATTTCGAAAACCGCCCGCCGCGTGCCGACATCCTCGGCTACAAGCGTCGAAGCGAGGGCTACGACATTGACTACGTGCTGTTCCTGAGCTACGACGCCCGCTTTTACGACCACGACTACGCCCGCGAGATCATGGGCCAGGTGTACCAGGGCTACGAGCACGTGGCGTTTTCGCCAAACGGCAAGGGGGAAATCTGGCGCCGGAAAAAGGAATAGCCGGCGCAGGTGCAAGGTCAGCACCGGGCTAGCCCTCGCGTGCACAAAGGCGAAACTTTGCTACTAAAAATAGTGGTCATGCGGCATAATCCAGTGAGGGCGGCTGTTTTGTCCTTTCTCGTTTCTGGATTGGGGTAAATGTTCTGCGGCCGGCCGGACCGGGGAGCAGCTATTCTGGTCGCGACGATCCTGATGTACAACCTCAATTCGATCTTTCCCCCCGTTTTTGTGGAGGCAATCCCGATCGCGATGTATTTCGGCGTTTGCACTTCCGGTGCAGTCATGTGCCCCATCACCCGGTTTCACGACACTGCGATCTGTCTGGCACGCGCTTCCGGGATGGTTGCCTTGACACCCACATTTCGGGCACTGGGCCGGAACCGCTCCCACCCCGCTTTGATCCATATCAACCGGCGTCCTGACCACGCACATGGAGGGCAGGCAGATACCCGGCGTACTTTCGCCCCGGATGTCGGATCTTGTAGCATGCTTTTCCGGCCAAATTCGCGGTACTTAAAAACAGGCACTTTTCTATGGAAAAAATTGATTTTAAACAAACCGACAAAGCTTGGTACCTGCCTTCAGCCAAAGCCGCAGGGCTTGTTCATCTACCCGCCCTGCCTTTTCTTATGGTGGATGGGCGTGGCCACCCCGGGCAGTCGGAGGAATTCCAACCGTCGATCGAGGCGCTCTACAGCAGCGCTTATACGTTGAAATTTATGTTCCGGAATGGCCCGAAGCCAGCGGGATGGGCCGATTTTGTGGTGCCGCCGCTGGAGTCGCTTTGGTGGATGCAGGACGGCGGCGATTTCGATGTTGACCGTCCTGCGGACTGGCGTTGGACGCTGATGATCCGCGTGCCGGATTTTATAACCTCCGCCATGCTGGAGGACGCCCGGAATCAGCTTCGGCGAAAAAAAACGTTGCCGGCACTCGACGGTTTGCGGTTGGAAACCTTCGAGGAGGGGAAAGCCGTTCAGATCCTGCACATTGGGCCTTATGATCAGGAAGGACCGGCGGTAGCCCAGCTGCATGCCTTTGCTGCCGCAAACGGCCTGACCTTTTGCGGCAAACACCACGAGATTTATCTCAGCAGCCCCGGTCGTACCGCCCCGGAGAAACTTAAAACTGTGGTTCGGTATCCGGTAAAGTGAGCGGCCGCTGGCGGCGTGTTTGTCAACCTGTACGTGAATGCCGAAGTTTTGAGTGAGGGTCGGGCATTTTTTGAAAGCATAGCAGTACCACGGTTGAAAAAATGACGACGTATTGGTGCAATGGGGCCGGTTCAAATGAGCCATAAATTCGATCCCGCTAATTACCTACAAGCATATGAAACAGGTTAATCTCGTACGCGTAAACGCCGGAAACGTAGAGGAATACGGTTTTTTTTGCTCCAAAAACCCGAGATCGTCCGGGTATCGGAAAAAACTCGCCTGGTTGATGCAGCGGTTTTCGGAGGGATTGCAGATCAACCTTCTGCGTTCGGAATCGGGCGAAGACGCAGGATTTATCGAATACGTGCCCGGCGAATTCGCATGGCGACCAGTGGACGCCAGTCGCGCCTAAAGGCTCTCCTGTAGAAAAACAACACCTGTGCCGGTACCAATTTGGCCTATCGGCCATCTTGCAGCCGACTTATGTGGCTGGCCTCACGCTATTTCGTCATTCCTGATTCCACGTTTGTATCCTTGATCGGATAAGGCTCGATCCTTGCCAAATAAGCAGGTGCGATCCGGTCGGCCAACATTTAGACAATTGCAGCATTGGCAAGGCAATGGTGTACATCGGGCCACAAGTGCCCTTCCAGATATGGATCCATGCCCGGGAACGGGTTGTGCATTGCTTTTCTTTTGTTGCAAAAGTAGGTAAAACTATTACGCCTCGCACGGGTTAAGACTTTCAGAAATCAAGCAAAATAACGGCCATAAATCACTGATTTTCTTCTTTTTAATATCAAATTAAATTTAAAAGAATATACCGGTCAAGTGCCCGGAACAGGTGGCGCGGGCGGATGACTTCCGACTTTCGGCCAAAAGTCCGTCATCATGCTCGTTAAAACTTTTGCCGCCGCTGTGCGCGGCGTGGATGCCCAAACCATTACCATCGAAGTGAACACCGGAGGCGCACTCGGCACCACCGCCGACAAACCCGGTTACTTCATCGTGGGCCTTCCCGACAGTGCCGTGCGCGAAGGGCAGCAACGTACCGAAGCCGCACTCAAAAATTCGGGCCTGCGCCTGCCGCGTTTCAAAACGATCATCAACCTCGCCCCGGCGGATGTGCGCAAGGAAGGTTCGGCCTTCGATCTGCCCATCACCATTGGCATGCTGGCCGGCACGGGTGTGATTCCGGAAGACAACCTCGACCAGTTTTTCATCATGGGCGAACTCTCGCTCGACGGTTCCCTGCGGCCCATCAAGGGCGCATTGCCGATTGCCATTCAGGCCCGGAAGGAGAAGTTTCGGGGGTTCATCCTGCCCAAAGTGAACGCACGGGAAGCGGCTATCGTAGCCGATCTGGAAGTGTACGGCGTGGAAACCTTGAACGAGGCGATTGACGTGCTCGCCGGCGCCGACACCATCAAGCCTATGCAGGTGAACGCCCGGGAAGAGTTTGCCGCCAATCTCGACAACTACGACGTGGACTTCTCCGACGTGCGTGGCCAGGAAAACATCAAACGCGCCCTCGAACTGGCTGCCGCCGGCGGGCACAATGTGATCCTCATCGGGCCACCCGGCGCCGGCAAAACCATGCTCGCCCGACGGCTGCCCACCATCCTGCCGCCGCTGACCCTGCACGAAGCGTTGGAAACCACCAAAATCCACTCAGTAGCGGGGGTACTGGCCGGCAATTCGGCCCTCGTGACGACCCGCCCGTTTCGCGCCCCGCACCACACCATCAGCGATGTGGCTTTGGTGGGCGGCGGTTCCGATCCCATGCCCGGAGAAATCAGTGTGGCGCACAACGGGGTCCTATTTTTGGACGAACTGCCGGAGTTCAAACGCACCGTGCTGGAGGTGATGCGCCAGCCGATGGAGGAGCGCCGCGTCACCATCAGCCGAGCCAAAGTGTCGGTGGATTACCCGGCCAGTTTCATGCTTGTGGCCAGTATGAACCCATGCCCCTGCGGCTACTACAACCACCCCGACAAGGAGTGCGTGTGCGGCCCCGGTGTGGTGAAACGGTATGTGTCCAAAATTTCCGGTCCCCTGCTGGATCGCATTGACCTGCACGTGGAGGTGACGCCGGTGTCGTACGACGAACTCACCACGCTGGAACGCCCCAAGATGACCAGCGCGGAAATCCGGCAGCGCGTGCTGCGCGCCCGCGACGTACAGGCAGAACGGTTCAAAGACCTGCCGGATGTGTACTGCAATGCCCAGATGCCCAGTCGCATGGTGCGCGAAGTGTGTGCGCTCGATAATTCCGGCATTACGCTGCTCAAAACCGCCATGGAGCGCCTGCAACTCAGCGCCCGCGCCTACGACCGCATCCTGAAAGTAGCGCGCACGGCTGCCGATCTGGCCGGCAGCAAGGATATCCGGATTGAGGATTTGTCGGAGGCAATACATTACCGGAGCCTGGACCGGGAAGGGTGGGCGGGGTAAGGTCGAATGGCAGCCCGGTGGCTGAATTCTGTACATGCTCTACATCTGCGCCAAAATTTATCCAAAATTCGGGTGCTATTTTCGCCCTATGAAAATTTTGCTCGTTGAAGACGAACCTGATCTTGCCGTAACCGTCCGCGATTTTTTACAAGGTGAAGG
>CAYMQY010000074.1:0-17329 GCA_964392655.1 uncultured Saprospiraceae bacterium
CTGCGCATATATCTCCGCGATCCGGTCGCTTTTCACGCCAAGGATTTTTTTGACGTCTTCGATGCCCATGTCGCCATTGTTCAGGATGAAATCGCCGGTGAAGTGCCGCCCGTAGTGGGTCGTGATTTCACGGCCAATGAGGTCGAGGCTGACCTTGCGTAGCCACTTGCTGTAGGTCAAGTATTTTACCGGTGGGAACAGGTAGCCATCCGGGCGCCAGTGGAGGAGCGAGGTAGCGTCGGTGCTCGAAATCGGAACGATTTCTTTGCTGCCGGTTTTCTGGGCATTTGTGGCGAAGTATCGGAACCAGATGCCATCCTCCTGGAATTCGAAGTAATGGGTATCCTTCTTGATGCGTTGGGTATCCGAGAACCGGAGACCACGGCACATGATCAGGAAACGGCGCAGGGTCTCGTGTTTTTGACTTCCGGGATCGGCCTGAGCCAGCGCATTCCGAAAGGCGGCGTATTCCTCCAGCGTCAGGCTTTTCTTTTCGGAAATCTTCACCACTTTGATCTCTACACGGTCGAAGGGCTTGCGCTGGTCGTCCAGTTCGAAGTGCTTCAGGACGCGGCCGTAAATAATTTTGAGGTAGCGGACGTACTGGTTGGCCAGGTTTTCTTTCCCGGTGGCCACCATTTTTCGTTTGAATTCCAGCACTTTTTCGCGGCTGATATCCTGGAGGCGCAACGGCCCCATCACGCCCTGAAATTTATTGACCGCTGATTTGTAGGTGATGTACGTTTTGTGACTGATCTCGTTGGCCGCATGCTCATCCTTCAAAATTTGAAGAGCCGTTTCACCGAACAATGAAACCACTTTTTTGTCCGCCCGCATTTTTTGGCTGAACACGTCGAAGGTCGGTGAAATATCCCGGGCAATCATATCGGCCACGATGGAGTACGCTTTGGTCAGCGTCGTGCGGAGGTGGTTGTTCACGACCATGGCCGTTTCGCCGCCCAAGGTGGCTCGGGGCTTCACGGACTGATTTGCCGGGTCCCAGTCTTTGGGCAGTACCTTCCAGGGAAGCGCCAGGTAGTTGGTATGGTAGGACCAGGCGTAGCGGAGAAACAACTTTTGAAAACCGAAGCGGTCCTGGTAGCCGCGCAGCACAATGGAAATTACAGGAGGTCGCATTAGTACAGGAATTAGTACAGACTAAGTGAGGGTGCGAACTGCTGCTAACTGTTTCCAGAGCGCAAATAACGGCTAAATCCGCCATATACGCACGCAAAAGCCCAGTACTTCGCGGCAGCCCGTGTTTCAAACTTAACCCTAACTTAAACTGCAATTATTGCAGATTGCCTCCGCATCAGAACACCTTTGCACAACCAATCTGCTCTATAAATATCGGTGAATCAAGAATTCAGTAGTTTAAAAGGTTAGGAATTGACTACTCGACCCGGCCGACGCAAGTTTGGCCGGGTTTTTTGTTTTAGGTTTGCCGCTGAATAATTTAGAGTTCAATTCAATACAAATCATGCGTCGCCAAACTACACGCTACATCCTGATGGTTCGCCCGGCCAATTTTGGGTTCAACGAAGAAACTGCCGCCAACAACGCTTTCCAGAGCCGGGACGGTCGCCTCTCCCCCGATGCCATTCGCCAAAAAGCGGTGGAGGAGTTTGAGGCCTTTGTGCACCGCCTGCGCACTGCCGGGGTGGAAGTGCTGGTAGCCAGAGACTCCGGCGCCCCCATCAAACCCGACGCGGTATTTCCGAACAACTGGGCCACTTTTCATCAAGAGGGCCTATTGGTTACATACCCGATGTTTGCCCCGACTCGTCGCCTTGAGCGTGACGAAAACGTCCTGCAAGTAGCCCTCGATGCCGGCTACAAAGCAGAAAAACGGGTACATCTGGAATCCGGTGAAGATGCCGGACGCTACCTCGAAGGTACCGGCAGTATTATTTTCGACCATCAAAACCGACTGGCCTACGCCTGTCTCAGCCCGCGTACCGACGCCGCACTTCTGGACGAACTTTGCAAAATTTTGGACTATACCCCGGTAGTTTTTCACGCCGTGGACGCCTCCGGGCAGGATATTTACCACACCAACGTCATGATGGCCATGGGCGAAACCTTCGTGGTTATTTGCCTCGATACTGTCCGCGATCTGGAAGAGCGCAGGATGCTGGAAAATAAATTCCGGGAAACCGGTAAGCAGATCGTGGAAATTACCCTCGAACAAATGAACGCTTTTGCCGGCAACATGCTTCAGGTACGGAACAATCGCGACGAAACGCTGCTCGTTATGTCGGAACAGGCATACCGTTCACTCAAACCCGCACAAATTCAGGCACTCGAACACCACACCCGGTTGTTATACAGCCCGATTGACACCATTGAAACTTACGGAGGCGGAAGCGCACGGTGTATGATGGCTGAGGTTTTCATGCCTTTGTCATAAACCGAGGTAATCGTCGTACATGACCTGCAAATAAGCCCTGGCCGATGTTTGGCTTTGAGGCGACAAATTGCCGTGGAAGGTTTGCCAGCGGTTTTCTGCAAAACGATAAAACGAAGCGCCCTCCCGGTTGATCCATCCCAATCCATTTTCATTGGAATAGTATGCGAAATCGGGGGCGTTTTCGGCAAGCAGATTCTTGCTCCAGGGAAAATTATTGCTTGCCACGCCAAGCGCTGTGAGCAGCGTAGCCGGAATATCGTGGTGGTTACCTATTGTTTCAATTCGGCGCCCACGCCATGCCGGACTGACTGCCGGGCCGGTGATGATTAGCGGCACCTGACGCGCACGTGGCGTATCCATGTTGCATTTGTTCGGCTGCAAGTGCCCGTGATCGGCTACGAGTACAAAAACCGTATTTTGGAACCACGGCTCCTGCGCAGCTTGACGAAAAAATTCACCAATGGCATAATCGGCAAACGCGGCACAGTTCAGGAATTTATCGCGTTCGTCGAGGCCGTTCCATTCGCTGTTGTACGGCACATCGTACGGCTGATGCAGGCTCAGGGTGGTGGCAGTCGCAAAAAAGGGCTGAGGCTTGTCGCGCAGCGACGAAACCACTTTGTTCAGCAGCGTCGCGTCGTCGGCCCCCCAGAGTTGTTTGATTTCGGAACGTGGAAAATCATCAATGGAAACGATCTGCTGGAATTGCTGATCGTACAGCCAGGTGCCTATGTTGGCAAAAGTGAGTTGGCCGCCATAGAAAAATGCCGTGGAATACCCTTCCTTAAGCAATGTTTTAGACAACCCGGGCAGTTTGACCGCTTTATCCTGATGCAACACTACCGACTGGTCGGGTTGTGCCGGAAACCCGGAAAGTACCGACACCAGGCCCTGATCGGTGCGATATCCGCTGCCGTAGCACCGGGTAAAAAGTATTCCCTCCTGCGCCAAACGGCCAAGATTAGGGCACACTCCTTTTTCGCCGCCCAATTCCTCCACCACTTGTGCGGTCATGCTTTCCATGATGATGACCACGATATTCGGGCGCTGTCCCGGTTTACTTGCCAACCAGGGGGATTGAGCTTCTGCTGATTTTCCTGGTGCAAATAATTTCTGTACTTGGCAACTTGCAGCCTCTGAATCCATGCTTCGGTAATGGTTAACCGTTGAGCGGGCTTCGATCAAACTATGGAAAAAATGCCAGGCCGTGTTGGTGGCTGCATGGTTATTGAACGGGTGGGTGGAGTAGTACACCGCGCTTTCATTGATCGGCATCTTGCCCACGCCTCCGCGTATGAGCAACAGTACAAAACCCAACAAAAGCGGCGCCGACAGGATGTGGCTCCACGACCAGGAAAAGGTCGTCGGCAAGCCGCCTGCTATTTTGCGAAACAGACGCCACCAGCCCCAGGACAATGCACAATAAGCAATGAACCCGCCAATTTTAAAGGGCAGGGACATCGAGTCCAGCACGGCGGTAGGAGTCTGAAAGTGCTCAAATGCGCGGCTATTGAGCGGCGTGTGCCACTCTGCATACAAAAACACATTTGACGTAAAAGCCAGTACGAAGAACAGGATCAACCCGAGGTTGAACGCGGAAAATGCAACCTGAAGCAGCCGTTGAGCCGGGGGGCGAACAGCCATGCCGAGGTAACAGGCCAGCAATGGCAGTATCACCAAATAACCGGCTGTGCTTAAATCCAATGGAACAGCATGCAAAAACGCCGCCCACGGACCTTCGGAAGACCAGTTGGGCCAGAGCCAGACGACGAATAACGCCCGGTAAAAGGCAAAGAACAAGAGCCAAAAAGCAAAAAGTCGCAACGCGAACCTCCAGGGTTCGGCGGCAAGGCGCACATGCTCCGGCACGCGCTCAATCAGTGTTTTATCCAAGTCAATTTCAGTAGTTTACAGGTCTCGGACCTGACTTTAAAACGGTCATCAAGGCGCTTTCCGACGATCCATACAATGCGTTGGTCACTATTTTCCAGCACCCAAATTTTTTCTTTTTCCAACCGGGAAAATTTTTGGTTGGTGAAAAAATCCTGAAGTTTTTGATGCTGTCCACTCATCCCCATCGGCTGAAACACATCACCGGGGCGCCAACGCCGCAAAAGTAATGGAAATTGGAGAATATCTGCATCTACCAATGCTGTCGCCGGGTCGGTTGGAAACGATGCTCCAGGCGAAGTCGGCGTCAACAGCAGTCGGCCGCCATCGGGGGTACGCACCATAAGATCGTCGGCATGGATCAATACGGTACTTTCCGGACTTTCCCGATTGGTCAACAGAAGCACCTTTCGATCCATGACGGCGCGGTAGCCCGTCGGGGTGTGCCACTCCATTCCGGTTTGTTTCCAGGCAGAAACGATTTGTTGCACCTGGTCGCCCGTGAATCCGAAGGGCTGGAGCAAGTCAAACAACGCATCCGGCACGTCGGGCAGGGCTTCGATCCGGGATTTTTCCAGCTGCATAACGCCTGTTTCATCGGCTGTTCCCAAAAAATTTTTCAGCAAGTGCTGAAGATTGGCGTCGGCAGCCCGCAGACGTCGGAGTGTTTCAGCGGCATTTTCCCAAAATGCCGGATTCAGCGACTCCAGTTGTGGCAACACCCGGTGCCGGAGCGCATTTCGGGTGTAATGCTCGTCGGCATTGCTGCTGTCTTCCCGCCAGACGAGGTGCTGCACACCGGCAAATTCCAGAATTGCGGTACGGGTGGCAAACAGCAAAGGGCGTATGATGCGCCCGTTGCGCATCGGGATGCCGCCCAGCCCCGTCAGGCCAGTGCCTCTAACCAGGTGCATAAGTGCCGTTTCCACGGAATCGTTCAGATTATGCCCGGTGGCTATGGCATCGAATCCCTGGGTTTCGCGAACAGATTCAAACCAGCGGTAGCGAAGTTCCCGGGCAGCCATCTGGATCGAAAGTCCGTTTTCAGCAGCGTATTTCCGGGTATCAAAGTGCTGCACAAATACTGGCGTGTCCCAATTTTTTGCCAATTCGCGGACAAATGCCTCGTCTGCGTCGGACTCTTCGCCACGCAAATGAAAATTACAATGCACAATGCCGAAAGGCTGCTTTCTTTGCCCGAGCAAATGGGCCAGTACCACCGAGTCTACGCCGCCGCTTACAGCCGCCAGTATACGGTCTGCCTTGGGCAACAGATTGTGGGTGTCGGCATAAACATCGAATTGGTGCAGCAAGTCCATTTTTTCGGTCGGAATCACAAAGTTGAACCTTTGTTCGTTGGCCGATGACTACCCATCGCGATAAATTTATTTTTTTGATGAAACTACCCACGCTTTACGCCCTTTCAATCGCCTTTTTTACGCTTCTGGTTCTTCCCTTTTCCTCGTTTGCCCAACTTACCGGCACTGTTCGCGACGAATCCGGTGAAACGCTGCCCTACGCCACCGTGTACGCTCGAAACACCACCAACGGCACAGTGGCCAACGCCGAAGGCGAATACAGACTCTCGCTGCAGCGTGGGACATACGACATTGTTTTTCAGTATATAGGCTATAAACAAAAAGTCGAAAAAGTTACCATTGCCGACAAGCCGGTGCGGCTGAACGTGGCCCTCGAAGCCAGTGACTTGCAAATCGCCGAAGTGGTCATCACCTCTGAAGACCCGGCGTATCCGATCATGCGCAAGGCTATTGCAAAACGCGACTACTACAAAAGACGCACGCCTGAGTACTCCTGCGACGCGTACATCAAGGGATTTTACAAACTGCTCGACGCGCCCAAAAAAGTGCTTGGGCAGGATGTCGGCGACATGGGCGGCATCCTCGATTCCAACCGTACCGGCGTGGTGTACCTATCCGAATCGGTGTCCAAACTGTATGTCCGGATGGATCCGCCGCGCACCAAGGAAGTCATGGTGTCCAGTAAAGTCAGCGGCAATGCCAACGGATTCAGCCTGAACCGAGCCACACTGACGGATTTCAACCTGTACGACGAACACATCGAAATCGGGCGTAATATTCTCTCGCCCTTAGCCGACAACGCGTTTTCCTACTACACCTTTCGCCTGCTCGGGCGGTTCAGGGATGAAAACGGGTTCGATGTGTACAAGATTGAGGCATTGCCCAAACACGCGGAATCACCCGCGTTTCATGGGCACCTGTACATCGTGGACGAGTGGTGGAACCTTGCTGGTGTAGACCTGAAACTTACCGGAAAAGCCATCCAGCAACCGGTACTCGACACGCTCAGCATCCGGCAGGAATTTGTGCCGGTGAACAAACCCGACGAATGGCGCGTGCTCACACAAAATACCGGCTTCAAGTTCGGCGTGCTCGGCTTCAAAATCAGCGGGTTTTTCAACGGAATTTTTTCCAATTACAACCTGAAACCACAATTTGGCGCGGACTTCTTTGACCGCGAACAATTTAAGATTGAAAAATCGGCAAGCGAGCGGGATACGGCCTACTGGGCCTCCACACGCCCGGTGCCGCTCACGGAAGAAGAGTCAAGCGACTATGTGCGCAAGGACAGTCTGGAAAAAATCTGGGAGTCCAAAGAGTACCTGGACAGCATGGATCACAAGCGCAACCGGTTCAAGCCGATGAACCTCCTCTTCGGCTACACGTGGCGCAACTCATACCGGAATACACGTATTTCCTACCCGGCCTTGTTCGAAGGCATTCAGTTCAACACGGTGCAAGGTTGGCTGCTGAATTTTACCCCTACACTGCGCCAGAGCGAAGGCAAACAGCGTTCGCGCTACTGGGAAGCCGATGCCGTGCTGAACTACGGTTTTTCCGAAAAACGCCTGCGCGGCGGGCTGCGGCTGGAGCGGCGGTTTGACAGCATCCGGTACACCCACGCCGAGGTGGCAGGCGGTATCACCGTAGAGCAATTCGACGCCAACAAACAAATCGGCGAATTGCCCAACCTGCTGTATTCGCTGCTGGAGAAACAAAACTACCTGAAACTGTATGAAAAAGCATACGTACGCGCCAAGGCCGGACGAAATGTAGCGCCGGGATTGCGGCTGGAAATGACCGGTGAATTTGCCGAACGCCGGGCTTTGGTGAACCACAGCGATTACAGCCTCTTCCGTCGCGAGCGGGAATATTTGCCCAATGCTCCGTTGCCCGTGCCCGACACGGATCCCGAACAGCCTTTTTTCAACCCAAACCGCACATTCACCGTGGAACTGGCGGCCCGGATCCGCTTTGGAGAAACGTACAGCACCTATCCCGATTTCCGCATTTACCACCGCTCCAAATGGCCCGAACTGACGCTGCGCTACACCAAGGCGCTTCCAGGCATATTTCTCAGCGAAATGGACTACGACCTGCTCCAGGCACGTTTGTCGCAAAGTGATTTGTCCATGGGGTTGTTCGGATACAGCACCTGGAACCTCGGCGGCGGTACATTCCTGCGCAAAAGCCGGGTGGAGTTTATGGATTTTTACCACCCGCGCGGCAACCAGACGATTATCGCGAATACAGAGAATTACACCCGCGGTTTTTTCCTGCTGCCTTACTACGCCTACAGCACATCCGGCTCGTACGCGTATGCCCACTGGCGCCACCACTTCGACGGCTGGATTTTGGGCAAACTACCCCTGCTGCGCAAACTCAGTTGGAAAGAAGCACTCGGTATCGGATTTTACTACGCCGATTCGTTTGCTACCCAGGCAGAGCGCCCGGAAGTCACACTACCCTACTGGGAAGCCAGTTTCGGGTTTTACAACATCGGGTTCAACTTCTTCCGACCGCTGCATATTGACGTGGCTGTAGGCTTTTTCGGAAAGGAGTTTCACCGGACAGGCATCGTGCTGGGGCTGGATTTGTAGGAGGTTAAAATGTACTAAACTTTGTAACCCATGTTTGGCCAAAGTTTGTTTCCCTCGCCCGGATTCAGGACTTTTGCCCGCAATTGAACCGGCTTGTCCTGATGTCCTACCCATCCAAATTGCTCCTTTTCGGTGAGTACCTGCTTCTGCTCGGCGCCCGCGCACTGGCCGTGCCGGTGCCGGTTTTTTCCGGAAACTGGGCATGGGGCGACTCCGGCCGGCCCGGCAACCGACGTGAACAACTGCTGAAATTTGCCAACAGCCTGGAATTGAAGTCTGTGCCGGGACTGGACTACGACGCGTTTCGCCACGACATCGGCAAGGGTCTGTTTTTCCGCTCCGACATCCCCGTGGGCTACGGCCTTGGCAGTTCGGGCGCGCTCTGCGCAGCGGTGTACGACCGGTACGCACAGGAAAAAACCGGCGACTTGAGTGCGCTGAAAACGATGTTTGCCCGCATGGAAAGCCACTTTCATGGCCAAAGTTCCGGTATTGACCCGCTGACGAGTTACCTGAACCGACCACTTCTGATCGCGAACCGCGACGAGGTGTCGTTTTTTGAAGCCCGCACCTGGCCTGAAGCACCACCCGCAGTTTTCCTGCTCGATTCCGGACAACCCCGCCGCACCGGCCCGTTGGTGCAGTGGTTTTTGGAAAAAAATCAGGGGGCTGATTTTTCATCCCGCCTGCAAAACGAACTACTGCCCTCCGCCGACGCGCTGCTGTCGGCCTGGCAACATGCCGACACAGCCGGTTTCTGGCCGGCACTGCAACGCGTTTCGGCATTCCAGTTGGAAAATATGCCGCCCATGATCCCGGAGGCATTGCGGGCTGTTTGGGAGCGCGGCCTTCGGGATGGCGATTTTTACCTGAAAATTTGCGGCGCCGGCGGCGGCGGTTTTGTACTTGGTTTTGCGCGAGATCCCAAAATTGCACTGAAAAATCTCTCTGAATTCACGCTTGTTTTTCCCTTTGGTGCGCATGATCTGGTGGAAAAATAAACAACTACGCCCGGCACTTTGGCTATTGGGGCTGCTCGTAGTGGTAGCACTGGCACGGGATATTCTTGCCAACGGCCGGCCGTTGTACTGCCGCATCGGAGGCAATACGTTTTTCCCGGCCCTGCATGATCCGGACAAACCCTACGACCACCCGGTGCTGGACAGCATCCGGGCCGAATTCCGCTGGCGCCTCTACCCGTATGATGCAGCCTTGTTTGCACCCATCCCGTTTTCTCCCGGTGAACTGCCTTCTCGCCCCGATACCACCGTCCGTCAGGCTATGCCGGGCAGCCTGCATCCGGTTGGGAGCGGGCGTCGCTTCCGGCACTGGCTTGGAACCGATACCCGCGGCTACGATGTGGCGGCCGGCATGATCGGCGGCGCGCGCACTGCCTTGCTCACCGGTACCATTGCCATGAGCATCGCTTTTGCCCTCGGGCTGATCATCGGGGCCATCGCCGGCTACTGGGGCGACGGGCGCTTGCGTATGCGACGCGGACAAATATTTCTTACCCTCGTCGGCTTACCCATTGTCTGGTTTTATGCCAACGCCCTGCAGCATTTTTTACCTGAAAAAAGTTCGGCGGGTCTTCGCCTGGCCGCCGGCCTGTTCGTCGCGATCGTCGTATTGGGCATTTGTTATTTTCTTGGAAAAATGCTTCGACGCCGGCCGTTTTTTGCCAAACCTGTATCCATCCCGGCCGACCTGCTGCTCATGCGACTTGCCGAGGTGTTCACCTCCATCCCCGGGCTGCTGGCTATCGTAGCGTTTGCGGCCATGCTGCGCCGGCAGGGCCAATCCCTCTGGGCTATGACGGCGCTCATCGGGGCGTTCAGTTGGCCGGGTGTGGCCTTGTTCATTCGGGCCGAACTGCTGCGCATTCGCGAAATGGAGTACATCACTGCCGCCCGGGGTATGGGCTTGTCCGAGTGGCGCATCCTGTTCCGGCATGCGCTGCCCAATGCACTGCGCCCGGCGTACACGATTTTCGCCTTCGGCGTCGCCGGAGCCATTTTGCTGGAGGCTTCTTTGTCTTTTTTCGGCTACGGCGACCACGATCTGGTGGGCGCTACCTGGGGCAGCCTGCTACAAAATGCCCGCAGCAGCCCGCAACTCTGGTGGATCAGCCTGCCGCCCGGACTGGCGATTTGCCTGACAATACTGGCCCTGCATGCGCTGGGTGAAGCGATGAGCGAGCGGGGCTGAGGTTTATTTTTGCCTGCAAGCAGCGTACTTTTATGCCAAATCCATACAACATGGCAAAAAAGGTCACCTTGTTTCAGCATTTGCTCCGCAATAAAGCCAACCTCGACATTCCGGCTTTTCTGCTTTTTTTCTTGTGTCTTGAGGCCGGTTTTGTCTCCGCCCAAAACACCTTGCACGTCGGCACGGGGCATCCGTACACCGGCCTGGCGGCTGCGGCTAACGACGCCGACCCGGGCGATACTATCCTCATCCACGCCGGCACTTACTCCGGTGGCCTGTTCATATCGAATCTGCAAGGCACTCCCGGCGCCTGGATCACCATCCGCAATGCGCCGGGCGAAACCGTCGTCTTCGAAGGCGGCGGCAATGCCATCCAGTTCACGGACCCGGCCTGGCTCCATTTGCGCGGCCTGATTTTCCAGCATCAAACGGGCAATGGCCTGAACACGGACGACGGCGGCACCTACGCCACACCGGCACACGATGTCATTTTTGAATCCTGTACCTTCCGCGACATTTCTGCCGGAGGCAACAACGACCTGCTCAAATTATCGGGCCTCGACCATTTTCAAATCCTGCGCTGCACCATCCAGAACGGCGCGGCCGGCGGCAGCGGCATTGACATGGTAGGCTGCCATCACGGCCTGATTCGGGGCTGTTATTTTGAAAACCTCGGCTCCAATGCCATCCAGGCCAAGGGCGGCTGCGAAGACATCCAAATCGAACGCAATTTTTTCAGAAACTGCGGCCAGCGCACCCTCAACCTCGGCGGCAGTACCGGACTCGCTTTTTTCCGGCCGGACACCGCGCATTTCGAGGCGGCCGACATACGTGTGTTCAGCAACATCATCGTCGGATCTTGGGCCGCCGTGGCATACGTGGGCGCCGTGCAGGTGCGCGTGGAAAACAACACCATCTACAACCCGCAAAACTGGGTGATTCGCATCCTACAGGAGACTGTGGACCCAGATCGTTTCCTGGAATGCGGCGACAATACCTTCCGCAACAACATCGTACACCTCGACCACAACCTCGGCACGGAAACCAATATCGGCCCCGACACCCGCCCCGAAACGTTTGTTTTTGCACACAACCTGTGGTTCAACGCCGCCTTGCCCAACTGGAGCGGCCCCGATATCCCCACCGCCGACCCGAACATGGTGCTGAACCAGAATCCGCTTTTTGTAAATCCCGCTGCCGACAATTTTCACATCGCACCGGGCAGTCCGGCCGCCGGCGCAGGGACTTCTCCGGCCGGAACATCGCTGGATTTTTACGGCGCCGGATTCGCCGATCCGCCCTCCATCGGCGCCGCCGAAGCCAACCCGGTTTCGGATGTGGTACTACGACAAGAGCAATCAGTGGGCATGATTATTTCCCCGAATCCGTGCTCCGAATCAGCCATTTTGCGATTTGTGGTGCCGGATGCCGGGCTGGTTTCTTTGTCGCTTTTCGACGGAAATGCCCGTCTGGTGCGCAGGCTGTTGAACCACGAGCACCTTCCGACAGGGCAGCAGGAAATGCGGTTCGAGCGAGCGGGATTGCCAAGCGGCTTGTATTTTGTCTGCCTGAAAACACCCGAAAGAGTGGAAGTAAAAAGGCTGGCGGTTTTTGGGCTTGAAGAATGACGAGCCTGTACGTTTGTTGAATGATACCGAGTCGTGGCATTGCGCCCCGACTCTTTTTTTTATACCGGGGGTAACAAAATCCAGTCAGGTTGGATACCAGGAAAATTCAACACAAACACACTGTTTCATCATCAAAAACAACACTGTTATGAAAAAGCACTCAATTCCCGGTTTCGCCCTGATCCTGACCATTTGCACCCTCACCATATTTTCCTGCACCAAAAGCGACGTAACGGAAGTGCCTGATCAAACTATCAAGGATGCTCCCGCTATTCCGGATGGAAACCGCATAATTATCCACTTCGGCACCTCCACGTACAGAGGCTGCATGTACTCCTTCAGCAACTGCATCTGGATCGGCTGGGGTACCGAATTAAAAGATAAATTCGGCAACCCGGCCCTTCAATTTGGAGAAGGCGATGACGCAAAGCAGTACTTCGGACAATATTTCCCGCTTACCGGTGACTACACACTCACCAAAGAGGAGGCTAAGGACCTGGGTCTCCATGAACAGGTGATACCCGCCGGCCTTTATCCGCTCCGTACAGAAGTAAACAGTACGGGTTCTGTGACCGGGCTTGTTTATTTCGATCCCGAATCCCGCCAGGCCGTGGCTCCCTTAGTCAATCCGAACAACCCGCAGGACAACATCGGCCAACTCCACAACCTTGCCGTACAGGTGGTGCTGCATGAAAACCGGCAGGCCCTCGCTGCACTGGGCAACGACTCGAAAGCCGTGCAAAAACTGCTGACTGAAAAAACAGCACAATTCCTCGCCGACGCCGAACTGCCTGTGAACGCCGCTGACATGCAGCGCGCGAACACGCTCGACCTGAACCGCGATTTTAGCGACTATATCGCCCGGCTGGAAGAAACCCGCCTGAGTGCCGGCGACAAAAATGTGCTGCGCGCACTGTTCAACGAGGCCGCTTCCATGCCGGTGCACACCCCCCAGGAATTGAGTCAGTTTGTGCAATACATGACTGCCTACGAAAATGAACTGAAGGCCGGCGCTCGCCTCGACAATCCCAAAGTAGTGCTTTCCATGATCTCCGTGCTCAAGTACAGCCGGTACTTCTGGTTTTGGAAATCCATCTCCTCCCCCGAGCCCGGCCAGAGCGATGTACAGTCGGCAAGTATTCCCGACTGGGTTTGGGCCGATGTGATTGGCCTGGAACTTGGCGGCCCGATCGTATCCGCCGTGGCTTCTGCCGCAGTTTATCTGGACCAACGCTGAGCATACCGGTGCCCGATTTGAACCGGCTTTGCAGGACGAATGCGGCGGATTTTCCGCTGTTTTCCTGCAAAGCCGGTTCATTATTTTAATGGATCAGGGTAACATCACCGCATCAGAACTATCTTCCCTACCCCACCCCGGAAAAAGCCGTCTACCGCCGAATTTTCAAACAACTCGAAGTCGGACCCGTCGGCTTTTTTTGCCATCACCCGGTACAGGTAGGTTCCGTTGGCCAACTGATCGCCAAACTGGTCCCGGCCATCCCAGCAAAATTCACTGGCGTGCGTGCCGGGCAGCAACGGGCCGAATTCCGCCTCGGTTACCTCGCGCACCACGCGTCCGCTCACAGTCATAATCCGGAGCCTGAAATGACTCGGTGTTTCCGAGCCGGTGAGCGTGTAGTAAAAACAGGTACGCGTCGAAAACGGATTCGGGTAGTTCAACAGGTTGGATATGGACGAACGGGTGATCACCCGGAAATTCACCGAATAGTCCAGCGAACCGGATACGTTGCCGGTGGCATCACGCCCGTTCACTAACAGGCGGTATTCGCCGTCTTCTGTAAACTCGGGCCGCCATTCGAGGCGCGCGCGGTTTTTGTCGGGCAGGTTGGCGGGATCGGCGGGCAGAAAAAGTACCGCCGGGTCGCTGAACGACAAGGGATGCACCGTCCCGTCCGGCCCAACCCAGCGCAGGGTAAATACCGCCGTGTCGGACATAGCCAAAAAACGGTTTTCATCCTTCAGCGTAACCACAACAACCGGCTGCGGCGACACGATATCGCCGTCCAGAATGTGCAGACCGTCGAAGGTTACATCCAGCAAGGGGTTGCGCACGTCGCGTGCGACCCAGAGTTGCCGAAGCAAGGTGTTGTTGAAATGGTAGCGCTCCGACTGGTCGTTTGCCGGGTTGGCCTCCACGAGCAGGCGATGCGGGCCGGTGTCTGCCCGGGTTTCGAACGGCAGCACGGCATGCAGGGTATCGCCCGGCGGCAAGGGCCGAAAGCGGCGGAAATAGTCCTGCCCTGCCCCACCCTCGTTTTCCAGGCGCACGCGCACCAGCAGGCTGTCGAACGCGGCGTCCGATACGTTGGCGAATGCCACGGCTACCCGTCCGGGTTCCCCCTGTTGCAGGGTGTCTTTTTGCAAATCAAACAAAACCGTCGGATGCACGGCGCCCTCGGGCACCGGATCGTACAGCACCCGCAGGTAACGCGGCTGCGTGGCCGTGCGGGCAAACGTATCGCGGGCGGCATAGCGCAATTTCAGCACAGGAAACTGTCCGGCGTCAAGGTCCGTCAGCGCGCGCTCGAACGTGTTTTCCAAAGAAAAAAGCAGCGAGTCCGGCTGCCCGGCGCGCACCGCCAATACCGACAGCGCCGCTTCGTCGGAGGCATCATCGAATGCATCCCGGCTCCAGTACAAATTTTTCCAGGCCCGCACGGGGCCAATGGGTGGCGTTTCAAATTGCCCCACCGACCATTTGGCCAAAAACGAGCGCCGCAGGTTCAGCACCGAATCAATCTGGAAAACAATGGTGTCCACGGCATCGAAAGCCGGGTTGTTTTTTTGATACACAAACCCGTACGGGTGCGGCCCCGTCGTGTAGTCCACCAGCGTGCGGGCTTCCTTGGCGCCTTGCGCTTCCAACAGTTGGAACAGGTTTTTGCCGTACGAAACGGAATCTGCAGCCCAGCGCCGCGGCGCATAGCCGAGCGTATCGTTCCACGGGTGCAGGGCCAGAAACCCGACGATGGCATTATCGGGAATCACGTTTTCCATAAAATTCATCAGCGCCACCCGCTGCAAGGAATCTTGCGTGTTGAACGAAAAAAACGACTTCACCCGGGTCGGGTGTGTGTTGTAGGTGCTGTTGGGCGGGTTCGGGATGAAGTGTCCTGTGTTTGGGTCTTGCAGCATCAGCGCCACGCCGCTCGTCAGGCCCTGCCCGTTGAAGCCGGCGTCGCCGAAAAAACCTTCGTAGTAGGCGTTTTGCATACCGGGAAACTTGTCGCGGTTGCGGTATGCCACGTTCATGGTCAGGAAACCGGCGCTGTTCACGAACTCCAGTGCGCGGCTGCTGTCCCGCGCCTCAAGGTTGATAAATTCCCCTTTGGCCCACTGCCCGAAATGCGACTGGTTCCAGCCGGGCGCACTACCCGGCAGGTACACGAACGAGCGTTGCCGCCAGGGAATTTGCCCGTTCACAAGGCTGTCGCGACCGATGCGCCAGTAGTACACCATGCTGTCCGTCAGCGCCACCGCCGGTTGCCAGCGCAACAGGCCGCCTGCCTGCACCACCGCTCCGCTTTGCCGAAACGGGCTGTCGAAGGTTTCCAGCGTATCCAGTTCGAACAGGTAGCGCATGGGCGCCGCATCGGGATTCAGGGTAGATGCCCACAATACGGGCGGACTGCTCCGCACAATGCCGTAGTTTTCCGGAGTAATGGGCTGCACGTCGTCGGCAAACACGAACAGCGGCGCACCGGGCACACCGGAAGCGTCTTCGAGCAGGTTGTTGAACTGCGCGGACTGAGGCTGTTCGGCCAGTTTTTTGTCGGGATCGAGGGTCACGAGCAGGCGGTTTTGTCCTACCAGGCTGCCGGCAACGGGCAGGTCGAGCGCCAGTTTTTTCCGGAATGCCGGCGCCTCCGTGGAATCGCTCAGGCGGTGCAGCAGGGTGTCGTTCGGCAGGCGCTGTTCGATTTTGTAGGGCAGTTGGCCGCCCGTGTTTTCGCCGATGTTCACCACCTCGAATTCCATGCGCACGGTCGGTTGTTCGAGGCTGACGGGATTGGGATCGAAACGCGCAGACTGGTTGTCCACCACATAGTCGGGGCCGGCATACTGGTGCAGGCGCAACGCCGGGTCGCCCTGCAGGAGGTTCTGGTGCAACAATGCCGCCATGGCCGGATAGCCGGTATTGTTCAGATCGGCTATCGTGTGGGCCATGATTTCGCCGATGGATTTGCCGTAATCCTCCCCGCCGAGGCGCTCGTAGTACCGCCGTCCGAAGGCGTGCAGGGCATCGGCAAAACTGAAATTGACGGAAGCAAAATAGGCGATTGCCCCGCGCTCGGGCGCCAGCAAAAACTGCTCGCCGATACCCGGTTGCTGCGCTGAGCACAGGCCGGAAAAACAGCCCATGATCATCATCAGCGGGTAGCGGCCCTTGTTGTTGTACACCGCCGGCGCGCCGATGTCGAAGTCCACCGCCTGCGGCGACGAGTGCCCGAAAATCATCCACACGGACACGCCGCCGTTGAGCAATTCGAGCATTTGCTCGTAACTCGACAACTGGATCGGGTCGTTGGAGGTTTTGAAAAACGTATGCACATCGGCGCCCATGCGGCCCGACGAAAGCACATCGGCCATGCTCTGCGTGTAGTTTCGGATGTACGCCGCTTCGCCGGCCAGGCCGCCGCTGTTGTGGATCACGCGTTTCATCCAGGCCTTGCCTGCAAGGTTTTGCGGGGCGGTCGCGTAGGTCTGTTCGTGTTCGACCACCTTGTCGAGGTACACCCGGATGTCCGAAGGTTTAGTCGCTGCAATACGTCCGACCGGCACCAGCAGATCGGACAACCGTTTTTCGCGCATGACCAGCAACTGGTCGGCGCCCGGACTGCCGTAGGTGGGCACGAAAAACAGGGAGTCGGCCAGCGCGCTCTGCGCTTCGGGGCGCCGGAACCGGTCGTAGTCCAGCCCTTTGCCGATGAGCAGCAGGTGGCGCGGTGGCACGGGCCAGTTTTTACAGACAAACTGCACGAAATTGCGCAGGGCCAGCGGGTGGTAGCGCACACCGTAGGCGAACTGCTCGTACAGTTCGTTCACGTCCACCACAGTTACCGTGCGACTGCCGCCTTCGGCGCTGCGGCGGTACTCGGCGTAGGCGGCTACGTGGTCGGCGCCGCCGGCGGCGGGATCTTGAAACAAGGCCGAGTTGGACAGGATGACATAGTCGGCGGAGTCGGCGCTGTAGTCCCGGAACTGGACGGGCTGCACCTCCGCCACCGTGTGGATGCCGCTCACGGGATTGGC
>CAYMQY010000075.1:0-11730 GCA_964392655.1 uncultured Saprospiraceae bacterium
CAGTATTCATAAAACTAACGGAGTTCCCGATTCCTATGCTACCGGTAGAACTATGGCGCATGAATTGGGGCACCAGTTTGGGCTTTTTCATGAAAACGACCCAATTACAGCCGGTGGCTGTGGATTAAATTGTAATGAGATTGAAGAACGACTCATGTGCTCACCTCCGAACGGCGAAGAACTTTCAGGCTGTATGCAGAACAAACTTAATGGCCTGTTCCAAAATGATCCCCCATTTATCCCCAACCGATGCGAATGTTTGACCGACCGAATTCCCGTTTACACGGGCAACCCATGTGAAGTATGCGTATCCGGACCGACTTTACTTGAGGCGGACAATGCGCATCCGGTAAAAAATTGCGGCGAAGGGCGCGATGACATCAACTTCTCCGCTGTACTAAAAGGCGGGTGCGAGCCAAAAACGAATGCAAAAGTTCGTTTTCGATACCATCCAACGCTAATGAAAGCAAAAAAAGATGCCTCGGGCAAAGTCGTCAGCAATTATTTTACTCACGAAGAAAACGTATTTCTGATTGGCATTTTGATTTGGAAAGAACTGGTTGCCCGGAACCCCGACGGCTCGGAACGAACGATCAACCTAGCCTTGGGCGACGAAATTCCTATTGATTTTTCAATGGAATATGACCCGCAGCCCAACATTGAGATCAAGCGCCACGGTGTTCAGATTTATGTAGACGACCCGGATGGCAATACGTCCTTATTTACGGTAATCGAACCGTATTACGAAATCCCGATCAGTGCCGGACAAACAATTCACGATGTACTACATCCCAACGATCCCCCGCGCTATTTTCATTTGAAGGGAGACTTGGTTATACCGGAATTAGCCGCAAACATACCCGCAAATACCAACTACGTTACATCCAAACGGGACTACGCCTTGAACGGATACCATTTTCTCATGGATGGTGGAAAAAAAATTTTGCTGGAATCGGGAGCCAAGGTTCGCATGAATGAAGCATCCGTGTCCGGCTGTACCCAGATGTGGGAGGGCTTCACCTTACAAACGCCTTCATCGCTAAGTGTAGGAAGCAGCATCATAGAAGATGCTCAAATTGCCATCAATATGAACTTCGGTAGTAGCACGAGGTTGCAGAATACCGAATTCCTGAACAACAACATTTCCGTGTTTACCAGCCCGGGAGGCACTAAAGCCGTTTTGCTCGGAAACAATTATGCTACGACAAACAGCGGTTTTAAACCTCCCTATTCGGGGCAATCACCGTTGCCTTCCGGAAAAGGATTTGCCGGTTTGATTCTGTCCGATGTAGTAGGTGGTGTGAGTATTGACCTTGATCCGGTCAGCCTCCGAACCAATACGTTCACCAACCTGAAATACGGCATCCTTGCCAAAAACACGCAACTGAACGTAAAAAATGCAGTGTTTGAGGATATTGTTCAGGTGACCAAAGGAACCGGCTACGAATCATTCATCACTGGCCCCACCGGGAAGGCTATCTACTCCGAAAAGGGGCTAACCTGGGTCAACAATGAAAACGGTCAACCCGTACAATTCAACAACTGCCACACCGGAGTGGAAACAACCGGCTCCACGGCATACGTCTGGAACTCCGAAATGAGCGACGTGCATAACGGCGTCATCACCACAAACGGCAACTACTCCATACACCAAAACAACACGATCGAAGCCATTGACCGCGGCATCGAACTGCGCTATGCATCCCCGCTGGGTATTCCAAATTCCAACAACTCCAGCATGGCAATTGGCGGCGTGTATGCCAATACCATTGCCCTTTCCGGCAACCCCAACGGCATAGGCATCAATACCGCCGGCGACAAGATGATCGGTATCATCCAAGGCGGCGGCCTGACCAGCCAACCGCAGTTTACAGGCGGCAATATCGCTCGCAACACGATCACACTTCAGGACGGAGCCAATGCCATACAGGTAAATAGCGCCCGCAAACTGTCTGTCTGGAACAATACCGTTGCCTTGGCCAATGCCCAAGGCGCGAGCCGGGGCATTGCGCTGAACGGAGGCGACCAGAACACCCTGACATGCAACAACGTAAGCGGCAGCACGGGCGGCCACACCGGCTTGTTTGCCCTGCACGCCGACCGCGCCCAACTGTACTGCAACCACTCCGTCGGCTCCGGCACGGGCCTACGCGTGGAGGGCATGCTGGTGGGCAAAGCCAAAGCCGACATAGCCGGCAACACCCTGGAAGACAACACCACCGGCCTGCTCTACGGCATGGATGCCATATCCGGCTCCCAGACACACCGGGGAAACCGCTGGTCGGGAAGCGGAACGGTGGCCGTGCATCAGGGGATTCCTGATGTTGCAAACCTCTCCAAATTCATTGTTGATGCTATGGAGGACCCAGAGTTTTTACCGAATTCGAGTATGCCTCAAAACTGGTTTGAAGATGTAACAGAACAGGAATCTTCTTACTCCTGTCCGGCACCTGCCGGCACCTGCCTCTGGATCGAAGGGCTGACCGGGCCATCTACGGAGCTGCAACTCGATCGGGCCACGGCGCAGGGAACCTTGCCCGGCAGTGTTTATGCCACCACCAACAACTGGCTCGCCCAACGACGCTTGTACGAGCGCATACTGGAAGACGGAAACCCCTATACGGGCGACACCGCCATCGCCAACTTCATAACCGCTGCCCAAACCAATGGATTGGCCGGATATGCGGCCATGCAGGTAGGCATCCGTGCGGCAATGGCTGTCGGTCAAAGTGATCAGGAGACCCTGCAAGGGTACGAGGAGGCCATCCTCGAAGGGCTTGATTCCTTGTCCGTCTTGGACAACCAATTGCACACACTGTATATCAGCGAAGAGGACAGCGCCGACCTGAGCGAACAACTGCTCGAACTGCTGGATTCCATTCAGGCGTATTCCACAGCCAAAGCCCTGTTGATAGCACATTTGGACTCCCTTCGCGCGGTAGCCGCCGGCGTGCTACTGACCCAAAACAACAACCTGGCCGATCTGGAGGAACCCTCAGCCGTACACGAAAAAGCCGTCAACGGTGTTTTCCTGCGCACGGTATTGCGCAACAACTTCACGTTTTCGTCTCAAGACAGCACAACAATCGAAAACATTGCAGCACTTTGCCCGCTATCCGATGGAGAAGCCGTGCTGTGGGCGCGGGCGTTGCTGACGCTGATAACAGAAGAACCGCGAGCGTATCCGGACGATACCACTTGCGCTGTTCTGGAGCGAAGTAGTCCTGCGACCAATCATGCCGGCAAGGGCGTTCGGGTATATCCCAATCCCGCTACGGACAGATTGATCGTTGAATACCATGCTCCTCAAGGTTCGGAATATACCTTTTCGCTCTTCAATGCTCTTGGCCAGTTGACCAAGTCAGTTGCGCTTTCAGGTGACAGCAGTCCGGTTCAGGTTCCGTTGGATCGAATTCCGGCAGGTATTTACTACTACAGTGTTTCTGGCGTGGGTACGAACATGTACTCTGGAAAAATCATTATCAAACACTAACTTCTCACCTTTAGCAAGGCTACTCTGTGCCCCTACGGCATGGGGTAGAAGGTGAGAAGTTAGTGTTTGATCCTGTGTTTATATTTTATGAAACGTACCATTTTTTGCCTGCTCCTGCTTCCATCTTTAGCATTTAGCCAAAAGTATGATTACATCTGGATATCTGGTGACAGTAATACCCCAAATACTACGGCGCATGGGGGGATAGTAATTGATTTTAACCAAAAGCCGGTTAATGTAAAGTATAATTTCCGTGAATTGAACATGTTCATTTGCAATGCGAGCATTTGTGATTCTTCAGGGAAGCTAGTAGCCTATACCAATGGTTGTCATATTGCAGGTGCCGATGATAAAATAGTTGAAAATGGTGATATGATCAACCCGGGAGAAGTTTGGCAAATTTCATGTATACAAAATGCAGACGGTTACGCATCAGGTACCCAAAGCGCTGTGTTTTTGCCTTTGCCCGAAAATGAAACTACCTATTATTTGTTTCATAAGCAAATGAAGTTACAAGCAAATCCAGCAGATGTTTATACGGATAAATTGTTATTGACCATCGTCACACACAATACACAAACAGATGTGGTTAAGGCTGAATACAAAAATGTAGAAATACTAAATGATACACTCTCTTATGGGAAATTGATTGCAACCAAGCATGCTAACGGTAAAGATTGGTGGATTGTGACACCTCGCCGAAAAAACAATGTGTTTTACGTTTTTAAGATCACCAACGATGGCATTGTTGACACCCTCACTCAAGCGATTGGAATAACACCAGATTTTAAAACCGAAGGCTACGGCCAAATCGTTTTTTCACCTGACGGTAGCAAAATTTATCGCACCAATCCAACATCTCCCATTATGGTGTACGATTTCGACCGTGAAACGGGTATGCTTACCGGTTTTGACACTATATCGTACATTTACGGGAATACACCGGTCGGAGAAATTGGATGTGCAGTATCTCCCAACGGCAGGTTCCTTTACCTTGGGGCTAGAAAGAATTTGTACCAACTTGATTTGCAAGCCCCCGATATTAGCGCTTCTCAGGTGTTGGTTGCCGAGTGGGATGGATTTGCCAGCCCAATCGCTACACTTTTTCAGCAGCTACAACTCGGTCCGGATTGCAAAATTTATGGTCTTGCCGGCGGCGACACCCGCTACTTCCACGTCATCCACAACCCCGACGAACCGGGCCTTGCCTGCAATGTAGAGCAGCGCGGGCTGCCGCTGCCTACGCCCAGCGGGGCGTCCATGCCCTCGTTCCCCAACTTCCGCCTTGGCCCACCCGATAATCCCGGCCTGCCCTGCTCGCCGGTGGTAAGCACGACCAACCCACCTACGCCGCTGCCGGCGTTTTCGGTGTTCCCCAATCCGGCGCGCACCGTCCTCAAAGTAGTGCCCAACCGCCAGTACCACGGCCCAGCCCGGCTGCGGCTGCACGACCTCACAGGGCGCTTGGCGCTGGAGCGGGTTTTTGATCCGCTGGTATCGGCTACAGAAGTGGACGTGTCGGGGCTGCCGCCGGGTGTGTACGGGTACGAGGTGTGGTGCGAGGGGGCCGTGCAGCGGGCGGGGAAAGTGGTGAAGGTAGAGTGAGCTATGCTCACACCACCGCCTTCGCTATCCTCCGAATCGTATCCGTATCGCCCATGGTGTAGTAGTGCAGGCAGGGCACGCCCGATTTTTTCAGTTCGAGCGACTGCTGGATGCACCACTCGATTCCGATCTGACGCACGGCCTCGTCGTCGCCGGCTTTCATGGCGGCGTCCACTAAGTCTTTGGGCATGTTTACGAAAAACTTGCGCGGGATGGCGTTGAGTTGGTAACGCCGGGTGAGCGGCTTCAGGCCGGGTACGATCGGTACGTTTATGCCCGCATTTCGACAGGCGTCCACGAATTCAAAGAAGCGGGCGTTGTCGAAAAACATCTGGGTGACGATGTAGTGCGCGCCGGCGTCCACCTTCATTTTGGTGTAGGCCAGGTCGGTATCGAAGTTGGGCGCCTCGAAGTGTTTTTCCGGGTAACCGGCCACACCGATGCAGAAGTCGGTTTTTTCCCCGTTGATGATATCGGTGTCGAGGTAGTGGCCCTGGTTCATGCCGGCGATCTGGCGCACCAGATCAAGGGCGTATTTGTGCCCGTCTTCGTGCGGGGTGAAGCGTTCCTCGAACTGCCGGGCGTCGCCGCGCAGCGCCAGCACGTTGTTGATGCCGAGAAAATTCAGGTCAATGAGCGCATTTTCCGTTTCGTCCCTGGAAAAACCGCCACAGATGAGGTGCGGCACAGCATCCACTTTGAACCGGTGCATGATGGCCGCACAAATGCCAACTGTGCCGGGGCGTTTCCGAATGGCGGCTTTTTCGTAGTACCCTGAGGGGCGCACTTTGTAAATGAACTCTTCCCTGTGGTAGGTCACGTCAATGAACGGCGGTTTGAATTCCATCAGCGCGTCCAGCGTGTTGAAAATGGCCTGCATACTCCCGCCCTTGAGCGGTGGCAGCACTTCAAAGGAAACCAGGGTTTTGCCCTTGGCTTTGGCAAAATGGTCGGTAACTTTCATAGTTGCGGGTATCACGGTTTGCGTGCGCGGAGTTCAGTCAAATAGCGCTCCAATTCCACGACGTCGTAGTACAACACCTCGCGGGGTTTGGAACCTTCGGCGGGGCCGACGATGCCGAGGCCTTCCAATTGGTCCATGATGCGACCGGCCCGGTTGTAGCCTAATTTCAGCCTGCGCTGGATCATGCTGGTGGACCCGTGCTGGGTTTCCACTACAAGGCGGGCGGCGTCGTCGAGCATGTCGTCTATGTCGGCCAGGCTGACGTGCTTGGCGCTGCCGCCCTCGTCGTCGCCGTGGAATTCGGGCAGGAAGAACGGCTCGGGGAAGCCCGTCTGATTGGCAATAAATTCGATCACGCGCTCCACTTCCGGGGTGTCCACGAAGGCGGATTGCAGGCGGATCACGTCGCCACCGACAGACAACAGCATGTCGCCCTTGCCGGTCAGTTGTTCGGCGCCGCCGGCGTCGAGGATGGTGCGGCTGTCCACTTTGGACACCACTTTGTACGCAATACGGGCCGGGAAGTTAGCCTTGATAACCCCGGTGATGATGTTCACCGAGGGGCGTTGTGTGGCGATGATGAGGTGGATGCCCACGGCGCGCGAAAGTTGTGCCAGGCGCCCGATGGGGAGTTCGACTTCCTTGCCGGCGGTCATGATCAGGTCGGCAAATTCATCAATCACCAGCACGATGTAGGGCAGGAATCGGTGTCCCTTGAGCGGGTTGAGGCGGCGGGCCACAAACTTGTCGTTGTACTCGGCGATGTTGCGCACCTCTGCGCTTTTCAGCAGGTTGTACCGCGACTCCATCTCGATAATGAGGGAGTTGAGCGTATGCACGACCTTCTGCGTGTCGGTCACGATCGGTTCCACCTGATCGGGCAGGAAGGTGAGGAAGTGATTTTCCAGGCGCGCATACGGGAACAATTCCACCTTTTTCGGGTCAATGAGGATGAGTTTGACCTGCGAGGGGTGTTTTTTATACAGCAGCGAATTCAGGATCACATTGATACCCACCGATTTGCCCTGACCCGTGGAGCCTGCGATGAGCAAGTGCGGCATCTTGGTGAGGTCGGCCACAAACACTTCGTTCTGGATGTTTTTGCCCAGCGCGATGGGCAGTTCCATTTTGGCGCGTTTGAAGCGCTCGTCCATGAGCACCTCGCGCATGCCCACCGTCTGGCGTTTTTTGTTGGGCACCTCGATACCGATGGTGCCCTTGCCGGGAATGGGTGCGATGATACGGATACCGAGGGCGGAGAGGTTGAGCGCGATGTCGTCCTCGAGGTTTTTGATTTTGGAAATGCGGATACCCCGTGCGGGTACGATCTCGTACAGCGTGACGGTGGGGCCGATGGTTGCCTTGATCTTCTCGATGTCAATCTTGAAGTTCATCAGCGTGTGCAGAATCTGGTTTTTATTCTGCTCCAGTTCGTCGCGGTCAATTTCGAGGTGGGTATTGTCGTACTCGTGCAGGAGTTGCAGGTGCGGGTATTCGTAGTGGGAAAGTTCGAGCGTGGGGTCGTATGGCTCCGAGAGGTTGGGTGTGTCCTCCTGGATGGCCTCCACAGGCGGTTTGTATGCGGGCGCCTCGTCGGGTAGCACGGGTGCAGGCTGATCGGGCGGCAGGTTGATTTCCAGTTCGGTGTCTTCGATGGCGTCGCCCTTTTTCGCTTTGCCCTCGTCGTCGGCAAAAAGCGCGCTTTTTTTCGTCAGGTCGAACGACATTTGACCGCCTTTCGGCCCTGCGGGCGCCTCCGGCGCCGGTGCGGCAGCGGCGGTGGCAGCGGCGGTATCGGCAGTGTCTTCTGTGCGGGAGAATGTGCTTTCCGAACTGCGATCCACTTTTTTGACCAATGTCGCGCGCGAAGCCCGGTACCGTTTGCCGTATTCGCCGCTGAGCAGGTCGCGCCAGGCGCGCTGGGTTTCGTACCAGAGTTGGCGCCAGGTGAAGTCGGAGAGGTCGGGATTGTTGTTCCAGACAAACGTGGCCACGAGCGCAAAAACCAGCAGCGCCACCGTGCCGGGAATGCCGAGAAATTTCTGAATCCATTCGCTCACCGCCTGGCCAAATACGCCGCCGACCGGGAACTCCAGGGTTTGCAAAAAAAACGAAGACACCACGGACACAATCACCATCCAGATGACCGTGCGCTGGAGCGTAAGATACAGGTGGCTCAGCGGCACCCGGCGCATGAGGGCCAGACCGTAGTTGTACAGCAAGTACACGAATCCAAAGGAAGCAAGGCCAAAACCCCAGTACACGATGCTGTCGGCCAGATACGCGCCGAGGCGGCCCAGCCAGTTGTCCACTTCCACATCGCCAAGGAAATTTTCCCAGGTGAAGTGCATCACGATGTCGTGATCCTTTTCCCAGGTGAAAATGTAGGAGGTAAAAGCGATCAGGAAATAGAACGACAGGAAGAGCAGGAACATCCCGATGAGTTTCGGGGTGCGCTCGCCGTCGAAGTTTAGGTTGGACTGTCCGCGTCTGCTATTGGCCATGCGTGGTATTGGGCGAGTTTTTTGTTTGCCTTCAAAAAGGGGTGATGCCGCGCAAAAGTAACGTGTGGCGGGCAAATGCGGGTTTTTTAAATCAGATCACTCCGCATGCGCAATGAGCGCCAGCAACTCCTGCGCCGCCTTCGCAATCACCGTGCCCGGGCCGAACACCGCCGCCACGCCGGCATTTTTCAAAAAATCGTAGTCCTGCGCTGGTATGACCCCGCCGACCACCACGAGAATGTCCTCCCGGCCCAATTTTTTTAGTTCGGCAATAGCTTGCGGTGCCAGCGTCTTGTGCCCGGCGGCCAGCGAGGAAATGCCGAGGATGTGCACATCGTTTTCGGCAGCCTGGCGGGCGGCTTCGGCGGGCGTCTGGAACAGCGGGCCGATGTCCACGTCGAAGCCGAGGTCGGCAAAGGCGGTGGCGATTACCTTGGCGCCGCGGTCGTGGCCGTCCTGCCCGAGTTTCGCCACCAGAATACGTGGTCGCCGGCCTTCCTGTTCGGCAAAGGCGTCGGCCATGGTGCGGGCTTTTTCAAAGTCGTCGTTCTTTTCCATTGTTGCAGCGTAAACGCCGGCCACGGTGCGGGTAGTTGCGCTGTATCGGCCAAAGGCATTTTCCATGGCCTGGGAAATTTCGCCGAGGGTGGCGCGGGCGCGGGCGGCTTCGACGGCTAAGGCGAGGAGGTTGGCCCAACCCCCAACCCCTCCCCCAAGGGGGAGGAAGGCTTGATCAGAGCCGGGTTTTTGAGTCCCTGTTTCCGTATGAATAACAGTTGCCAAGGGCATGCCCCCCTCCCCCTTGGGGGAGGGGTTGGGGGTGGGGTTTCGCGCCGCTTCTTCCAGTGCCCGCAACGCTGCTTGTACCCTTGCCTCGTCGCGCGTGGCTTTCATTTCCTGAATACGCCGAATCTGTCCTTCGCGCACGGCTGTATTGTCCACTTCGAGGATGTCGAACTGGACCTTGTCTTTTACCTGAAAAATATTGACGCCCACGATTTGCTCCTGCCCCGAATCAATCCGGGCCTGCTTGCGGGCGGCGGCTTCTTCGATGCGGAGTTTGGGCAGGCCTTGCTCAATGGCTTTAGCCATGCCGCCGAGGGCTTCCACTTCCTGAATAAGCGCCCAGGCTTTTTCCACAAGTTCATTGGTCAGGTTTTCCACAAAGTAAGAGCCGGCCCAGGGGTCTACGGCCCGGCACACATCGCTTTCTTTTTGAATAAACAACTGGGTATCGCGGGCGATTTTGGCCGAAAAATCCGTAGGCAAGGCGATGGCTTCGTCGAAGGAATTGGTGTGCAGACTTTGTGTGCCGCCCAGCACAGCGGCCATCGCCTCTATGCAAGTGCGGGCAACGTTGTTGAAGGGGTCCTGCTCGGTCAGGCTCCAGCCGCTGGTCTGGCAGTGGGTGCGCAGGGCGAGGCTTTTGGCGCTTTTGGGCTGAAACTGGTGGACTAATTTGGCCCACAGCAGACGCCCGGCACGCATTTTGGCGATTTCGCGAAAGTGGTTCATGCCGATGCCCCAGAAAAACGAGAGGCGCGGGGCGAAGTCGTCAATACCCAGTCCTGCAGTCAGGCCGGTGCGGATGTACTCCAGCCCGTCGGCGAGGGTATAGGCCAGCTCCAGTTCGGCGGGCGCGCCGGCTTCGTGCATGTGATAGCCGGAAATGGAAATGGAGTTGAATTTCGGCATTCGGTGTGCGCAGAACGCGAAGATGTCGCCGATGATCCGCATGGAGGCAGCAGGGGGGTAAATGTAGGTGTTTCGCACCATGAACTCCTTGAGGATGTCGTTCTGGATGGTGCCGCTGAGCGCCTCGGGCGACACGCCTTGCTCTTCCGCCGCTACGATGAAAAAGGCCATGATCGGGATGACCGCGCCATTCATGGTCATGGACACCGACATCTGGTCGAGCGGAATCTGGTCGAACAGAATCTTCATGTCCTCCACCGTATCAATGGCTACGCCGGCTTTGCCTACGTCGCCCACCACGCGTGGGTGGTCGCTATCGTAACCGCGGTGCGTGGCCAGATCAAAGGCCACGGACAGGCCTTTTTGTCCGGCGGCGAGGTTGCGGCGGTAAAATGCGTTGCTCGCTTCTGCGGTGGAAAAGCCGGCGTATTGCCGGATTGTCCAGGGCTGGCTGACGAACATGCTGGAGTACGGCCCGCCAAGAAAGGGCGGGATGCCGGCCACGAACTTCGAGGTACGAGGTGCGAGGTGCGAAGTGCGAGGTGCCGGACGCAGGCTTAGGTCAAGTGGTATGTTTGAAAAATCAGGTGCTGACATGTGTAGGCGTTCTTGCAGGGCGCAAGATCGGACATAAGCGGGAAGGGCTAGTCTGGAGTTGAAAAAAAAGATATTACGTTCAGTAAAAACACCCAACTTTGTTTTCAGAAATAGCAACCTGACATGGCAAGAAAGCGCATGAAAAAACCTGTAGGCTCTCGCAAGGTTAATACAGAGGCGAACCAGTACGACAAGGTGTTTAAAGAGGCGATGCGCGCAGCGTTGCCTGCTTTGTTGACCGATATCCTGCAGATGCCGGAGGGAACCTTTGAGCCTGTGCATATTGAGTTCCAACGAACGCTTGAACGCAAGACTGATTTTGCAAGACGATTCATCGTAGAGGGGCAGAGTGACACTATTGTGCAACTGGAGGCACAAACGTCCAATGACTCCAAAATGGCCCATCGCCTGCATTTGTATGCCGGTCTGATTTTGTACCAGTACCCCGAGTGTGAGATTGACCAAATCGTATTTTTTCTTGGTCGGGAACGACCGACCATGCCTACACGCTTGCAACGCAAAGGCCTTGATTTTCGTTTTCGCCTCGTGTGGATCAAAGAAATCCCATACCGGGATTTTCTGGATTCAGGCAAACCGGAGTTGGCACTGTTGGCTATTTTGGCAGACCATGGCAGCCAACCCGCCGAGGTAGTTATGGAAGAAGTGGTAAACGAACTGCGCCGTCTTGCTGTTCAAGATTCAGACCGTGCACTACACCTTCAGCAACTGCATATACTTTCAAATCTGCATAACCTGCAACAAATTTTTTACAGCATCATGCAAAGCATTTCGGAGATTATTGACGAACGTAAAGACCCATATTTCCAACGTGGAGAAAAAATTGGCATGGAAAAGGGCATGGAAAAGGGCAT
>CAYMQY010000075.1:11830-15056 GCA_964392655.1 uncultured Saprospiraceae bacterium
GGCATGGAAAAGGGCATGGAAAAGGGCATAGAAAAGGGCATGGAAAAGGGCGTTATAGCTTCTGTAGAAAGAATTATACTTCGTTTCCCACATCTCAATGATGCAGAAGTGGCCGACATTTTTCAACTTTCTGTTGAACGAGTGGCCGCAATACGAAAAGCACTGACCGAAAAAGGCGGCACAGAAAAACCTAATAGCTGATCGTGAAAATTAAAATAATCAGCAGAAAGTGTCCAAACCAGCGAGCGAGCCGCCCAAAGTCGCCGGCTTCACCTTTATCCGAAATGCCTTGCTTTACGACTACCCGGTCGTAGAGGCCATCACGTCCATCCTGCCTGTTTGTGATTTTTTTTTGGTGGCCGTTGGCAAATCAGACGACGATACACTTGCCCTCGTACGCGGTATAAACGACCCGCGTATCCATATTCTCGAAACGGAATGGGACGCCAGTATGCGCGAAGGAGGGCGCGTACTGGCGGAGGAAACCAACAAAGCCTTCCAGGCTATCCCGCCGGACTACGACTGGTGTTTTTACATTCAGGCCGACGAGTGCGTACACGAAGATGATTTGCCTGCCATACGAGCCGGGATGGAACGCCGGCTTAACGACCCCGACACCGAGGGGCTGCTGCTCCAGTACCGGCATTTTTACGGATCCTACGATTACGTTGGCTTGGGCCGCCGATGGTATCGCCGGGAGGTACGTATCATTCGCAACGATAAACGCATACGTTCGTATCGTGATGCTCAAGGGTTCCGGGTCGGAGAAGATGCCCGAAAACTGCGCGTACGCCTGCTGGATGCGCATATACACCATTATGGCTGGGTGAGGCATCCAGCATCGCAACAGCGCAAGCAACTCAACTTCAATCGCCTGTGGCACTCCGACGAAAAAGTGCAGGCGAAAGTCGGCGCGGAAGAGGTGTTTCACTACAACGGCACAGAGCCGCTCGAACGGTATGCGGGTACCCATCCGGCAGTGATGCTGCCCCGTATTCAGGCGGTAAACTGGCAGTTTGAGGGGAACCCCGAGCAAATACGCTGGTCGTGGAAAGACCGCCTCTCGCGGTTTGTGGAAAATCACACCGGATGGCGACCGGGGGAGTACAAAAATTACATTTTGCTGCGGTAGGTTGGGATGGTTTCCGGGCTGCCGATCAGGCAACCGAGAGGTCGTTTTTTTTGTCAAGGAGGGCATAAAACGTCATGCTATGAATAAACATCTGTTGATTCTTCCAGTACTCCTGAGCGTTACACTGGCCTCTGTACTACGCGCGCAAACGGCCGATGGTTCCGAAATTATCCGCGCGCTCAACCAGCGCCATTCTGCTATGGAAAAGGGTATGTTCACTATTGATGCCCGCTTCAAGTTTGCAGACGGAGAAGATACCATAGCGCATAGCGGAGTGTGCTATTTTTTCCGAAAATCCAATCCTGATTCGCTGGCGCCATTCGTCGTCATTTCCCAGAATAAGCCTGTGTATGCCTTCGACGGGGAAAACTTTTACCAGGAAGCAGGTGCTGAAAAGTACTGGGTAACTGCCGTCAAGGACGTGGGTGGTCTGCGGCGCATGCTGCGTGGCAATGTCAAAAAGAGCAACCTTGTCTACGAGCCCTTCCTTCGCGTGGATCGTCCCGTTTTTCGCCCCGGCGGCTTTGATTCGGTGGAAATTACGGCCCATCGCCTCAATGACCTCCCGGTGCTTCGGCTTACTCAGCGAGACACCAGCATTGAGGAAGCGCTCGGCGATGTGGCAAACAACAAAATCATTGCGGCCTATCACTGGGATATTGCCATGCCGGACTTCTATTTGGCGCATACGGGCAGCGAGGTTTGGCTGTTCGACGGCTGGCAGTACGAGCAGAAACTGTTTTCGCCGGTTACCCCGCTTCCCGCCGAGGTGCAGTTTTCCGACTATTTCAACCCGGAAAAATTAGCGGGAACATTTTCATTTGAACAACACGACCCCAATGCGCCACCCAAACGCGAACGAGAGTTGATCCAAGTCGGCACGATATTGCCCGATTTTGTTTTGAGCGATTTGCAAGGGCAAACGTATTCCGCGAGCGGGCAAAAGCAGGGCCTGCTACTGCTCGATTTTTGGTACAAAGGCTGTTTTCCCTGCCAAATGGCTATGCCGAAACTGGAGCATTTGCACCAAAAATACGCTTCAAAGGGCCTGCAAGTGTTGGGGGTAAATCCATTCGACAAAAACAACGAAGCACTGAAAGACTGGCTTAAAACACGCAAGGTCACCTACAACACGTTGTTCGATCCGGAGAAAAAACTGCCCAAAGAAGTCGGTATCATCGGGTATCCGTTGCTCATCATTGCCGATGCCGAAACCAAAAAGGTACTCCATGTCCACTCCGGATTCAGCGAAGAAATGGAAGCCGAACTGGAGTCGGTCATTGTTAAGCATTTGAACAAGTAAGCATCGCAGGTTTGCGCTTCAGGACGTGCCTACTGATTCCAAACGGGGAATTTCATCGAAAAACCGACAGAACGTATGTCCGGCTGCTCATTTTTGCCCGACACAACCGGACAACGATGGCTTTTTTTCGAACTCTTTTTCTGCTCGCTGCGCTTGGGGCGCCGCATCTGATTGCCGCCCAAAAACAAGACAAAGCCGCCATAAAGGCGACGATCAACCAGTTCTTTGAGGGTATGGCCAAGGGCGACAGTACGCTCTTGCTCGGTGCCTGCACCGAAGCGCCGGTTTTGCAAACTATCAGTGTGGACAAGCAAGGCAATGTGCAGGTACACAACGAAGACTTTCAGGAGTTCGTCCGGTTTGTCACGACGCCTTCCAAAAACACGCTGGACGAACGCATCGAGTTTGCCGCCATTCATGCCGAGGAGTTACTGGCCAGCGTATGGACGCCGTATAAGTTTTACCTGAACGGGAAGTTATCGCACTGCGGCACCAATTCGTTTCAGTTGGCGAAAACCGGCGCCGGCTGGAAAATTCAGTACATCATAGATACCCGACGCAAAACGTGCAAGTAGGTTTCCGGAACCTTTGGCCCCTTGCATCGGTTTTCTTGCCTTTCTTTCAAAAAAATCAAGACCGATCATGCGCGCTGTTGCTCTTTGCTTGCTCGAACATCAGGGCCGGCTCCTGTTGCAGGAGTTTTGGCACGAACACGACAACTACCATTTTTACCGTCCACCGGGGGGCGGCATCGAACACGGCGAGCGCGCCGGCGATGCGGTACGCCGTGA
>CAYMQY010000075.1:15156-17294 GCA_964392655.1 uncultured Saprospiraceae bacterium
CGCCCGGCAATGAAGTCGGTCAGGCGCAATGCCGGTGCTCTCTGGCTGCCGTCGCCGGCTTCGAACATGCGGCGCTCTACCTCGGCCTGAAATTCCAGGTGGGCAAACACGCCGTGTTTTTGCCAATCCTTCAAGTCTTCCGGCTCTACGGCCACCACTACGCCGGAGTTGGCAAAAGGTGAATCGCGCCGGCTCATGCTCATGCCGTTGGTCACGATTTCGCCGGGTGCTGTGGCTGCAGGTACGATGAGGCCACCCGGACACATGCAAAAGGAAAATACACCCCGCTCACGCACCTGGCAGACCAGGCTGTAACTCGCCGCAGGCAAGTGTTCGCCACGCGGACTTTGGCGATACTGCGTATTGTCCACCATGGCCTGCGGATGTTCCACACGCACTCCCAGCGCAAAGGGTTTGGCTTCTATCCGGATTCCCCGCGCATGCAGGAGTCGGTAAATATCGCGGGCGGAATGGCCTGTGGCCAGAATGACGGCATCGGCAAGCCATTCCTGTGTGGTATTGCTCGTGGTTTCGGACGAAACATCCTGTGTGATTACGCCCGCGATTCGGTTGTTTTTCAGGATAAAATCGGTGACCAACCGCCCGAAATGTACCTCGCCACCGTAGTGGACAATGGTTTCGCGGATATTCTGGACCACACCGGGCAGTTTGTTGGAGCCGATATGCGGGTGCGCCTCGGTGAGGATATCGGATTTGGCGCCGTGTTCCACCAGCAGGCGCAGGGCTTTGCGCAGGTCGCCACGTTTGGCCGAGCGAGTGTACAATTTGCCGTCGGAGTAGGTGCCTGCGCCGCCTTCGCCGAAGCAGTAATTGGAGTGCGGATTTACCTCGCCGAATTGCTGGATAGCGCGCAAGTCGCGGCGTCGGGTGCGAGCGTCCTTGCCGCGGTCGAGTACGATAGGTTGAATGCCCAGTTCGATCAGTTCAAGTGCGGCGAAATAACCCGCCGGCCCTGCGCCGACGATAAGCACCCGACCCTGTTTCCCGTCCACAGGGCGAAAGCCCTGAAGCAGGGCTGGTTCCGGGACAAACGCTTCTCCGGGGCCGTACACGTCTACCCGCAAGCGGAAAACGGGGTCGCGTCCGCGAGCATCAAGCGAGGCTTTCTGAATTTCAACGTGCAAAATTTTTTCGAGGGGGAAGCCCGTCTGTCTGGCGGCCTGTTGCCGCAAACGGGCATCGTCGTAGCGTTCCTCCGGGTGGAGTACAAGTTCGATTGTGGTGGGCATGGCGTGTTCCGTTTTTATCGGAAAAAAATTGAAAATCTCGCATCACTCATCACTCTTGGGCGCCTGTTTTCGGCGTAGCGTTTTGGGCTTGTCAGTTTGTTCAGGTGTCCATTCAGCAGGGTCAAATTCGTAGATATCCGGAACGAATACTTTGATCGTGGTTTGTTCGACGAACTTACTGGGTGTGCCCTGGCGGCGCACATCTTCACGTTTGCGTTGTTTGGTGAAAATCCGAAGCAAATCGCCCGCTTTTTCCGACTCAAATGCATAGCGGCCCGCTTTGATCATGTCGTTCACAATTTCGGGAGATGCATCCCAAACCTGAATATTTGCCTCGGTAAGCACGCTGTTTCCGGCCCAAATGTGGAGTTCGGGGTAAGTGAAGTTCACGATGTCCAGCGTGATGGTTTGCACGGAGTCTACCTCAAAAACCTGGTACACGGTGCGTTCCATTTGGGCGGATACCCCTGTAGCAATCCAGAGGGCACAAAGGGTGGGGATCAAACGGTTGCTCATAGCGGAATAATCTTTTCGGGACAAAAGTACATCATTTGACTTCGGGGAATACTAAAACGCCGGCTGCCGGAAAAAACGGCAGCCGGCGAAAGGAGGTATCAGGGGACAGGTATGTTTTATTTGTTTTGGATATCGGCCAAAGCGGCAGCCGAGTTGAGCAATACAACATCCATGTCTTTGGGCACATAAATCACATAGGAGAGGTTTTCCCGGAGTTTTTCACCTTTGACGCGTACAACGCGGTGCATGTTTGGCGAAGTGATTACCAGTTCGTTGTCAACATTTTCGGCAGCCAGATCATACCGGCCAACCTTGGCGAGTTGGTCGAGCATGGAGGTGCTGCCGGAGGGCAAGTCTACGCTGATTTCGACG
>CAYMQY010000076.1:0-14753 GCA_964392655.1 uncultured Saprospiraceae bacterium
AAAACACGTAGAAGCCAGGTTGGTAAGTTTGTGAATGCTACAACTCAAACTGATCAACTGTACTACTACGTGTGCCAACAGTACGAATAATGTCTGAAATGGCACTGCCAACGGTTCACGAAAAATTTGATTGAACCTGACTGCACTGACTGTGAGGTGCTGACTACCTGCCTGCCAGACCTACAATGATCGTTTGAATCGAACGGTCGCTACTTTTCCGGTTTTGGTGCATGAATGTTATTGGCTCATTGAAAAAACGGACATCCAAAGAGCCTCCAAAGTGCGTTCACTGCAGGGATTATTGGTTCATGTGTTCGGTGAAATCACTTCAGCCTTCATTCCTGCTATTCTCCACCTCATGTTTTGCCCCTGATTCGCATGACTCATGTTGCGGAAAAAGTACAGGAGCCGTTCCGGGCAATCCGGACGGCTCCTGTTTTTTACTGCTGTTAATTGTTTTCAGACTATGCGGTCGCTCCGGAATCAGTCGAGCGATTGGTTGGCTCTGTTGGCGCTGTTGACCATTTGCTGGTACTCCTGCGGTGTGAGGTTGTCCATACAGAAGTTGATCGGGTTGATCGGCTTGCCTTTGAAATGCACTTCGTAGTGCAGGTGCGGGGCGGTTGACAGGCCGGTGTCGCCTACCTCGCCGATCTTTTGGCCTTTTTTGATACGTTCTCCCACTCGTACCGACATTTTGTTCATGTGGGCATACCAGGTTTCGTAGCCGTAGCCATGGTTGATCCGGATGCAGTTCCCGTAGCCATGGTGCCAGCCGGCTTCTACGATAACGCCGTCGCCGGTTGCCTGAATGGCGGTGCCTACGCGTGCCGGGAAGTCAACACCTTCGTGGAATTTTTTGATTTTATACACCGGGTGGATGCGGTATCCGAAACCCGAAAGGATATTCATACTTTTTTGCAATTTGTCCTCCCGAACGGGTTTGACGCTCGGGATACTAGCCAGCATTTTTTGCTGGTTGTTGGCCAGTTCCTGAATCGTGTCAAGTGATTTGCTTTGCAGGGACAACTGACGGCTGAGCGCGTCAATTTTTTCCACTGTCGATCGAATGGCTTTGCCACCGTATTTGAATGCCTCAATCTCCGGGTGGGCTTCGTGGCCCCCGATACCGCCATGCCAGACATCGGCGTCAATCGGGTCCATCCCGAACACGGCGCGATGGACGCCGGCGTCTCGCTCCTGCAGGTTGTGGAGCACCTGAGACATGGTGTTGATTTGTTCGTTGAGTTGGCTGTACTTGCCTTCCATCTGCTCGATCTCACGGAGCAGCTCCTTTTCGCGGGGAGAGGGAAAATAGGTGTACAGCAGCGCAAGCAAGGCAAAGGAGGTGACCAAAACCACGGAGAAAAATCCGAATGCCTGCAGTATTCTGGTTTTGAAGGGAACTACAACTTTCTCGTACGTGAGGGTGTGAATGTTGTAAACAAACTTTTCTTTCCTGCCCATACTTTATTTGTTTACCCAAGTCATCGGAACCGCTTCACAGCCGGAGGGCTGATGTTTAAGAACGGTTTTGCGGACAACAGCGGATTAGGTTGTTTTGTATAAAATATTGGTTTTGAGTTGTTTTGGCATTGTCCGCAGGCGATACTTGAGTGGGTTAAGCCGTTTGGCACTTGCGCCAAGCGACGCACAAAAGTATCAAAGCGAACAATACCGGCAAAACAATTTGTCAAAAAATACTATTTGTGCCGTCAATCAAACATAAATAGCTGATTCCGCTTTCGATTTTGCGGTATGCTGGAAACCCGGATTTTGGTTTCAAAAACGGCGTGTTTCCGCTGTAAACGGCTGGTTTTCGATAAAACCGGCTGCGAAGAAACAACAATTGGCAAATGACAAAGAGTATCCGCACTCTTTTAACATTTTTTCAATTTTTCACTGGCAAACCCGCCGCCTGCTATGTGGCTATGCCTGCCGAAACCCTACCTTTGCCCCCGCTTTAACCAAATTCAACAAAATACGAGGCACGGGCACTCAAAACCCAATCCTCAAAACTCAAAACTTCGATCATGGCGCGTGTAGAACTTGTGATGCCCAAAATGGGCGAAAGCATCATGGAGGCCACCATCCTGAAGTGGCGTAAAAACCCGGGCGACCGGGTCGAACTCGACGAGCCGGTGCTCGATATTGCTACCGACAAGGTGGACAGCGAGGTGCCCTCTCCGGTGGAAGGCGTCGTGATGGAAATCCTGTTCAAGGAAAACGACGTGGTTCCGATCAATACGCCCATTGCTATCATCGAAACGGCTGTCACTGCAGGCCTGCCGGCTGCTTCGCCCGCGATGAGCCAGCCGTCGTCCAACGGCAACGGCACGCAGCAACCTGCCCCTGAACCTGCTGCCGCTCAGGTGCCCTACGTGCCGGCAGTTGCCGCCGAAGCGCCCGGCAAGTCCGGAGCCTCTGGCCGTTTTTATTCCCCGCTGGTGCGCACCATCGCCAAACAGGAAGGAATCGCACAAGCTGAACTGGATGCCATCCCCGGCTCGGGAATGGAAGGCCGCGTGACCAAAAAAGACATACTCGCCTACGTCGGCAACCGCTCGGCAGCACCGGCTCAAGTGCAACAGCCCGCCGCTCCGGCGCCTGCCCCAAGCGCTCCCGCAACTCAGGCCCCGGCGGTTTCCATCTCCGGCAATGTCGAAATTGTGGAAATGGACCGTATGCGCAAACTCATCGCCGACCACATGGTGATGAGCAAGCACACCAGCCCGCACGTCACCTCGTTTGTGGAAGCCGACGTGACCAACCTCGTGAACTGGCGCAACCGAATCAAGGATCAGTTCAAGAAAAAATACGGAGAAAACATCACGTTCACGCCCATTTTCGTGGAGGCGGTCACCCGCGCGATCCGCGATTTCCCGATGATCAACATCTCGGTGGACGGCACGCGCATCATCGTGAAGAAAGACATCAACATCGGCATGGCAGCCGCTTTGCCCACGGGTAACCTCATTGTGCCGGTTATCAAAAACGCCGACTTCCTCAACCTTGTGGGCCTCACCAAACAGGTGAACGATCTCGCTACCCGCGCGCGACTTGGCCAGCTCAAACCCGACGAAATTCAGGGCGGCACCTTCACGCTCACCAATGTGGGCACCTTCGGCAACGTCATGGGTACCCCCATCATCAACCAGCCTCAGGTAGCCATCATGGCTACCGGCGCCATTCGCAAAAAACCCGCAGTATTAGAAACGGAATACGGCGATGTCATCGCCGTGCGCCAGATGATGTTCCTGTCCATGTCGTACGACCACCGCGTGGTGGACGGCATGCTCGGCGGGTCATTCATTCGCCGTGTAGCCGACTACCTTGAGCAGTTCGACCCGAACCGTGACATATAGGAATCGCCTCGAATCGCTCGCGCATGGCTGGTGGCTACAGGCCGCTCTCCTGATTGTACTGGTGCTCAGTATCCAGCGCTTGAGTTTATTGCCGGTTTGGATGTCCTGGGTCGGGATGGTTGTGTACGCGCCGCTGCTGGTACTCAAAAGCATTGATCGCGCGCGCGCTTTCCGGCCGCCCACGACCAAGGTGCTGGCTTTGTTCCTGATAGCAACGGTGGCGATGCTGGCCGTACACAGTTTGTCTGCATTGGTATTCGGGACGCCGCTGTTGCCGATCGGCACGTTTTACATGCTGGCGATTTTCACGCTGGTCGTGGACATTTCCGAACACACGTTCCTGAAATTTTACCAGAATATGCACCCGGCGCTGGCGTTTGTCAGCACTTTTTTCGGGATTATCGTGGTGGGTACTGGCTTGCTGATGCTGCCCAATGCTACGGTGAAGGGCATCTCGCTCATTGATGCGCTGTTCACCGCCACAAGCGCGGTATGCGTGACCGGCCTGGCCATACTCGACACCGGCAAGGATTTCACCTTTCTGGGGCAGTGCATCATCCTGTTCCTGATTCAGGCGGGCGGTATCGGTATTCTTACCTTCACCAACCTGTTCGGCTTGTTGTTCCGGGGCGAAAAGTCGTTCAAGGACATCATTTTCCTGACCGACCTCATCAGTTCGGGCAACCTGCGCACCACCTTCCGCAGTCTGGCCAAAATCGTCGGGTTTGTGTTCATCGTGGAAGCCGTCGGCGTTTTGTTTATCTTGCTGGCCTCGCCGCACACCGACCTGTTTTTCGCCATTTTTCACTCCATATCGGCGTTTTGCAACGCAGGTTTTTCCACACTAAGCAACTCGCTCTACGAGGGCGATTTCAGGTTCAATTACGCCTTGCAAATCATCATCGCCGGCCTGATCATCGCCGGCGGTATCGGGTATAATGTGTTTTTCAATGTATTTGCCGTCGTGCGCTTCCGGGTACACCGGTTGCTGCACCAACTTGTACCGGTAGCAGTGCCCAGGCCCCAAAAACTGTTGGTCAAATGGGACATCAACACCACCCTGGTTTGGCGCACCACCCTGATTTTGCTCGGCGCCGGCTGGCTGTTGTTCTACGTATTCGAATACCACAACACGATGGCTGAACACGGGTTCTGGGGCAAATTAGTCGTCGCCTTTTTCGGCTCCGTCACGCCCCGTACCGCCGGGTTCAATTCGGTGGATATGACCGCCCTGCTCAATCCGACGATTATGGTGTACCTGCTGCTTATGTGGATCGGCGCCTCGCCCGGCTCCACGGGCGGCGGTATCAAAACCACCGTATTTGCCATAGCTACGCTCAACCTCATCAACCAGATTCGCGGACGCGATCAGTTGGTGTTCAAATGGCAAACTATCCCGAATTCCGTCATTTCACGTGTAACCACTATCATCAGCCTGTCGCTCATTGCCCTCGGCTTGTCCACCACACTGATTGTTTCGATGCAACCCGAGCTTCCCGTGCTTTCCGTAGCCTTCGAGTGTTTTTCCGCGTATGCCACTGTGGGGTTGTCAATCGGCCTGACGGCCAAACTGAGCACGGCAAGTAAAATTATAATCACCATCCTGATGTTTCTGGGGCGCGTGAGTTTTTTGACATTTCTGATCGCCCTTGTGGCCACCATAAACAAGCGCTCCCGGGCCGGCAAAATGATTTTCCCGGAAAACAACATCACGGTTAATTGAACTAACATGAAATTCGTCATCATCGGTCTGGGCAACTTCGGCGCCAGCCTCGGCAAACACCTCATCTCGGAAGGCCACGAAGTCATCGGCGTGGACAACAACTCCGAGCACACCTCGCAACTGCAGGAGCACCTGACGTATGTGGTGTGTACCGACACTACCGAGGAACAAAACATCACGCAACTGCCGATTGACGAGGCTGATCTTGCCGTGGTGAGTATTGGCGAAGACGTAGGCGCTTCGCTCACCACGGTGGCGCTCATCAAGCGCCATTACCCCGAAACTAAAATCATTGCGCGGGGCATCTCGTACATCCACCAGGCCATTCTCGAAACGATGAATGTGCACGAAATCATCAACCCCGAAGAAGCCTACGCGGGTCAGTTGGCCGAGCGTTTTTCGATGAAAGGCAGCCTGCTGGCGCTTGCCCTCGACGAGCAGTACGAGATCATCGAAGTGGAAGCGCCCAAAGCATTCCACGACCAAAAACTCGCCAACATAAACCTGGCCGATCACGGTGTTGTGACCCTCATCACCATACTCCGCCGGGAAGAGAAAACCAACTTTCTCGGCAAAACAACCATTGCCAAAAAAGCGCTTGGCGTGCTTTCCGGCGATACTGTGATTCGCCCCGGCGACGTGCTGGTGCTCTTCGGAAAATTTGACGATTTGCAGGACCTGTGCAACGCCCGGTAGACCCGTTTTTTTCATCAATATTGTTTGCGGAAAGGTGGGTTCAAAAGCCGTTTCCCACCGGCATTTTTTTTACTTTTGCGGCATGAAAGAAGAAGTAAAAGACGGGCTGGAAAATCAGCCGGAACAACCAGAGAAAAACAACGAATACGGCGCCAGTAGTATCACCGCCCTTGAAGGCCTCGAAGCCGTGCGCAAACGCCCCGGCATGTACATCGGCAGCACCGATATCAAAGGCCTGCACCACCTTGTCTGGGAGGTGGTAGACAATTCCATTGACGAGCACCTCGCCGGACATTGTACCGATATCTGGGTGACGATTCTGCCCGACAACAGCATCACCGTGCAAGACAACGGTCGCGGTATCCCCACCGACTTGCACCCGAAACTGAAAAAATCGGCACTCGAAGTGGTGATGACCGTGCTGCACGCCGGCGGCAAGTTCGACAAGGATTCCTACAAGGTGTCCGGCGGCTTGCACGGCGTGGGGGTGTCCTGTGTGAACGCACTTTCCAAACACCTGCGCGCCGAAGTACACCGCGACGGCAAGGTGTACGAACAGGAATACAAACAGGGCAAACCGCAATACGACGTGCGCGAAATCGGCAAAACCGACAAGCGCGGTACCATCGTCACGTTTTCACCCGACCCGGAAATTTTTGAAACCCTGGAGTACAAGTTCGATGTGCTGGCCCACCGCCTGCGCGAACTGGCTTTCCTCAACAAGGGCCTGCGTCTGCAACTCGTGGACGAACGCGAAAAGGACGGCGACGGCTTCAAAACCGAACTGTTCTATTCCGAAGGCGGCCTGCGCGAATTCGTGCGCTGGCTCGACGAAGCCAAAACCGGCCTTATTGAAGAACCGATTTACATCGCCACCAACGAAGAAAGTGTGGACGTAGAGGTCGCTATGCTGTACAACACCTCGTATTCCGAAAACGTCATTTCTTTCGTCAACAACATCAGCACACGCGACGGCGGTACGCACGTCAGCGGCTTCCGCCGGGCACTTACCCGCGAATTCAAAAAATACGGCGACGACAACGGCTTTTTCAAAAAAATCAACTTCACCATCAGCGGCGAAGACTTCATGGAAGGCCTCACCGCCATTGTGTCGGTGAAAGTGCAGGAGCCGCAGTTCAAGGGCCAGACCAAAGGCGAACTCGGCAACTCCGAGGTGCTCGGCATCGTAAGCCGCTGCGTGGGCGACGCGCTCAAGGTGTTTCTGGAAGAAAATCCCGGTCAGGCCCGGCGTATTATCGACAAGGTTGTTTTGGCCGCCACCGCCCGCAACGCCGCGCGCAAAGCCCGCGAAATGGTACAGCGCAAAGGCGCACTCACCGGCGGCGGCCTGCCCGGCAAACTCGCCGACTGCGCCAGCCGAAACCCCGAGGAAAGCGAAATCTTCCTCGTGGAGGGCGACTCTGCAGGCGGTACCGCCAAGCAGGGCCGCGACCGCCACGCGCAGGCCATCCTGCCGCTGCGCGGCAAAATCCTGAACGTGGAAAAAGCCCTCGAACACAAGATTTACGAAAACGAGGAGATCAAAAACATGTTTACCGCCCTCGGTGTGTCCGTCGGTGAAAACGACGAAGGCCACCGCGTCCTGCTGACTGACAAACTGCGCTACCACAAGATCGTCATCATGTGCGACGCCGACATTGACGGCAGCCACATCACCACGCTCATCCTGACGTTTTTCTTCCGCTACATGCGCGAACTGATCGAAAAAGGCCACGTGTACATCGCCCAGCCGCCGCTTTATTTGGTGAAAAAAGGCAAAAACCAGCGCTACTGCTGGAACGACAAGGACCGCAAGGAGGCCCAGATGGAATTTTCCGGTGGCCGCGAAGACGACGATTCCGTGAAGGTGCAGCGCTACAAGGGCCTCGGCGAAATGAACGCCGAACAACTCTGGGAAACCACGATGGACCCCGCCACGCGCATCCTCAAGCAAGCCACCATTGACGACGCTGCCGAAGCCGACCGCATGTTTGCCATGCTCATGGGCGACGAGGTGCCGCCGCGCCGGGCCTTCATCGAGGCCAACGCCAAATATGCGCGAATTGACGCGTAATGCTTTTTGAGTTATTTCCGGACGAGCCAAAACAAACATAAGTCATGTTGGCTTATCCTGTTATCTTCTCCTTGCCATGCTCCTTTCCGCTCTTGTATCCGCTCCACGCCTACGTTTGTTGCAGACCATTTTTCTCGGCTTTTTTCTTGTAACCCGGCTTTTTTCCCAAACTCCGGCTGACCGACCCAAACTCATCGTCGGTATTGTCGTGGACCAAATGCGCTACGATTACCTGTACCGGTACCAATCGAAATACGGCCCGGGCGGCTTTCGGCGCCTGCTCAGCGAAGGATATTCTTGTGCAAACACGCTGTACAACTATGCCCCCACCTACACCGGCCCGGGTCACGCCGCCATTTACACCGGCGCCACTCCCGCATTGACCGGCATCATCGGCAACGACTGGTACGACCGTTCCTGGGGCCGAAGCCGTTATGTTACCACCGACACTACCGTGCGCCCCGTGGGTACCGACGATGTTCGCGCCGGCCGGCACTCGCCCCGCTCTCTGCTCAGCACCACCATCACCGACGAACTGCGCCTGTCCAACAACATGCGCTCTAAAGTCGTCGGCGTGTGCATCAAAGACCGTGGTAGTATCCTGCCTGCAGGCCATATTCCCAACGCCAGTTACTGGTTCGACGACAAAACCGGGAACTGGATCACCTCTTCGTACTACCCCGATTCCCTCGGGCTGCCGCAATGGGTGCAGGACTTCAACGCCCGTCGCCTGCCCGACCTGTACCTGTCCCGCCCCTGGGACAAAGCCCTGCCCGAACCATATTCCGAAAGTTTCAATCCTGCCTGGGACAAATACGACGACGGTAACTACAAACCCATGTCGCTTGTGCCCGAAAACTTCCCCTACAACCTGCCCGAACACAAAAAAACACTCGGCTACGGCCTGCTGCGCTTCACACCCGGCGGCAATGTGTTCACGGTGGACTTTGCGCTGGAGGTGCTGGACAAAATGGAACTCGGGCAGGACGAATACCCCGATATGCTTTGTCTGAGTTTTTCCGGTCCCGACTACTGCGGCCACCAGTTCGGTATTCACGCGGAAGAAACCCAGGACATGTACCTGCGCCTCGACGGGCAAATTACCCGCTTGCTACGCGCATTGGACGAGAAGTACGGCAAAAACAATGTGCTCGTTTTCCTTACTGCCGACCATGGCGGCTCCGAGACGCCCCTGCACCTGCAAGACCTGAACATTCCTGCCGGCGTATTCCCTGAAAGCACGATTGCCGGGCCGCTGAACAAGGTTTTGGTTGAAAAATTCGGTCGCCCCGGCAAATACGTGCTCGATGTGGCCAACCAGCAAATCTGGCTGGATTACGCCACTCTTGACGCCGCCGATATTGATCTGGAAGACGCTTGCGATGCATTGAAAAAATTCCTGCGCAAACAACCGGGCGTGTACGACGCGTACACACCGGAGGATATGTTTGAATTGCCGGAGGATTATCCCTTCGGGCCGGAAATCCGGCGGGGCCTGCACCCGCGCCGCTCTGGCGATGTCCTGTTCCAACTCGACCCCGCCTGGCATGCCGACGACAAGTATTTCGGCAGCGGCGGCGCGACGCACGGATCGCCTTACCCGTACGACACCCACGTGCCGCTGATCTGGTACGGCTGGAAAATCCCCGCCGGCGAAACCTTTGCCCCGGTGAACATCACCGACATTGCGCCCACACTGGCGGCCATGTTGCGGATCATGCGGCCCAACGGCAGCACGGGGAGTATTATTCAGCAGGTGGTGCGGTAATTTGTAACCCATGTCCGCCGCTAAATTTCGGCTTCCACGTCTCCGAAATAGCGAACGCCCGGAATTTCGCATCGTCGGCCACCGGACCGGCAAACAGGTCGTCCACCGTGGTTTGAAACAACAACAGCCAGCGGTCGAAATGTGTAGCCGTAAGCGGGTGCATCGCGTGCAGGTCGAAATGTTTCTGGATGGGGTTGCCCTGATACTGCGTACCGCCGAGCAGCAGAAATTCCCAAAAATTGTACATGACCGGCAGGTGCCGGGGCCAGTCTACGCGGGCTACGTCGTTGAATACAGGTCCGAGAACGGGGTCGGCCTGCACCTTTTCGTAGAACGTATTGATGAGCCGCTCAATGTCGGCGCGGTGTTCGATGTCAGGTTTCATGTGTCAAAAATTTGCAACTCAAAACTCAAAAATCACACTCCCCCCCGTGCTTTTTCAGCCAGACTTCATGCTCCTGATAACCGGGTATGAAACGCTCAACCAATGCCCAGAAGCGGTCGGAGTGGTTTTGTTCCACGAGGTGGGCCAGTTCATGCACGATCACATAGTCCTGCACGGCTTGAGGCGCAAACAGCAGCCGGGTGGACAGGTTGATGTTGCCGTTGTGCGAGCAACTGCCCCAGTTGGAGTGGTTGTATTTCAGAAAAACGCCCTTGATCGGCTTGTCCACGGTGCGATGGTTCCAGGCATGAACCCGCTGACTGATTTCCGTCTGAAAGTCGGCAGCGATGATGCGCGACAGCAAGGTTTTGATGGCTTTCGTCCGGTTTGCCGGTGTAGAGCGGTTGCTCAGGTACAGGGCCACGGTGTTCCCCACCAATTTGCCGCTGTGCGAACCGCGGTCTTCTTCCTCAATGTCGAGGAAATATTGCCGTGTACCCACCGTGATCACGTCGCCCGTGCGGTATTCCTTCGGGGTGAACGGGGTCAGGATTGAAGTTTTTTGAGCCGACACTTTTCCGACCCAGTCTTGTAGCTCGGCGAGACGGATGGGCACCTCGCGCTCGTCCATACCCAGCGGCAACCGGATGATGATGCGTTTGCGCGTGATGGCAAACCGGTGCCCGCGCCGCCGCTCAAACACCACCTCCACCGGCAGTTCCTTGCCGTTGACGGTGATGCTGGCCCGATATTTTTGTGGATGGCGGCGCATAAAAACTATTAAGGTTTAACGGGTTAAGCGGGTTAGGCGGGTTTAGCGGGTAACAGATGAAGCAACGGATTGAATTTCTCCCTGAAAGTCCCGAAGGGGCGCCATATACGAAGGCAGGGCACCGCCCTGCTCTTTAGCGAATCGCGACGGGAAGCCCTGAAAGGGCGCCATAATATGTCTGAAGATGCTACTTCACATACTATTTCGCCCTTTCAGGGTTTATCCTCCGTCCGGGCGTCTCTTTGCAGGGCGGTGCCCTGCCTTCGTATATGGCGCCCCTTCGGGGCTTTCAGGGTAAGGGATAATGATCCGTAAAACCTGTTAAACCCGCTCAACCCGTTAAACCCGCTCAACCTCCATGCTACCCTTTTCGTTTAGCAAAATCCTGCATCAGATCTACCAGCGCCTGCACGCTGGCTTTGGGCAGGGCGTTGTAGGTGGAGGCGCGGAAGCCGCCCACGGAGCGGTGTCCTTTCAGGCCGACCATGCCGTTGGCTTCGGTTTCTTTCAAAAACTCTTTTTCGAGCGCTTCGTGGCCTTTCGACATCACGAAACAAATGTTCATCAGCGAGCGGTCTTCTTTGGCTACGGTACCGGTGAACAGCGGGTTGGCGTCAATTTCGTTGTACAGAAGGGCGGCTTTTGCCTTGTTGCGGCGGTGCATAGCCTTCAGGCCGCCGGTCTTTTTGATCCAACGCATGGTCAGCATGGACACGTAGATCGGGAACACGGGCGGTGTGTTGTACAGCGAGTTTTCCGCGATAAAGGTGCGGTAGTCGAGCATGGTGGGCAGGTAGCGGTTCACTTTGCCGAGCATGTCCTCGCGTAAAATGACCACCGTGGTGCCTGCCGGGCCGAGGTTTTTTTGTGCGCCGGCGTAAATCAGGCCGTAGTTCGACACATCTACCGGGCGGCTGAGAAAATCGGACGACATATCGCACACGATCGGTACCGGCGATTTGGGCATACGCTGGATTTGCGTGCCGAAAATCGTGTTGTTGCTGGTCAGGTGCAAGTATTTTGCGTGTTTCGGGATTTTATACCCCTTGGGAATGAACGTGTAGTTCTGCTCCTTGGAGGATGCGAGCACTTCCACGTTTCCGAAGGCTTTGGCCTCCTTGATGGCCTTGTTGGCCCAAACACCCGTATCCACGTATGTTGCGGTTTCGCCGCTGTCAAGCAGGTTCATGGGTACCATGAAGAACTGGGTGCTGGCGCCGCCGGTGAGCCACAGGACATGGTAGCCGCTGTTGGCCGGGATTTCCAGCAGTTCGTGCATCAGGGCATTTGCCTCTTCGATGATGGCCGTGAATTCGGGGCCGCGGTGGCTCATTTCGATCAGGCCAAGGCCGCTGCCCTGATAGTTGGCCACAGCTTTGGCGGCTTCTTTGAGTACGGGAGCCGGCAGCACTGCCGGGCCGGCGGAGAAGTTGTGTTTTTTCATGTGACGGTGCCGGAGCGTTTATTCGGGTGTGCTCCCAAAGCGGGGCAAAAGTACCGCAAATCCTTACATTTCTTTCCAGCGTTCCCAGTAGTTCTGATCTTCCACTTCTTCCAGAAGGCCGAGGTAATTGGCGTAGCGCACTTCACTCACGGCGCCTTCTGCTACGGCTTTGCGCACGGCACAGCCGGGTTCGTTGCGGTGCAGACAAGAGGCTCCGAACTTGCAGTTTTCCGACAACTCGAAAAACTCCCGGAAGGCGTGCGCCACGTTTTGCTTGTCCTTGTTGTTGAATGCCAGCATTTTGATGCCGGGCGTGTCAATGATTCGCCCTCCAAAATCGAGTTCAAACATTTCGGCAAAGGTGGTCGTGTGCTGGCCTTTGCCCGAGTGGTCGCTGATTTCGCCGGTGCGCAGCCCGAGTCCCGGCTGTATGGCGTTGATCAGGCTGCTTTTTCCCACGCCCGACTGCCCGCTGAGCAGGGTGGTTTTATTTTTCAAAACTTCCACCAGCGCGTCCAGTCCTTTACGCTCGGGTACGGAAGTGGCCAGCACCCGGTAGCCGATTTTCTCATAAATTTCTTTCATGGCGAAAAACGCGGCCACGTCCTTGTCCTTGTACAGGTCGCCCTTGTTGAACACGATGGTGACGGGAATTTCGTGTGGCTCGGTCATCAGCAGGAACCGGTCAATGAAGCCCGGCTTCAGGTTGGGGTGTGCGGCGGTCACGATCAGCACGGCCTGATCAATGTTGGCTGCCAGCAGGTGCAGGTCGTGCTTGCGGCGGGGCGACTGGCGCACCACGTAGTTTCGGCGCGGCAGTATTTTAATAATCATGCCCTGTCCCGCGCCTTCAGGCTGGATTTCCACCGAGTCGCCCACGGCAACAGGGTTGGTCAGCACCACGTCGTCGAGGCGAAACTTGCCCACGATACGGCATTGCAGCACGGCCCCGACGGCATCAAGGCGTACGCTGTACCAACTTCCGGTAGATTTGATTACGGTTCCGGTTTGTGTCATTTGTTGTGTGCCGGCAGTTTGTCCCGGGCGAACGCCCAACGCCCCGTCGTTAAAAATGGTTTCCCCAACCGCTTATTTGGCCGGCAGGCGGATGAGGTATTTTTTCCCGGCCTTGTTGGTCAACTTGCTGTCAACCAGCCAGGGATTGTACAACTTGAGCATGCGGTACGAGGTGTTGTGCTGCACGGCAAAGTCGCCCCAACTCGGCACAGGGCCGCTCACTTCCACGGTTTTGTACTGGTTCAGCGGAGCGTACAGGTGATCGTCTTCGATGGCGTACTCGTACAACTCCGGGTGTTGCATCACTTCCTTGACGGCCACGATGCGGAAGGGGTAGCGCATGGTTTCGTCGGCGGCAAGGTTGAGGTCGTAAAACGATTTGGCGCGTTGTTTTTCCATTTCCGAACTGATGCGGCCCGGCCCGCCGTTGTAGGCGGCGGCGGCCAGCGTCCAGCTGCCGAGGGATTCTTTTTGCTTGCGCAAATACTGGCATGCCGCGCGCGTTGCTTTTTCGAGGTGGTAACGCTCGTCAATTTCGTCGCTTATTTCCAGGTCGTACTCGCCGCCGGCGCCTTTCATAAACTGCCACACCCCGCGCGCGCCTGCCGGCGACACGGCGTTGGACAGCGTGCTCTCCGCTACGGCCAGATATTTCAAATCGTCGGGTACGCCCTGCTCCTTCAGAATCGGTTCGATGATGGGAAACAGCGCATTGGCCCGCTTGATGGACAGGATGGTGGCGGAGTGGTAGTACACGTTGCGAAGCAGTTCCGCATCGAGGCGCTGGCGCACGTCGAAGTTGTCCATCGGCAGTTTTTCCCCGCAGAAGTCGAAGTCTTTGTCCAGATTGATGGAGCGCACCTGCTGGGGCGGGGCGGAAAAACCGGCGCCGTCGCCTTTGAACGACAGGAAAAAGATACCGGCAAGGCCCAGCGCGAGGATGATGTTGAGGACGAGAAGCGTGCGGTTTGTCATAGTTGCTGTTAGTTGTTGGCCGTGGGCCGTTTGTAAACGGGAACGGTAGAACAGGGTTCGCCGAACATGATGCCGGCGGCTACCGGCTGCAGGCGCCGGGTGATTTCCAGGTAGGCAGATGGGGGCACGGGTTTGTCGCTGCAACCCTTGATGACCAGGCGTTTGCCGGCGTAGTCTTCCGGGTTGAGGGTAGCGAGGGTTTTCAGGAAAGCAAATTCGGCGTACTGTTCCGGCAGGCCCTGAAACACATCGCGCGCAAAGGGGGCCGCATACGCCGCCACGAGCATGTAGGCCCACATCGGGATGATGGCGTCGGCGGAGCAAAAAACCGCAAGGTTTTTGCCAGTGTACTGCGCCCAGTCATGTGCCTTGAGCGCTTCGCGAAAATCTTTTTCCTTCAAAATCAGCCCCATGAACAGGTGGTCTTTCAGGTCGAACGCTACCACCTCGCCTTCCGGGTAGAAGGTTTCCAGATCAATGGTCACAAGGCCGCTGCCGGCCACTCGGTTGACTAATGTTTGTTCCATGTTTTTT
>CAYMQY010000076.1:14853-17244 GCA_964392655.1 uncultured Saprospiraceae bacterium
GCTAATCCCCCGTTTCGCCGATGGTGTTTTCCACTTCTTTGAAATCCTTGGGTTTGGGCAGGTCGGCGAGCGTTTTGATGCCGAGGTAGTCCATGAATTTGTCGGAGGTGGCATAGAGCAGGGGGCGCCCCGGCCCTTCGCTGCGTCCGACGATGAGAACAAGTTCTTTTTCCAAAAGTTTCTGCAGGGCGTAGTCGCAGTTGACCCCACGAATGGCTTCGAGGTCGGTTTTGGTCACCGGCTGTTTGTAGGCCACAAGTGCCAGTGTTTCCAGGGCCGCCTGGGAAAGGCGGCGTTTGGTGGTTTGTTTGAGGTGAATGGCTACGGTGTTGTGGTAGGCGCCCTTGGTCATAAACTGGTAGCCGCCGGCGATTTCCACCAATTCAAAAGCGTGTTCCGGAGCCTGGTATTGTGCGCGGGTTTGTTCGATTGCCGCCAGAATATCGGCCTCAGGCACTTCCGCCTGAAACACTTCTGCCAGCACCGTTTGAATTTCTTCCAGCGGGATGGCTTGCGGCGACACAAAGATCAGCGCTTCGATATGTTGTTTCAAAAATTCCATTTTCGGGGCAAAAGTAAGCAGCCTGCGCACAAAACCGGATCATCACTAATCACTCCCTTCTGTACCGCACCACTTCCTGCAGGAACAGTTCGTTTTGCAGGCCCCGCACTTCCATTGTGATGATGGGGCTGTTGCCGTCCCACTGAATTTTAAGCAGTCCGAAGTTGCGTTTTAGAATCATGTCGCCCACGCGCATCCGGTTGGGTTCAATTTGGCTGTTGCGGATGTGGGTAAGGCCGCTGGAGGAAAAATCGTACAGCGGGTAAGGCAGTCCGGCGATGTCAAGTTTGCTGATCTCGGCCATGTGGCGGTCGCCAGAGAGAATCATCAAATTGGCCGGCTGGGTTTTTACAATCAGTTGGAACAGGCGCTTGCGTGAGGTAGGGAAGTTGCCCCATTTTTCGTGGCCGTGCTCGTTGGGCAGTACCTGGATGCTGGAGCACAGGAGGTGCAGGCGCGCGGGGCTGTCGGTCAGTTCGTGTTCGAGCCAGGCCCACTGTTCTTCGCCCAGGATGTCACCGTCGGGATTGGGGAAGTAGCGCTGTTTGGGGTCAGGGTCATCTATGAGCGTATCGCGGAAGTAGCGCGTGTCGAGCACAATGACTTTGATCAGGTTTTTGCCCTTGCCGAACAGGTACGACTGATACGCCCCTTCCTGCTTGCGTACAGGCGCCGAGTAGGGCACATCGAGAAAATCCAGCAGGCATTTTTTGGTGCCGCGTTTGTTGGGCGTTCCTTTCCCGGCATCGTTTTTCCCGAAATCGTGGTCGTCGTACACGCCGATGACTTGCGTTTTGTCGCGCAGTTTTTTGTATTCCGGATTGGTTTTGAGGCGCTTGTAGTGGGCAGCAAGTGCTTTGGTGTTGGTGGTATCGGCGTAGATGATGTCGCCCAACCAAATCCACAGGTCGGGGTTGTTACCGGCAATGTTCGGCCACATGTCCTGCGGGAGTTCCAGTTTGTTGCACGAACCAAATGCGATGGTTTGCAGGTCTTTGGTTGTGTTGACGGGCCGGGGCTGGAAGGCTTCGAGGTCTACATTTTTTTCGGATTCTTCCTCAGTCCCCTGCGCAATAACGAACAGAGGCGCCGCCGTGAAGGCCAGTGTGAAGACGCCAATGAGGGCGTTAGAAAAAGCAAAAAGCAGTCTTTTCATTAAAAATACAGGTTTCAGTAGTTGTTGGCTTTTGGCTGTTAGCCGTTGGCTATTGGCTGTTGGCTATCCTGAGCGCGATATTTAACTTGATCGGTGTACTCTTGGTCGGAGGCCAATGGCTAACAACCAAAAGCCAATAGCCAACCGCCGAAGCATAACGCGGCTTCGGCAAATATCGTACTAAACAAAACGCAAAGGCATCATTTCGTCACGCCGGCGCATCCTCTCCCGCCGGCAGTATTTTACCGAAAGGAAAATGTCGGTCAAAACACAGCACGCCCGAACGCCGTTTTCATGCGCAAAAACACGCCGGGATGGCGCATCTTTAGGCCCTTATTTTTTGACAACATGCCCAAAGCACACTACCTGATTTTTTTTGCGGCGCTGCTGCTTGCCGCCTGCAATTATACCGTCAAAATCAAAGACGGCGCCACCGCCTACGAGCGCAAACAATACGCCGCCGCCATTCCGATGCTGGAACGCGATTTCGGACGCGCCAAATCACGCACCGAAAAAGGCCGTCTGGCCTACAAAATTGCCGACTCTTACCGAAATACCGGACGCGACGAGGATGCGCGCAAGTGGTTTGCCCTGGCCTACCAGAACAACTACGGCGCCGAGGCGCTCAAGGGAGAAGCCTTTTCCCTGAAAAAACTGGAACGTTACGCCGAAG
>CAYMQY010000077.1:0-17175 GCA_964392655.1 uncultured Saprospiraceae bacterium
TCTCCACCCCGGGCTGGTTCCGGTTAAAAGAGGGCGGGAAAGACCAGCCGCGACCTAAAAAAGGGAAGTTGTTCATAGAATTATCTGCCGTTTTCTTGATTTTAAATCCTGTGTCATTTCACTCCTCAGGTTGCTAAATGCACTTCGGATCGCATCGTAGTCCACCGCAGAAACCACTGATTGCTCATTCTGAACGCCTTCCCATGCCTTTGTCAGCGCTATCTGAACAAACTCATATGCTTCCCGACTTTCTTTAGACATCATGATACCGCCTTTCCCGAAGTACCAATTTTTTAGGTCATAAGAAAGGGCATGTAACTGTCCTAAAGTCAATTGTGTATTGCGGGGCCATTTAGGCAGCAGCCCGGAGTAGTTCCACAATTTCTCGTACTCAAGCCAACGGTCTTTTTGCAGTTCGGCCATAGCAAGGCTCTCCCGTTCAAAGCCGGTTTTTCGGACTTCAAATAAGTGTTTGATAAATCCGCCAAGCAGCGTGCCTATAAGCAATGTGATAAGTTGTTCGTACATAGTTTTTAAATTTTTACAGACTATCCACCGATCAATACGGTGGGGCACCCCGGGGGCATGACGGCTCCGCCGCCGCCGCTGAGGTCGCCGACCCGGGCCGCCGGCATACCGCCGATCAGGACGGTGGCAGATCCCTTGGCAATGACATCGGCGCCGCAACTGTCGCCCATACGGGCTGCCGGCATACCGCCGATCAGTACCGTCGGGGCGCCGGGCGGGATAATCGGCGTGGGTATTGCGGAGGTCAGAGTGCTGACAATCATGTCGGTTACGCGTGCGGCTGGAAGCATTTTTTTAAGTTTTAAAGTGTTTGGGTGTTTTAGTGTTTCAGTTACTGAGGCTCTAAAACACTAAAATCCTAAAACACTTCAGTTTATCTGTACAATGCCGCCCTTGATGACGGTGTTGGCGCTGCCTTTTACGGTGGTGCTTGCTCCGGAAATTTCGGCGCTGGCGGTGCCTTCGGCCTTGAATCCGGTTTTTGCTTTCAATTCGATGTTCATGCCTTCGGCTTTCAGGTCTTTGGTTGCTTTGAGGATGATATCCTTGGCGCTTTCGATGGTGATTCCCTTGTCGTCGAGCGTGATTTTGTTGCCGTTTTGGTCTTCCAGTTTGATGCCCTTGGCGTCGTCGGAGAGGGTCAGTTTGTTGCCGCCGGGAGTCTCGAAGGCGATGCTTTTTTTGTCGTCGTCGAAGGTCATTTTCAATTTTTCCCGGCTGACGTAGCCTTTCAGGTGGTTGTCGTCTTTGGCGGGTTCAGGGGCGGGTTTGGCGCTGCTGTGGCAGGCGCCGAGTACGATGGGGCAGCGCGGGTCGTCGCTGATGAACCCGACCACTACCTCGTCGCCGATTTCGGGGCGGAAGTAGGTGCCGCGTCCGTTGCCGGCATCGAGCGTGGCAATGCGCGCCCAGATGCCGTCGTCCTGTGGGCTTACCAGCGGCAGCCGCACCTGAATGCGGTCCTCGCCGTCGGGGTCGGACTCCAGTTGCGTGACCACGCCGATCTGCAAACCGCTCACACCGGGTACCAGCCCGGCTGCGGGCAACGGCCGCAGGTTGTACGTTTCGGCGACGGGTTCGGGGTTGAGGCCGAACTGTACGTCGGTTTCCCAGTTGCCTCCGGCCACCGAATGGCGTACGCCGGATACCAACACCTTTCCTTCAAACCGGTCGCCGATGCCTTTGATTTCCAGGATATTGCCCGGCAGAATTCCTGCAAATCCCTGAAACCGCACCCTGCCGCGCACTTTTGCGAAGCGGTTTTTCAGCATCCTGCCGTCGGCCCAGGCCTGGAGTTCGGGGGTGGTCAGGTGCCCGCCGTGCCGCAGTTCACGGTCGCTTCCGCCCAGTACGCCGGACAGGGTTGAGGGGCTGAGGTTGCCGTTGTTGGTCGTGGTCGGTTCTTTGGCCGTAGCCTCCGCTATAGCCTGATCGGCCATGGCCCAGGCTTTGGCTTTCAGGCCGGGGTACTGGTAGCGGGCGTCCATTTCGGCATCCAGTTCCATGACCACGGCGCCGTATTGCACCGTCAGTGCGGGCGACAGGGAGGCATCGGGTTTGACGACGCGCACCTTGCCGTCTTCCACAGCCACGATCAACCCGTTGGCTTCGGCCCGGCACAGCAGGAAGTCCCAATCGGTCGTGTCGTACTGCACCACTTCTTTGAGTGCGGGTGTGGTGGCGGTCACGTCTTTTTGCAAGCCGTGGCGCCCCACGATTTCTTCCAGAATCGCACTGTCTTTTTTGTTCACATAATACTTGCTCTGCAAGGCACTCGTCATTTTCACGGCTTCATCGCGGCATTCCACGATCAGGAAACTGCCGTTTTGCCGGATTTTGATGCTGTTTTTGATGACGATGCCTTTGAAAACCGAATCTTCCTGGGCGTTATACCCCAGTTTGATTTCCACTTTTTTTCCGGGGATGAAATGCGCCGAGTTGCTCGCCTCGAATGTAGCCGCCGATGCTTCACCGTCTTGCAAATGCAGCGTGGCGGCCGGTATCCGGTTCAGTTCGCGTGATACGGAAATGGCAACCACGTGGAATGTCCCGGGTATCTCTGCGCCGTCCATCAGGATTTTTACGGTACATACGTCGGGCGTTGCGGGTGTCGGAATGCTTGACTGACTGCTTTGCGGCATGGCGGCTCAGGGGGTTGGCTCCGTCGGTGCGAAGGGCGGGAAACGCACAATCGTACCGGGTGTGAGTTTGCGGAAATTGGTGATGCCGTTTACCTTGGCTACTTGCAGGTAGTACTTCGAATGTCCGTAAATACGGTGACACATCAGGGGAAGGGTGTCGCCGGCCTTGACCGTGCGGATGTGTGTGAGGTCAGGCGATCGACGGTCCTCCTTTGCGGTTCGTTTTTCTTCTTCGGTGCTTTTTTTAAACTTGACTTTCACCACGGCGCGCAGGGGTTTGCCGTCGGCGGAAAACAGTTTGTAGGTAATGTTCACTTCGATGGCCACGCCCACGAAAATGTCGTTGGAACCCCAGGCCAGTTTGAGGCACATCGGTTTATGCACATCGCCCTTGTACCCGATGAGCAGGTCCCGGAATTTTTTCACATCCTCGGCGATGCCGTCCTGGCGCGGTTTGCCGTCAATGACCCCGCTGCTGTCAAACAGAAACTCGAAACTGATCTCTTCCGGCTCGATGCGTTCGAATTTCTGCTGTTTGCTGCTGGTACCTTGCCCCTGACCCGATTCGGCGTACTTGACTTTGTAGTCAAGGCTGTACGTTTCGGGGTTGATGAGCACCTCGATCTTTTCCTTTGCGTCGCCCGGTCCTCCGCTTTCGGCTTTCTTGTTGTCCTCAAAGCCGAGGATGAGCATTTTTTCCAGTTTGCCGGTCGTAGCCATTGCCAGTTTTGAGTTTTGAGTTTTGTGTTGGGCTATCGTTCGCGTTGTTTCTGAAGGATCTGCAACACTTGTTCAACGCATTCGGCGATCATGGCCTCTTTGTCGGAAGCCGGTGGTGTGGACGGCGATGCCGGCGCAGCGGGTGTGCCGCCGGGCTGGCCGTTGCCGCCGCCGGGTGCGTTCACGGTGACTTTGATGTGCAGTTCCTTTATTTCGACAGGCATTTGTCAGTTTTGAGTTTTGAGTTTTGAGTTTTGAATTTTGAGTTTTGAATTTGTTTTGAATGTGCAACTCAAAACTCAAACCCGGTTTTACTTGACCGTGAAATACTGGTAGGTCAGTTCGAGGGTTTCGATCACGAGGGCGTTTTCGTTGGCGTTCAGGTCGCTCACGAGCCATTTTTTGGGAATGGCGTGTGTGATGCTCCAGGTGCGCAGCGGGTCGCCTTTTTCATTCATCAGGATGATGTCAATGTCGGACGGCTTGAACTCGCGGTCGCGGAAAGCAGCCAGGCACCACTTGATGACCTCGGAATCGGTGAGCATACCGCGCTTGAGCACGAGGTCGGCGTATTTGGTGCGCACAGGCAGTTTGTGTACGAAGCGGTTTTCGCCGCCCTCTTTGAACTCTTCGTACTCGTACTCCACCGACAGGCCCGACACACTCTGAAAGCGCACATCGTTTTTGTTTTTGCCGATGCTGAATTCGACTTTGTAGTAGAATCCCCAGGGCGGATAGTAGTCCACCATGACGTTCAGATTTTCATCAGTTTAAGTCCTTCGTGTGCGAGTTCGATGCTTTCGACGGCGATCTCGTTGGCGTCGGATTTCAGATCGGGCGCGGTCACTTTGATCGGAAAACACCGCGTAGCCGACCAGGCTGCCACTGGTTCGTGTTTTTCGTTGAGCAGGCGAATGGTCACGTCGCGGCGACCGTTGACGCGCTCGTTGGCGATCTCGTCGAGCCAGCTGTTGTAGTCGAAATCCTGTTCAAATTTGCCGCGCTTCATGGTGATGTTGCTGAACTTGCGCATGCCCGGCATTTTGATTTTGTTGAAATCCTTGCTGTCGCTGTGCCGGTATTCGATCACTTCCACCTGCATATCGAGGCCGGTGATTTCCGTGAAACTGATTTTTGCGCCGCCCCAGTCCACCTGGAAATGGAAGCGGGGTATGGGATATTCTTGTAGTGCCATGATTTTTTAATGATGAATGATGAATGAAAAATGATGAACTGGCGTACTCACAGCCTGCCGTCAGGATTCGGCCATTTTGTGCGAAAATTTGAGGATGATGAACTCGGCGGGCCGCACGGCTGCCATCCCGATCTCGATGATCATGCGCCCTTCGAGGATATCGAGCGGGGTCATGGTTTTACCCAAGCCGACGGCGACGTAAAAAGCGTGTTCGGGTTTTACACCTTGCAGGGCGCCCTGCCGCCATAGGGTGGTGAGGAAATTTTCGATCATGGCCTGTACGCGCACCCAGGTATTGGCGTCGTTCGGCTCGAAGACGAACTGCTCGGTGGCTTTTTTTACCGACTCCTCCACGAAGTTGAAGAAGCGGCGGACGCTGACGTAGCGCCACTCGTTGTCGTTGCCGGCGAGGGTGCGGGCGCCCCACACGAGGGTGCCTTTGCCGGTGAAGGCGCGGATGATGTTGATGGACTTCCCTGCATTCACATCCACGTTGTATTCGCCTTGCTGTTCGTGCGAAAGGCGCACGGCAGGGCCGTTCACTGCACTCAGGCTGACATTGGCCGGTGCTTTCCAAACGCCGCGCTCATTATCCACCTTGGCATAAATGCCCGCGATGGCACCGCTTGGCGGAATGAGGTTGAGGGCTTCAGCGCCTTTTTCAGCAAGTTCCTTGAATTTGCCAAAGGCAGCCGTGAGCGCATCGTTGAGCGTTTTTTCAAAACTGTTGATACTGGCGTAGAGCGACTTGAAACATGCGATTGCTTCGCTGAGTGCGGAGTATGCAGCGGCAAAAGCAACCATGCCGCGACTCTTGGCATCCGTGGCTGCGGCATATTCTCCGGCAACGGCAGGCAAGGTGCCGTCGGCGAGCAGCGCGGCTCCGTTTGCATAGCCGAGCAGCATTGAAGAATTATCGAAGTTGGCCCCGGCATTAATAATGGTCATTTTGTCAGCAGCAGGAAGACCATCCAGGTGGTTGTGGTGTGCCCCCAACCGTTTCACAGAATCCTTCAGCGTGGGACTGCCGAGGTAGTCGGAAATAGCCTTGGCCAACTCGAATTTGGTACCGGCAGGGAAGCCTGCAGCAGCCACTTTAAGCCCCTGCACCTCATTCAGGATAGCCATGGTCAGGTCGGTAAACTGACGCAGTGCAGCCTGTACATTGGCCTTTGATGGGGCGCCTGGCGTAATAACCTGTGTGCGCCAGTTGTCCAAAGCCGCCGTTAGGGCATCTTCCAGTTTTTTGCCAGGCCCACCGCTGAGCGTTCCCTCGGTGGCTTTCACCGACTTTTCAGTTGTTTCTGCCAGGCGGGTGTCGGCTATAAGCGCCAGTATTTTGGCATCGGAAGTCAAACTCTCCAATTGGATATCGGTGTTTGGCCCGAAGCGTTTGAGGGCAAGGTTGCGAAGCCACACCTGTCGGGGTAGCGCGGCGTTGACCCATGGGCCGTATGCCGCTCCGTATTTCAGGTCATTGATGCCGATGCCGTTTTTGAAGATGTCGGCTTTGGTTTTGAAAACAGTCGTATCCAGACTTTTTTCGAGGTCGCAAACAGCCACGCGGTCCATCAGTTTGGCACACTGGGCGAGCGCTTTTTGTTGCACGGTGTACAGCCCGGAAGCGAGTGAAACCGCGTCGGGCAGCAGGATAATGGTTGGCTCGTCTTCCTTTTCCAATTCCGCCAAACCACTGCTGATGCCGGGATCTGAAACAGCATCCGTATATTTCCCTACCGAAACGATGTAGCATTTGCCGCCTCCGTTCGCATAAAACAACCGGAGGCCATCGTACAGGTAGAGCGCATTTTTTCCCTGTCCCTGGACAAAGTTGTTGTTGTTGTCCAGAAATATTTCAACGTCCTGAGCCGGGCCGCTACCGAACAGTGCTTCGTACTCGGCAATGGATTCGATGCGGGTCGGTTTGAGGTGCAAACTCTCGCCATTGCGCTCCGCCTTTTCCGTGTACCCGATAAACGCCGGTATTGCCGTTTCCACCGGCGCGACGGAAGGCGGGAATTTGGGGATTTCCTCTACGTAAACCCCCGGTGTTTTATACAGTCCTGACATGATGTGATGTGTTTTTAAATGGTGTACGATATGATTGCGTTGTCGTCAGACGGCATCGGTGATCTGGGGCACATTGGCGAACATTTTGAGCAGGTCGCCCGTAGCGCCGACATCCATATCAAGGGCAATCGGCCAGGGCTTTTTCGGATTGGTCATGGCATTGTTCACACTGAACATGGCATTGCCGAATGCCGTCAGGCCGCGCGGGGGGCTGAACGGCAGTTCCGCATATTTTTTATTGTTCTTGCTGAAATAGCGCCAATACAGCGCGCGGTTTTTGAAGTGCAGGTGGAATACCGGGTGGGGCGTGCGCAGTTGTCCGCCGGCAAGCAATTGAAATTCGGGCCTCGCAGGCATGGCCTCGATCTGTATCTGCGCGAAGATGTCGTCGGGCAGGTCATCAGTCAGCAGTATGCCTTTTGCGGGCACACCGGTGGCGCCCGGCGGGGGCACGATATCGGGTATATCGTTTTGATTGACATACGGCGGTAGTTTCCCGGCATCGAACTCGGTGACGACACTGTTGGTCAAGGCCGGCCAAAAACTGAGGTGTTGCCAGTTTTTCAACAACTCGTTGTTTGATACGTCCATGGGCGAGGGCGGCATGACGGGGTTGTCGCGCATGGCCCGGTACAGGGAGTTGCCCTGCCGGACGAGCCACTCTGCCAACAAAGTCGTTGCAGGCTTATAGGCAGAAATTTCATGGTTCAGGAAAAACCAGTCGTCGGGTTGATTGATCCTGGTTTTTCTTGATGTCCCGAAGGTGTTGCTGAATACAAATACGTTGGGTTTGTACCGGAAGACTTGCTGGTCGTGCCGGATTTCCACAATTTTCTGGTTCCGGGCCACTTTCCCAGGCGCATTCCTGAAAAACGGCAGCCCGGTGTACAGGAAAAAATTGCTGTCCTCGATGGTTATGACAAAATCAAACCGCGCGGAAGTCGGCACCGTAGTCGTTGGCGGAACGGCCAGAAAAAAGCCGGTGGCTGTTTGCCTGAACACGGCACGCAGCCGGTTGATCAGTATGTCGGTGTCCGGAGTCGGCTGGATTTTCAGCACCTTGCGGATGTCGTACAGCCTGAAGCGCTTCTCGCGCTCCAGCAGTTTGGTGTCGTAGGCAGCCTGGGTTTCGAGGGGATTTTTGGGGGTGTAATAATCCTCGGCGCCATCATCAAGAAAATAATGGTGCATGATGCGCACCTCGAAGAGCCGTTTGTAGGATGTGATGATAAATTCAGGCATGGCTTTTCGGGTTTATTTGTGGCGGAATTCGTGAAATATTTCGGAGACCAGCGGGCCTTCCTGCGGGAAACCTTTGTACTTCAGGTCGAGCATACGCATGGTGTACAGCACAAAGGGGTACTGTTTGCCGCCAAGTGTGCCCCACAGGTGGTTGACCTCCTCCAGCGTGGGCGAATACAGGTCGAGGATCAGTTTGAACTCTTCCAGGCGGTCGGCCTCCATCACGGCGCCGGGGGTAAGAAAGGGCGGTTCCACGTTGTCGTGGGTGAACACATTTTTGTACTGGAAAAAACGAATCACCCGCGACAGCGCCGAAAGCGCCGGCAGGTATGCGCTGTGTATCACACTGAAAAGCAGCAGGAAATTGGCAAAAACAGGCGGGTTCTCGTAGGAGGCTTTGAGCGTTACGTCGTTGCGCACGTAGGTAGGCAGATTTTTCAGGGCTTTGTCTTCCCGAATATTCACTAAAGAGATCAGAATATCCGGCTGGTTATTCGGCTCATTGGCCGGCGATACCGACGTGATGGCAATATTGTTCAAGCCGCTCGTAAACCCGCTGCCCGGAGCGGCCACCGGATACGAATTCAGATTGGCTTGCAATTCCTTTTGGATGATATCCAGGGCGTGTGATATCATAATTTTGGCGCGGTTTGTTTCGCCCCCAAAAGTATCCGGGAATGCGCTGCGCCTGCTCCATGAAAAACACGTCTACTCGAATATCCATGTTTTTCAGGATGCCTTCACCGCCCTCGCCCTGATGGCCCGATCCTTCCGTCGGGTACCGTCGCAGGTGTAGTGCCGGTAGCCGGGCGCTCCCGGTTGTCGTCCAGAAATCGCCAGCCGACCCCAAAGCGCAGGGCGCCGAAAGGCTGCGCGTAACGGGCGGTCTGGTAATAAAGCGACTGGTTATCCCAAAGCGTGGCGAGATTTTCGTAGCGTACAAAAAAGCGGAACGAGTCCACTTTGAGCGCGGCAAATACATCGAGCCAGAGATACGACCGGGAGGTGACCGAGTCTTGCAGGTGAAACTGCGCCGTCACGGGCTGGTAGCCGTCGGGAGTGAAATCGGCATTCATGCGGAAGTCCACGCCGATGTCGAGCAGCATTTTTTTTCCAAACACATAACCGGAGTGGTACAGGCTGTTTTTGGCAAACCATTCGGGCAGGCGCACCACGTCGGAGCGGTTGAAACGCTGGAGTCCGAAGGTGTTGTCGAGCCGGAAACGCCCGAGGCGCAGGTTCTCGCGCAGGATCAGTTGAGCCACCTGCAACGGCGAGCCGGTTTGAGCAGCCAGGCCGCGCTGATCAAAGTACAGGTAGTTGTTCACCAGGGTGGTTTTTCCGGTCAGTTCCAGCCCGATCGCCGGCAGGCTGTATGTGGCCGACAGGGAAGTTTCCACCGGCTTTTCAAAGTCGTTTTGCCAGAGCAGGCGCTGGCTGACAAACAGCCGCTGGTGCATGAGGCTGACAGGATAACGTTGGCTGAGCAGGGACGCACGCAGTTCACCGGCTTTGCCGAGGCCGATTTTCAGGTCGCCTTTCAACTGATACTCGCCGAGGTTGGTCAACAGGCCGAGTTTGCCGGAGGCATTAAACGAAAACCTGGCGGAGGGTGTCAGCGCCAGTTCGCCGGTGAGGAACAGGTTGGAAAATGTGGAGTCGCGCAAAGGCTCCTGCCGAAGGAAGAACAGGGAATAGTTCAGGCCGATGGCAAATTTGTCCGAAGGGCTGCCGGACTGCCTGCTTTTGAATGTGTTGAGTGTGAACGTGTTTTCCAGACGGTCCAGTTCAAAATAGGTACGGATGCCGCGGCGATCCACAAAAAACGTGTCGAAAAAGAGGGAGTCGGTGCCCAGGTTAGAGTCGGGCTTTGAGCCGGGATCGGAAAATTTGAACGTTTGGCTGCTCCATTCTGCGGTGTGCGAGGCTCGGAGTACACGTTTGCCGGCAGAGGTGTCGCCGACAAACTTCAGGTGATGGGACAAATAAAGCGAGGAGCTGGCGTGCCGGGTCAGCGCCTGAGCATCCGGAAGTCGTACTTCTGCATTGATCGGCCCGCTGAACTCGCCTTCACCGATCACGGCGCCGGTTGCGAGGCCGCCGTTTTCCTGCTGTTTGCCGGCGTTGCTCGTGTAGATGAGGAAAAACTCGTATCGCGGGCTGACCGGGTACCATACGCCGAGGACGAACGCCGAATGTCTGGCTGCCTGGTAGCGGTATTGGCCCAGGTGGTTGAAGGTGCGGTACAGGATGGAAAAATTCAGGCCTCCGGAAAACGTGCGGGAAAATTTTGCCCGGAGCGTGTTGTCGTTCTGGATGTTCCCTTGGGAGTAGTACAGGTCGGTAAACGAGCGGGTATTGCGGTAAAACTGAAGATCGCCTGGGCGCAGTTGGTACAGGTCAAAGGCATGGTGCCCGGTATGAAAGCCGAGTTGTTCGCGAACATCAAAAAACAGCGGGCGCGCCGAGGAGCCGACATTTCCGAGGGTTCCCCAGTCAATTACCTGCTTGCGCGCCGGGTCGTACATGCGGAAATCGTGGTCGGGCAATGTGTCGGCAGCGGGGTAAGTGTATTCGTGGTTCGTCGGGTAGGCATAAAAAAACGGGACGGTATCCGGCGGGAGCGGAGGAAGTGCAGTAGTGTCGGAGGTTAGTTGAGCAAATGTAGTCCCGATACACCCGGTCCAAAGGCACACCGCAATAAACAGGTGCCAAAACAACGATTTCCGAGACCACACAGGTCTCGGAAATCGTTGCTCGAAAAAGCGTATCAGGTTTGTCGCGCTAATGCTCATTGGCCGGCCTGTTGCAGTTGTCGGCGAATGTCACGGACAGATTCCTCATCTACTCCTACGACCAACGCAATGCGGGCGTTGTTCCAGTCCGTGGAATGGATCAATTTGAGAATGAACTCATGGGTTTTCAATTCGATACCTTTCTCGATACCTTTCTCGATACCTTTGGCAATAATTTTATCGTAAGTTGACATGACTATTGATTTTGAGTCATCAGGTAAGTTTTCAATTAGATTTTCGATCTGTTCTGGCACTATTTGGAGTCGTTTCTGGACATAAGAAAAAATCATCTCAGTCAAAAACGCATCCAGCACTGCATTACCGGAATGGCTGACAAAAATAACGATGTCCCGGAAATTTTTCTCCAACTGAATTTCATCATACGCGTATTTAAACGCCAAGTAGATGCTCCGCAACGCGCCCAGATCATCTTTTGTCTTGATCAACTCATCCGGTATACTGCCCAGATCGGTCAGTATGTAGTCCATCTCCGGTAAAAAACGCCGGTAATGGTCCGGTAAACCCGCAAACTCCTCCCACAACGAACGTCCTGACCATTTCCGCTGCCCGTGATACACCACAACCGGAACCACAAAACTCAGGTCGGAGCCGTTTGCCAAGTCTTTTTGCCAAATTCCCAGTACATACCGAAGCAATTGAACTGAAATATGCTGCTCCGGCAAATCACTTTTGTGCTCAAACAAAAATGTGACCTTGACCGTACCACCAAGACGAAGCGGACACTGCCACACCACATCTGAAAAGTTGGACTTAAGGTCACCGTCTACGTATGATTCGGACAACAACACGAGCGCTTCCAGTTGCAAATCGGAAACCAGATTGGCAGGCAACGCATCGCGAAGATGCGCAGTTGCCATTTCCTTCACGGAAAAGACACCCCTGAAAAAATGATCGTGTTCTCGTTCGGATTTCGAACGGGCAGGTTTTTTCTTTTTCATGGCGGGTCGTACTTCGGTATCAGGAAGCCTACTGAATTAGCGCCGGGTTCATACCCATCGTCGAAAAGCCTCCGTCGTGAAACAGGTTCTGCATGGTCACGTACCGGGTCAGGTCGCTGAACAGCACCACGCAGTAGTCCGCACAGGCTTCGGCAGGCGCATTCCCGAGCGGCGACATCTTGTCGGCATAGTCGAAAAACTCCTTGAATCCTTTGACTCCCTGGCCGGCAGTAGTCATGGTAGGCGACTGCGAGATCGTGTTCACGCGTACATGTTTAGCCGTGCCGAGGTGATAGCCGAAACTGCGTGCAAACGACTCCAGCAGTGCTTTCGACTCGGCCATTTCGGAGTAATCCGGGAACACGCGCTGGGCTGCGATATAACTCAGCCCCAGTATGCTGCCCCAATCGTTGATGGCATCAAGTTTCCAGATCGTCTGCATGGTTTTGTGAAACGAAATGGCGCTCACGTCGAACGTTTTTTGCATCCACTCGTAGTTCAGGTCGGTGTACGCTTTGTTTTTGCGCACGTTTACCGACATGCCGATGGAGTGCAGCACAAAATCCACCTTGCCGCCAAAATGCTCCATGCTTTTCTGAAACAGGTTTTCCAGGTCCTCTATTGAGGTAGCATCGGCAGGAATGACCGGCGCGTTGCACTGTTCGGCCAGCTTGTTGATTTCACCCATGCGCATGGCCACAGGGGCATTGGTCAGTACAATTTGTGCGCCTTCCTGCACACAACGTTCCGCTACTTTCCAGGCGATACTATGCTGGTCGAGCGCGCCGAAAATGATGCCTTTTTTGCCTTTGAGAATCATTATTTTAGTGATGAGTTATGAATGATGAGTGATGAACGGCTCGCGTTATTTGCACTTCATAGCCAGATCGGCAAAAGTACCGAACTTAACGCAACAACGTCACATCGCCTTTCAGCATGACCGTTTTGCCGGTCAGGAAACGCACCTCGGCCCACCAGGCATACACATCCGACGGGGATGGCTCGCCGTTATGCTTGCCGTCCCAGCCGATACTGCCCAGAGCGCCGCGCCCCTGATACACCTCCTCACCCCAGCGGCTGTACACCCGAAGTGTGAGCACGTCCACCAGTTCCTCGTCGCCGTCGGCAAGCAAACGAAATACATCGTTGTTACCGTCGCCGTCGGGGGTAAATGCATTGGGCGCATATACCACCTCGGGCACAATCTGGATGAGAAACTCATATTCGCGCTCGGTACAGTTCCACTTGTCCTCCACGGTCAGGGTGTAAAGCACGGTGGTGTCCGAGGTCACCAGCGGCGGGTCGCCCGGGTTGAGCGGCGTCCAGGTGAAATCGTAATTCGGATCGAACACCACCGGCAGCAGCACCGGCTCGGCTTTGGCCACAATAGTATCGAAATCCGCTGCGCCGTCGAAGGGCACCGGCACAAAAACCGTCACCGAAGCCGAGTCGCGGCAACCCGCCGGGTCAATAATCTGAACACTGAAATTTGTGGTCTGCGTTGGTTTCACACGAACCACATCGTCGTTTTTGGGCTGCAAAACCAGGTTGTCAGGCGACCACACAAAGGTCGCATTCGGCAATGCCGGCGACAGTATGCCGATCAGCGCCGTATCGCCCGGACAAATGGTATCACCAAACAATTGCAAACCGGGTATACCGGTAATCGAAATGGTTTTGGTAATCGAATCCACACAGCCCAGGGGCAAATCGGTCACCACCAACTTGACAAGGTAATTGCCTTCGTTGGCGAAGATGTGTACCGGGTTGAGTTGTGCCGAAGTCGGCGTGCCGTCGCCAAAACTCCACAGCGACTGGTCGGCTTGAGTAGACAAATTGGTGAAGGCCACCGAAGCGCCCGCACAGGCCGGCAAGGAGGCAGAAAAGTCGGCCCGTACCGGGGAGAAATTCACCGGATGCTCGATGATCTGCGTACAGGCGTCGTTTTCGCCCTTGAGGATTAGTTTGGCAATGGTCGTGTTGCTCGGCGGTCGGAAATTATACTGGTGCGACACCGGGTCTACTTTTCCGGCCATATTGCCGTCGCCAAAATCCCACGACCAGGAACTGACGTTCATCGTGTCCTTGATGGTAAACCGAATGGAGTCACCCACACAAATCAGGGTTTTATCCTGATCAAAATCGCCGTCCACCCCTACTACGGTGAAGACGCGCTCCACCGTGTCCTTGCAACCGAAAGGCGTAGCGACGATCATCTTGATCGTATCCGTGCCGCCCTCCGAAAATACCGTAGCAGCCTGACCTCCAGTCACGATACTACCGTTTTGCAGTATCCAGGTGACGGATAGCGGGAGCGCTGTGGAGGTGGAGGTGTTTGTGAAAAGTACGTTTTTCGGGTAACAAATAATCGGGTCGCCGTCTACCGTGCTGGAGAAATTCGCCTGCGGAAAATCCTGCACATTCACGGGAACTGTGGTGGAGTCCTTGCAACCGGTGGCGATTTCCGTGTACACTAATTTGGTCGTAAACTGTCCGGCAGTATTGTAAATAGCCGAGCCGCCCTGTCCGGTTCCCGTCTGGCCGTTGCCGAAATTCCACTGCCACGAGAGGCTGGAACCCTGGCTGGTGAAATCCGTTGCCGCAAACGCCACACTCGAACCCACGCAGATATTCGGCGGAGAAGGCAGGGTGATGATGTTGCTGACCGGTTTGTACACACTGATCGCAATGTTGGCAAAACCCGGGCATCCATATCCGTCTTCGAAGCGCAATGAAACATCGAAAGAAGTACCGTTGGGCGGCAAGGTGTTGAATACATGGGTCGGGTTCTGCGCCGTACTGGTGCCGCCGTCGCCGAAATTCCATTCCCAACTGACAATACCGGCATCCGCAAGGCTCAAATCCGTGAACGAAACCGTGTCGGGTATGCAAATACTGAGGTCGCTGGCGGTTATATTCGGGAAGCGGTTATAAATGAATATTTCCGTGTCGAGCGTGTCCTTGCAGCCGTTGATGTCCTCCACTTCGAGGCTGACCGTCTGTAAGCCGGAAGGCCCGAAAACAAAACTCAAGGTGTCCTGATCTGTACGTATAGGCCGTTGAAAATTGAAATACCAGGTGTAGCCCTTGTAGCAGGCCGCATTTACATCGGTGGACATGCGTGCGTCCAACAGTTGCGGATCGCCACCGCAAACGGTGTCAGGCAGTTCAAACATGGCTTTCAGCATGGTCGGATACACCACAGCCGTGTCGTATGAAATCGGGCACCCGGAAGTCGAGTTTGACGCCCGGAGGATGACGGTGAAAATGCCGGACGAATCGTACAGGTGTACAAAGGAGGTATCCACCAGGGTGCTGTCGCCATCGCCGGTAAACACCATTACCGAATCGGCGTCCATGCTCAGGTTGGTAAATTTAAATTCCAGCGTATTGTCGCAGGTGGTTTGGTAGTGCAATTTCGCGATCGGGCCTTTTACGAGGATAAAATTGTCCTTTGTCACCGTAGCGAAACAGCCGTTGTACTCCGTAGTCAGCGACACACTCAGCGGTCCCGTTTCCTGCGTGTATGCCCAGGTCGGGTTTTCATCCTGAAAGCAATGCCAGAGCTGGTCGTTTTCCGAGGAAAAATGCCAGCCGTCCACCCGAGGGTCGGTGGTCAGGTTGGTAAAATGCACCGAATCGCCGGGGCATACTTCGGTTTTATCAGCGGAAAAATCGCCCGGAATCGGTTCGCCCACTTCAATCAGGACGAAGTACGAAGTGTCTACACAGCCTGCGCTGTTCCGAATAACGAGGCGCACGCGGTAGTCGCCGGGAGTCGTGAACACGTGCGTCACCGGGTTGTCGTTGTTGGCCACGAGCGGCGGCGTGCCGTCGTCGAACAGCCAAGTCCACTGTACGATTGGCTCGCGGGACATGCTGCTGTCAGAAAAAACCACACTCAGCGGCGCACAGCCGTGTTGCACATCGGGCATAAACCGGGCGTTGGGCCGCCAGATTGAATCTACCCGGATAAAGTCCGCCGAACAACCCGAAGACGTCGTCACAGTAAGGCGGATGGTATCGAGCCAAAGCCCCGAGTGGGTGTAGCCTGTCTTGTCCGGAGTGGTCCAGGTGTAGGTCGGGCTTTTTGTCGTAGCCGTGCTGCCGTCGCTGAATTCCCAGAACCATTCGGTGGCAAAAGGCGAGGTGGCGTTCAGGTTGAACACCGTCGGGTCGGTGCACGAATACGTCGGCGACACGGTGAAATTGGCGTTGGCTTCGTCCACATACACCTGTTTGGTGGCGGTGTTCGAGCAATTGCCGACCGAAGTTACGGTGAGCGTTATCGTTTGGGTACCAACTGCGTTGAAGGTTACCTGTGGATTTTGTGCATTCGAGGTGGAAGGTGTAGCGCCCGCGCCAAACGTCCAGGCGTAAATGCCCGGATCCGACGAGTTGCCCAAGGTCACTTGTTCGCCGAGACAAACCGTATCGGGCACCGAAATGCCGACCGACGGCGGCCCGACTTTCACCGTTTTGGTGATAGTAGCCGAACAGCCCACGGCGTCGGTAGCCGTGAGGGTCACGTTGAACGTGCCCAACTGGTTGTACACCTGGGCCGGAGGATCCACGAGGTTGGACGTATTGCCGTTGCCAAGCGTCCAGACGTAGGTCAGCGTACCGGAGCCGCCGGTGGTGGTGTTGGTGAACGTCACGTTCAGCGGCGGCGCGCATGCTACTGCCGGTGTGGGCACGGTGCTGAAATTAACTACCGGCTGGATTCCGGTACGGATGCGTGCCGGGAATGCCTGCGTGACGTTGCAGGTGCTGTAATTTGTGGTCAGTTCGAGCGACACAGTGAAAGCCCCCACGGCGCCGTAGGTATGCGTGGGGTTAAGGCCGGTACCGTTGAAGCCGTCGCCAAAAACCCAGGAGCGCGTGAGTACCTGAATGTCGCCGGCTAATTGGGTCGTATCAGTGAATTGTACGTTTAGCGGAATGCAGCCCGATTCCGGCACGGCGGTTATCCCGACCACCGGCTTGGGATACACCGTAATAACTATGGTGCCCACCACGGGGCCGGCAGGGGTTTCCCGAAATTCCACATTGTACGTGCCGGGCGTGGAAAAGGTGTTGACCGGACTCGCCAGCACGGAGGTGGCGCCGTCCTTGAAGTCCCAAAAAAACGAAGCGACCCCGGATGGCGGTGTGAATTTGACCTGCAACGGCGCACAGCCTGTTGCTACGTCGGCGGTTTGGGAAAACAATAAAACACTCTGAAACAGTGTGAACAGGGTTGCGAGTATGCGCATAAACAATCGGTATTGATCGGTAAAAGCGTGGTTAAAACAGGACCTTTTTTAGGAGTGCCAAAGTTGGGCATTTTTGTCCGAACAAATACCAACCAAGTCAGGTGCGCTTAAAATCTTCGGGAAAGATTACGCATTTGCCAATGGTGAACAGTTTCCGGTTGGAAGGTTTAACGGGTTGAGCGGGTTTAACGGGGGGTGAACGGGTTGAGCGGGTTGAGCGGGTTGAACGGGGTGGCGTGCGACCTAAATGTTTGGGACATTAGCACGATA
>CAYMQY010000078.1:0-17064 GCA_964392655.1 uncultured Saprospiraceae bacterium
TCGAACTGCACGCTGCGGCGTTCGCCCAGAACGGCGGAAGCCGTCCACGCAAGCCGCGTCTGCGGACCGATTTGCCATTCGGCAGACAGGGCCGGCAGCAGCATTTCTGGGCTGTAATAGTTGCGCGAGCGGGTTGCCTGACGCGGGTTTTCAGCAAACTGCGCGTCGGTGAGCGGCCCGGGAACCCGGTACAGGTAGTTGGAGCGGAAAATTTCTGCTTTTAGCGTCAGTTTTTCCGAAGGAGAAAATTGAAGGACAAGGCCTTGCCCGTCGTAGTCGGAAGCGCTGTTGTCGCGGTACCCGTCGGAAATGCGTTTGGAATAAAAGGCATAGTATTGCCACTTTCCGATTTGTCCGCCGACGGCATTGTACGTGCTGAGCAGTCCGAAGGAGCCGGCAGAGTTGATGGATTCCAGGCTGAATGTCCGGGTGGTGTCGGGGCGTTTGACCACGTAGTTGAGCATGCCGCCGAATTGCGCGCCGTATTGCAGTGCGCCGGTACCGCGCACGAGTTCGATACGTTCCACCGCCTCGAAGGGCAGGCTGAAATGGCTGGCCGGGTAGCCGTACAGGTCGGAATTGGTCATCAGGCCGTTGGTGCGGATGTTGTATTCCCAGCCGCGGTGCGGATCGAGGCCGCGTGTCGCGATGTTGGTCTGGTTGCCCGTGCCGTCCATATCGTACACAAACAGGCCGGGCACTTTGGCGAATACCTGTCGCGGTGTTTTTTCGGCAATGTTCACGTCCATGTTGGTCAAACTGACGACTTCGGTTTTTTTGCCGGCCCACAGGTATGCGCCCTGCGTGGCAGGCAGCCGCAGGATGGTTTCGCGCTCGGCCCGGATGGATACTTCGCGCAGGGTTTCGTTTTTCAGAGAATCGGTGAGGGTTTGGCTGAAAACCGGAGCGATGGCGAGGAAGAAGACGGATACCAGAGTAATTCGCAAAGAAGCAGGTTTCATCATTGAAACAGAGGATATGGCATGTTACTGCGATTTTGTCATTTTGGAGAAATCCGTCTGCGCTAAGGGTGTGCTCTCCGTAAACAGTCGTCGTAGAGCGGACAGATTTTTCCAAAATGACAAAGGGATAGTTTGCACAACTGACAACTCAAGAAAAAGACAGGCGCAAAGGTATCTGATTACCCGAACCAAGCCTTTGAAATACAATTAAAGAGCGCTTAAAATCAGGCTATTGACATTTTGAAGTCGGTGTCGTTATTTCCTGATGGAAAAAAGCCGGCTGCCAATAACCGTCCGCCAACGGCAATATTTTCTACCTTTGCCGCGATCAAAAAACCAAAGGGGACAAATTGTGTTTCTTTAGCGTCGAACAAACCGTTTCAACACACAGCAAATGCCGGCAAACGAACAAGTTGACCTGTTTATCTACCGGGTACGGGAGTCCGGCCTGGAGGTTTTTTTGGTAAAAAATGAAGACCAACAGGTCGTGGCGGAAGAAATGAACTGGCAAACGCCGACAGCCGGTGAAAATGCCCCGGAAAAACTGCTTCAGGCGAACTGCATCGAACTGGAGCCGGTGACCGACGAAAACGGCACTTCGCGCAAGGCCATTGCCATTGAGGCTGACTGGCACGAACTTCCCTCCCTTCGCGCACTCATCTACGAAGACTACCGCGTTGCCAAAGAAAAAGCCCGGGAGCGCATCCGCAACCTGCTGCCCGACCTCGACCGCGGCGCGTTTTTTGCCGTCAAGGAAGCGTTCAAACGCGTCTTGCCCGAGCAGTATGTTTTCCTGAAAGAGCTCAAGGAAGTGCTGGTGGAGAAAAACTCCACGAAGTACCTGTGATAATGAAACATCCCGAACGTGCGTTCATGCTCCCAACTGATTACAGTGGCCGGTGCATACGCTGACGCCGGCCGCCTAAACCTTTGCCTTCGCGCATGAAGAAAATTCTCCTTTTCGCCTCCCTCCTGGTAACTGTTTCCCCCAGCCTTATCGCTCAGGACCAGCATTTCACCCAGTTCTACGCTTCCCCACAAATGCTCAACCCGGCCCTGACGGGCGCCTTCGAGGGGCGTTACCGGGTGAGCGCCATTTACCGCGATCAGTGGCGAAAGGTGCTGGACGAACCGATTCGTACTTTCGCCGTCGCCGGCGACCTGCGTTTCGATCCGCCCGGTAAAACCACCACCAACGACGCCATCGGCCTCGGCCTGGCGTTTTTCAACGACAAGGTGAATGTGGTGGATTTCAGTACCACCCAGATCGCCATTTCACTGGCCTACCACAAGGCGCTCGATGTAGATGGCAGGCAGTTTCTGACACTTGGCGTGCAAGGAGGCCTGACCCAACGCAACATCAACTACGCCTCCCTGAATTTTCAGGACGAATTCAACGGCTCCACAGGGTATGATGTACCCACAGGCGAGGTGCTTCCGGCTAACAATTTTGCCTACCCCGACCTCAATATCGGCCTGAACTACTCCGCGCGGTTGGGTCGTAGCGGCGCCTTGTTCGCCGGCGTGGCCTTGCACCACATCGTTGAGCCGGATATCTCGTTTTACCGCCAGGGTGTGGAAGGCGAAAAATTGTACCGCAAAATTTCCGGCCACCTTTCGGCCAATATCCCGCTCGGCAGTACCCGCGCTTCGTTGCTGCCGCGGGTGCTGTACTCCCAGCAAGGCCCGCATGCCCAGGTTAACGTGGGCACCAACTTCCGCACTGCCATCGGCAAATACGGCAGTTCTGCGCTGCATCTCGGCGGCTGGGTACGTCCGGTGCGCAACAACGACGGCTTCGGACTCGACGCCGTCGTAGCATTGGTGGGCTTCGAGGTCAGCAATGTCGTGTTCGGGATCAGTTACGACATCAACCCGCGCGCGCTCGGCTTCAGCCAGCGACAGGGTGCCTTCGAAATTTCAGTGGCCTACCTCGGCGAGTACGAAAACGAGGAGATTCTTTGCCCGAAGTTTTGACGAGGGTGTGGGAGTGTCACAGAGGCTCACAGAGTTTTAGAGGGCACAGAGTTTTTTGCCGATCAAGAGTGGACGGATTCCTTCGGAAAGACAAAAACTCTGTGAGCCTCTGTGAGATTACTTACGCACGTCAGGATTTCTTCCTTTTCCGCAAATCCACCACCAATTCCCCGGCGTACTGTTCCAGTCCGGCAAGTTCCGTTTTGATGTGGGTTTCCCGGCGGGAGAGTGCATCGTCGGCATTCTTTCCAATAATTTCCGACTCAAACGTCGCCAGTTCGGCGCGCAGGAGTTCCTGCTGGCGTGTTGTCAGGGGACGAATCTGATCGGTGAGTTTGGGCAGGTCGGGGCCGATAGCGGCCAGTGCTTCCTTGAGTCGCCGGGCATGCAATTCCGCCAGATCGAAGTACACCTGGGCGCGGCGGAGCGCAAACGCAGCGCGTTGCGGGTCGGCGGGTCGGAAGGTGCTGTCGCAATAAAAAATCGTTTCGGTACGGCCGATGGCTTCGTTGTAAAAATCGCCGCCAAGCCGTCCGGTGATTTCGACCTTTACAGGCGGCAGACCGGTGGCGGGAAAACTGTCGCGCTCGCCGCGCAGGTCGCCCGGAAGCAGTTGCCGCTGCGGATGCCACCAGATGCGGTCTTCCATACCTTCTAATTTGGACACGAGGTACACTTCGCCCTTGATGCGGTGGCAGTTCGACTTGACGGTGTTGCGCGTGTGTTCGGTGATAACCAACAGGTTGCCGCCGATTTTGCGCGCGCGATCGGTGGCTTTGCCGAGGACGTCGTGGTACCGGCAGTCCAGCGTCACGCCGTAATCACCGACTACTATTCTGGCCAGTTTCCTCGCCTTGCGCAAATCCAGTGCTTGCGGGTTTTCGGCAATGCCGGCATAAAATGTGGAGTCCAGCCCGGTTTTGCCGTTGGTGAGTTTCAGGCGGACGGGTTGTATGCAGCCCTGTGCAAAACACAAAGCCAGACAGGAAGCGAACAGGATCAACCGGAGCATATTGCGTAGATTGTTTTGGCGGCAAAAGTAGGCACTCCGCCCGGGACATCAGCGTCGGCTTTTGCCGGTGTGTGGCGCAAGCGCGTTTTTCAGGAGCAGGGATGTTTAAAATAATTTAATAAAAACAATTTGTTTTTTATTGGGCCCGAAAACTACCTTTGCCCGACAATTAATTCGTTCACCAAACAAAAAAGTTAATCTATGGAAATGACAAAAAATGCCATCAGTTGGTTTGAAATCCCCGTTCAGGACTTCGAGCGCGCCAAAACGTTTTACTCGGCCATTTTCGACTACGAAATGCCGGAAATGCCGATGGAAGGAATTCGGATGGGTATCTTGCCGCACGACCGCGACGGCGGAGGCATCGGCGGCTGCATCTGCCACGGCGAAGGTTATGTGCCAGCCACAACCGGCACGAAGGTGTACCTCGACGGCGGCAGCGACCTGAACAACGTGTTGAATCGCGTGCCGGACGCAGGCGGACAGATCGTGATGCCCAAAACACCGATCGGCGAAGGCTACGGCCAGTTTGCCTTTTTTGCCGATACCGAAGGCAACGTCGTTGGCCTGTATTCGGCATAAGGGCTAAAAACTTCCAGCCTGGTTTGGCCGAAAGGCCGAAACATCCGTTATTTGACCCCTGTTAAAAACGCCTTATCCTGTTTCACTGCCACCACAAGTGAAATGGGATTTTTTTTTACCAAGTGCCGAGACTAAATGAATTGATAAAATGAAACGAAGGGATTTTGGAGCATGACAAGGCATTTTTTGAGCGCATAGCAGCGCTACGGTTGAAAAAAATAGCGAAGTATTGCTTCGAAAGACCGAGTTTCAATTATCAATTCATTTAGTCTCGGCACTTAAAAACAATCTTCACCATGCCGCTACGGATGTACGAATTACGAATTGCGAAGTACGAGTTCAGTGCGCTGGTATTGGGACTACTGTTCCTGATGCTACCTGTTGTTGTGGAAAGTCAGGTGACCTGCCTGCCGGTTTTCCCGAAAACCGACGACGACGTGACCATCACGTTTGACGCCACGCAGGGCAACGGTGCGCTCGCGGGCGCCTCGCCGGTGTACGCACACATGGGCGTCATCACGAACCAGAGCAACTCGCCTGCCGACTGGAAATATGTGAAAACCACCTGGGGTGTGGCGGACCCGAACGGCGCAATGACCAACGTCGGGCCAAACCTGTGGACCAAAGCGTTCAATATTCGCGCGTTTTTCGGCATCCCGCAGGGCGAAACGGTGCTTAAACTCGCCTTAGTTTTTCGGAATACCGACGGCTCCAACGTAGGGCGCGCAGCAAGCGGCGCCGATATTTTTTACGAGGTGTACCCCGACAACATCGGCCTGCAAACGGTGCTGCTCAGCCCGGCGAGCAGCCCGGTACTGGCTACCGCCGGAGGCAACATTTCCGTGCGGGCCGCCGCGTCGCTAAGCGCCAGCCTGCGTTTGTACGACAACGGGAACCAGGTAGCGAACGCCTCGGGCACCTTGCTCGAAACCACGCTGACCGCAACATCGGGGGTACACCACGTGGAGTTCGTGGCCGATGCCGGCGCAAACAAAGACACCTCAAGTTTTATCTACATCGTGCCGGTGACGCAGGCGCCGCAAAACCCGCCTGCCGGCACGGTCTATGGCATCAATTACGTGGACGCCCAAACCGTGCGACTACAGCTCTACGCCCCCAACAAACAGGTGGTGCACCTGATCGGCGACTTCAATAACTGGGCGCCCAGCGACGCTTACCAGATGAAACGCAACGTGCTCAACAACATCTGGTGGTTCGAACTCACCGGCCTCACACCCGGACAACAATACCGGTTCCAGTATCTCGTGGACGGCACGCTGCGCATCGCCGATCCGCTCAGCACGCTCGTGCTCGACCCGTGGAACGACGGCTTCATTTCGCCTCTGACTTACCCCGACATGCCGGCGTATCCCGTCGGGAAAACCTCCGGCTACGTGTCGGTGCTGCAAACCGACCAGCAGCCGTACAACTGGCAGACAACCAACTACACGCGCCCCAAAAAAACCGATCTCGTCGTATACGAACTTTTGCTGCGCGATTTCCTTGCCGACCACGACTACGCCACCCTGCTCGATACGCTCGACTACCTGCAAGGACTCGGCGTGACGGCCATCGAACTCATGCCAATCAATGAATTTGAGGGAAATATCAGTTGGGGCTACAACCCGATTTTCCACAAGGCGCTGGACAAATATTATGGCAACGCCGAGTCGCTAAAACGCCTCGTGGACGAATGCCACCGCCGCGGCATGGCCGTCATTGCCGACGTGGTCTTCAACCAGGTGACCGGTGGCAGCCCGCTGGCGCAACTCTACTGGGATGCCGCCAATAACCGCCCGGCAGCCAACAACCCCTGGCTGAACCCGACGGCCAAGCATGATTTCAACGTGTTTCTGGATTTTAACCATGAGAGCGCCCTGACCAAAATTTACGTGAAAAATTGCCTGCAATACTGGCTGCAGGAGTTCCGGCTCGACGGTTTCCGTTTCGACTTGTCCAAGGGGTTTACCCAGAAAATAACCATAGGAGATGTAGGCGCATGGGGCCAGTACGACGGCTCCCGAATCGCCATCCTGAAAGATTACGCCAATTTTGTGTGGGGTATAACCCCCGATGCCTACGTCATTCTCGAACATTTTGCCAACAACGACGAGGAAAAGGAACTGGCCGAATACGGCATGATGCTCTGGGGAAATTTGCATTTTGACTACAACAAAGTGGCCCTCGGTTCATCGGCAGGTATTGGAGCCGACCTGCGCTGGATTTCGCACAAAACACGCGGCTGGAACGTGCCGCATGTGATCGGCTACATAGAAAGCCACGACGAAGAACGGATTACCTACTCTTGTTTTCAGGAGGGGAATACCTCAAACCCGAACCACAACATACGCACACTTCCCGTGGCCATGCGCCGGCTGGAACTGCTGACCAACCTGCTATACACCGTGCCCGGCCCCAAAATGCTGTGGGAATTCGGCGAACTGGGCTACGATTTTTCCATCAACTATTGCCCAGATGGCACCGTCAACGGATGCCGCGTGGACCCCAAGCCCATCCGCTGGGACTACCTCACCGACCCTTACCGCCGCCGCCTGCACGATGTGACTGCTGCCCTGCTGCATTTGCGTAAAAACTACGACGTGTTCGAAACCTCCGATTTTCAACTGAACCTCGGGAACGGGCAGGTGCGCAGCATTTACCTGAACAGCCCGGCTATGAATGTCGCCGTGGTGGCCAATGTGGGCGTGACGAATACCACGGCTACCGCTACGTTCCAGCATACCGGCACCTGGTACGAGTACTATTCCGGAAGCACGCTGGAGGTGACTGGCGCCACGACGCAAATCCCGCTCGGGCCGGGCGAGTACCGCCTGTATCTCGATCAGTTTGTCCCGCTTCCTGCTGGGCTGAATCCCACGCCGACCGCAGAAGCGAGCGGCCCGTTGAACGAAATACACGTGTACCCGAATCCCGCCCACGACTGGTTTCTTGTGGATTTTGTGCTTGAAAAACAGGCCGACGTGCGGGCCGAAGTGTTCGACGCTACCGGTCGGGTAGTGGCGGTGCCGTGGTCGGGCGAACTGGCCCCTGGTGCACAACGCATTCGTCTGGACGCTTCCGCCTGGGCGCCGGGGCTGTACTGGGTGGCGCTTTCCGAAGCCGGCGGCGGGAGGCTCTTGCGGAAAATTGTGGTGCATTAACCCCACCTGCGAGCAGGATTGGGACACGGATGCCATGGATGAGACACGGATTTGCACAGTTTAAAAAACAAAAAGAAAAATCTGTGCAAATCCGTGTCTCATCCGTGGCATCCGTGTCCCATCCTGTCAAAATCGAACCAATCGAAACATTCGTATCAATCGAATCAATTGAACAAATATCTTTGCCGGCGTATGAGACCCATTTCGCTGCGCACACTACTGCTCGTTTTTCCACTGCTGTTGCTTGCCCAGGCGTGTACGAATGTCACGTCGCAGGAAAATGACGCTTACCGCTACCTGTCGTCCTCGGCTCCGGCCCTGCGCAACCCGCACTTGCGCTCGTTCGTGGAGGATTTCGATCAATATTTTTCCGAAAACATGAGCAGTACCCGGTCGCCCGGCGCGGCGGTGGTGATTGTGCAGGACAGCGTGGTGCTTTTTCAGCGCGGCTACGGGTTGCGGGTGAGCAACCGGAAAGATTCGGTGGACGCAAATACGGTTTTCCGCATCGGCTCCTTGTCCAAAGGCTTTGCCGGTGTACTGACGGGCATGCTTGTGCAGGAAGGCGTGCTGCACTGGGACGACAAAATCGTGCAGTATGTGCCCGAATTTGCCCTTTCCAAACCCGACAATACCGGGCGTGTGCAACTTACGCATTTGCTGGCCCACACCACGGGCCTGCCGTATCACGCCTACACCAACCTGATCGAAGCCGGGTACGACATGCGCACCATTGCCGCCCGTTTTTCACGGCTGCCCTTGCGCGGTATGCCGGGCACGGTGTTCAGTTACCAAAACGCCGCGTTCAGCCTGGTCGGCGAAGCCATGCAGAGCGCCACCGGCAAGTCGTACCAGACCTTGCTCACCGAAAAAATCTTTGTACCCATCGGCATGCGTACGGCCTCGGCAGACTGGCTTAGCATGCAGCGCAATCCGAATATCGCCCTGCCGCACGCATACACCCGGCGCCGTGGGCTGACACCGACCGCCATCACCAAACGATTTTACAACGCCGTGCCCGCAGGCGGCGTGAACGCCAGTGCCGCCGACATGGGCCAGTGGCTCATTGCGCTGCTCGGGTACCGTCCGGAGGTTTTGTCCAAAACGGTGCTGGACGAGGTATTCCGCCCCAACGTCAAAACCGACGGCGAGCGCCGATACTACCGGCGCTGGGGCAAGCCGATGGAGCCGCACTACGGCATGGGCTGGCGGGTGCTGACGCACGGGACCGACACCATCATTTACCACGGCGGTTCGGTCAACAACTTCCGCAGCGAAATCGCCTTCGACCGCCGCGACGGCATCGGCATCTGCGTGTTGTTCAATTCCAATTCGCCCCTGGCAAGTTCGAGTATTCCCGCGTTTTGGGAAAAATACCGGGCATACCGGGACGCCATCAAGGCGTTTGGGAGTGAGGAGTGATGAGCGATAAGTGAAGAGCGATGAGTGTTTAGGCCAGTTATTGCGGGTATTGTTCCATCCTGATTCCCCGGTAAATTTCCAGTAGTTGTCCGGCGCTGCGGCGCACATCGAATTGTTGTTCCATCAGCGCGCGTGCGTTCCGGCGGAAGGCCTGATACGTTTCGTTTTCCATCCGGTAAAATGTACGGATTGCTTCGGCAAGTGCCTGTGCATCGCCTTCTTCCACGAGCAGGCCGGTTTCGCCGTGCCGCACCTGGTCGGGAAAATCGCCGTGGCGGGTGGCCAGTACGGGCAGCCCCGTGGCTTGCGCTTCGAGCAGGACAACGCAAACAGCCTCGTGGTCGCCGTCGGGCGTGCGTTGGCTGGGGTGGATGAACGCGTCGAATCCGGCAAGAAAAGCGGGCATTTTTCCGTGCTCCACCGGGCCGAGCCAGGTTACCGCTGATTCGAGTTCGTGTTGCCCGATGTATTCCCGCACCTGGCGGGTGAGCGCTGCGTCGTAGCGTTCGCCGGCAAGCGTAAGGTGCAGGCCCGGACAATCGGGCAGGGCGAGTCGCACGGCTTCGAGGGTGGTGAGGTAGCCCTTTTTGGGGGTAAAAGTGGCGGTCTGCACCAGGTGGAGCCGTCCGGCGGGCTTGGTGCGGGGCGCAAACGGAAAACGCTCCAGATCGGGGCTGGGACGCACAAGCGCGATTTTTTCCGGCGGACAGCCCATACGCTCCAGTTCTGCCTGCCAGAGCAGACTTGCTGCGATCACCCGCGCGGCGCCCGCGAACAGTTCCCGGTATTTTTTTCGAAAAACAGGCCGCTGGTGCAGCAGTTTTTGGTAGTCGAACCCGTAAAACGTGACGACCAAAGGCCGGTTCAGTTTTTTTGCCAACGGCAAATACAAACAACCGGTGGGGCCGAAGTGGGCGTGCAGAATATCCGGCGGGTGTTGCCGCAGCTGCCGCCAGAGCCACGGCGAGTACGTTGGAAAAAACCGCTGCGAACGGGTCAGCAGGCGTTGCCAGAACGGGTGTCGGTCTTCCGTTTTCGCATCAAGCAAGCCGGGAATTTGCAGCGGGGACCGGTAGAACTGGAAATCGGGATGGCAAAACGCATTGTCCACGATCCAGGGCGCCCCTACGGAGACAGTTTTGAGTGTTGAGTTTTGAGTGTTGAGTTGGCTCTCCGACTCCAGCCTGTTGGAAAGGTGCAGCAGCAGGCGGCCTACCCAACTGAGCGTGGCGGGCAGGTAATAATCGAAAAGGTGGAGGACGCGCATGGGGACAAACAACAGCGGCAGCCGGTATTCCCGGCTGCCGCTGCAATAGTACAAAAACCCTGCTGGTACTTACAGGTTGGGAATCGTCAGCACCTGACCGGGATGGATCAGATCGGGGTTGTCGAGGATGTCGCGGTTGGCTTCGAAGATGGCCTTGTACTTCATCATGTCCTTGTAGTAGTGCTGGGCGATCTTGCTGAGGCTTTCGCCTTTGGCTACCGTATGTTTGGTGTAGTACGCGGTATTGGCCACTTTGATGTCGGCCATGATGTCGGAGGGGTTGTCGCCGCCGACGGCTTTGATGGCATCCCAGAGTTGATCTTTTTCATACTGGGTTTCCACGGTACCCCACACGTTGAGTTTGCCTGCTGTTTCTTCCACGCGGCCATCGGTGACGTTCAGGGTTTCACCGAGGTCAAGCACGCTCTGGTACTTTGCTTTTACTGACATAGGAATTGGTATTTAATGTGTTGAAAAGGATTGATTGCGCAAGGTTAAGGCTCTTTCAGGGAAAACAGGCGTTAAGTTTTCAGGAATTTGTATTCGGCGGCATTAGACTGAAGGGCGGGCTGTGCGTCACACCTGCGCGGTAACTATGAAAAAATCGCGCTTATCTACCGCTACCTTTGCCCTCAACCCTGCTCCTGCGTTTCGGCTCCATTTATCATGCATCATTCATCATTGATGAAAATCCTGCTCATCCGCTTCAGTTCCATCGGCGACATCGTGCTCACCACCCCGGTGGCGCGTTGCCTCAAACAGCAATTGGGTGCCGAAGTACATTTTTTTACCAAACGGGTATTTGCCCCCGTACTGGAGCCGAACCCGCACGTGGATCGCGTTTTTTCGTTTGAAAAAAAACTCCCGGAAACCCTGCCGGCCCTGCGCCGCGAACGCTACGACTGGGTGCTCGATCTGCACCACAATCTGCGCAGCGCCCGCGTGAAATGGGCTTTGGGTCGCCCCTCCCGCTCATTCGACAAACTCAACCTGGAAAAATGGCTGTTCGTGCATGCCGGGATAGACCGGCTTCCCGACTGCCACATCGTACACCGCTACCTCGCCACCGCCGAACACCTCGGCGTCCAATACGACGGGCAGGGGCTGGATTATTTCATCCCGGCGTCGGAGGAGGTAGATGTGCGCGGGCTTGCTCCGGGGGTCGCCCCGGGGGAATATGTGGCGTTTGCCATCGGCGCCAACCATGCCACCAAGCGCATGCCGGAGGAGAGAATTGCAGACATTTGCCGGCGGATTCAGGCGCCCGTGTTGTTGCTCGGCGGGAAAACCGAACAGGCTGCCGGCGCGCGAATTGCCGCCGCCGCCGGCCCGCACGTACACGACCTGTGCGGACGCCTGACGCTGCACCAGAGTGCTTCCGTGGTGCAGCAGTCGGGCAAAGTGGCCACACACGACACCGGGTTGATGCATATTGCCGCCGCGCTGCGCAAACCGATCGTGTCGCTTTGGGGGAACACGGTGCCGAAGTTCGGCATGTACCCGTTCTACCCCGACGGCATGGCGCTCAACACGACATTCGAGGTGGCCGGACTACCCTGTCGCCCCTGCTCCAAAATCGGGTACGACCGCTGTCCGAAAGGCCATTTTCGCTGCATGAACGACCTCGACACCGCCGCCATAGCCGAAGTGCTGAAATGACCGGAACTTTCCAAAAAAGTTATTTTAGGAACGGGTGCGGATGCGTTCGCCAATTTTGCTCTATTTTTCGCGGCGCAAATCCGGGGAAACTGTACCAATGCGTTTATTTGCCCTCGAATTTTGCACTAACATCCTGATAATCGTTTTTTTATCCAATGGCCATCGGCCAACTGCCAACATCAATTCGTATGCATAGCAAAAAACTACTCTTCCTTCTTGCAGCCTTGCTCCTTGGAAGCACGACATGGGCGCAGGACATCCACTTCACCATGTTCAACATGTCGCCTATGACCCTCAACCCGTCCAATGTGGGCAAATTCGAAGGCACGGTGCGCATCGGAGGCATTTACCGCAGCCAGTGGTCCAGCGTGATCAACAATCCGTACCGCACACCTTCGGCCTGGATTGACGCGCCCATCATCCGGGGCTTCCGCAAGCAGGACTGGATCGGGGTCGGATTGATGCTGTATCAGGACAAGGCCGGTACCGCTGCGCTTTCGCATGGTGCGGCCAAACTCGGCGCCGCGTACCACCTTGCCTTCGGCAAAACGGGCAACACCGTGATTTCCATCGGCGGCCACTACGGCGGCGAGCAGCGCAAGATTGACATCAATCAGGTCCAATTCGCCGACGGCTTTATCGGCCCCGATAACTACAACTCCGGTCAGAGCATGGATCAGGGCCGCGTGCTTGGCAATGCCGACTACACGGATATTGACGCCGGCATCACGCTTTCGTCCCGCCTGAACAAAACCATGGACTTTAGCCTCGGTTTTGCCATGTACCACCTGACCAAACCCAACTACAGCCTGCTCGGCAGCGGCGGCGGCATGGGTGGAGCACAGCAGGGGCAGGCCGAACTGCCCACCCGTTCGGTGGTGAATGGCCAGTTCAATGTAGCACTCACCGACAAGTGGACGGTCAGCCCGATGTTCCTGTTCCAGACTATGTCGGGCAACGACGAAATCATGGTGCAGGGCCATGCCGGCTACCTGTTCAACAAGGAGAAAGACATTACCCTGCGTGCAGGTGTAGGCTACCGCCTCGGGGATGCGATCAGCGCTATTGTCGGCGCCAAAATCAAAGACCTGACGGTCGGTTTGGCTTACGACATCAATACGTCCGACCTGTCTACCGTCAGCAACAACCGCGGCGGCTTCGAGATCGCGGCCAATTACATCATCAAAATTTACAAACCCGCCGTGGTGAAACCCAAAGTGCTTTGCCCGCGCTTCTGATTTTTTACCCTGAAAAAACGGACCGGAGATTCGCTCCCTTTCGTCCAACCGATCAACACAAATAAAATATGAAGCACTATATCCTTCCCATAATCGGCCTCCTGGCGCTGGTCGCCGGCCACTTGTCGGCGCAACCGCTCAACCGTTCCACGCCCGACGCCATGCTGAAATCGGCCAAAGAAGCCGAATCCACCGGCAACCCGTACGCGGCTCTGGAATACTACGAGGACATCTACGATGCCACCAAGGACAAAGAAGCCAACATCCGCATCGCCGTGCTGAATTTTGAACTGCGCGACTACCAGCGCGCCGAAAAAATCCTCAGCCGTATCGTGCAGCGCGACCGCGGCAACATGTACCCCGACTTGAAATACCTGTACGCCATGACCCTCAAGCACAACGGCAAATACGCCGATGCGGAGGACATGTTCGGGCAGGTCGTAGCCGACAACCTCGACTCGACACTTGTGGCCAAAAGCAAATTGGAAATCGCCGGTTGCAAATTGGGCCGCAAAGCCAAACAGCCTGAATTACTCAAAGTGGATAACCTCGGCAAAAAAACCAACAGTCCGCAAACGGAAGCCTCGCCCTCGTACAGCGGCGGCGAATTGTATTTCACTTCCCTCGCGGCCAAAGGCGTTGTCACGCTCGACGGCAAGGAAGGCGACTGGTACTCCAAAGTGTACACGGCTACCCCGCCTGCCCAGCCCGGCAGCGAATACGGCGAGCCGAAGGTACTCGGCACCCAGGTCAACCGCGAAGAATGGCACCAGGGCAACGTGTACGTCACGCCCGACGGCAAAACCATGTACTTCACCAGGGTGGAAATGGAGAACAACTACGTAAAAACGAGTAAAATCTACATTTCCCACAAAGGCGCCGACGGCTGGGGCGCTGCTACGGAAGTGACCGGCGTCAACGGCGACTACATCGCCAAACACCCCTGTGAGGGCGAACTTTTTGGCGAGAAAGTGCTCTTTTTCGTGGCCAATATTCCCGGCGGAAAAGGCGGCTTCGATATTTACTACGCTACCCGGAAAACCGACGGCGTATTCGGCTTGCCCGTGAATATCGGCGACGTCATCAACACCCCCGGCGAAGAGGCCACTCCGTTTTATCAGGACGGCAAACTGTATTTCAGCAGCAAAGGCCATCCTTCGCTTGGCGGCCTTGATGTGTTTGAAAGCCAGTGGAACGGCTCCGTATGGAGCGCCCCCGCGCCCATGCCTGCCGGTATCAACACCAGCCTCGACGACCAGTACTACACCCGTAGCGCCGACGGCTACAGCGGCTACCTTGTCAGCAACCGCCCCGGCCCCAACAACCTCAAAAGTAAAACCTGCTGCGACGACATTTATTACTGGGAAATCGAGCGCATCAAGGTCGAACTCGTGGCCACCACGTTCCGGCTGCGCAAAAAAGACGAAAAAGCCAACCCGCCGCTCGACGGCTGTACGGTGCAGGTGATTGACGTGTCGGACAAAAATCCGCTCAGCGTGGACACCAAAACCAACACCGGGGCCAACGACTTCATGTTCACCCTGCTGCCCGAAAAATCCTATATCGTGATCGCCGAGCGCGAAGGTTATCAGCCTGATACGGTGACGTTCAACACCACCGGTGTGAAAAAGACCGTCAAAGTGGAAAAGAAACTCACCCTGCGCACTAAACGTCCGCCCAAGCCCACGACCCGCATTGTCAAGCGCGACGAGCCGATCCGCCTGAACAGCATTTACTACGACTTCGACAAGGCCGACATTCTGCCGGATGCCGAGAAAGACCTTCAGTTCCTGGTCAACCTGATGAACAAGTACCCGGACATGAAGATCGAACTCTCCTCCCACACCGACGCACAGGGCCGCGACGACTACAACGAGCGCCTTTCGCAGCGCCGGGCCGACAGCGCCAAAACCTGGATGGTGGCCAAAGGCATCGTCGCCGACCGGATCGTGGCGGTGGGCTCCGGGGAAAAATTCATCCTCAACCGCTGCAAAAACGGCGTGGAATGCCCCGACGAGGAGCACCGCTTCAACCGCCGCACGGAGTTCAAGATCATCGCCGGGCCGACGAGCATTACGATTGAAGAGGAGGTGCCGGATACAGAGGGCGGGGGATAGTTGGCGGTCGCTCCCCAAAAAAGAAGGGCCTTCCCGAGGTACGGGAAGGCCCTTCTCTTTTTTACGACGTTCACTCTGCCAGCACAAGACGTTTTGCCACTGTCTTGCCGGCACCTCGCACGCTCACCGTGAACATTCCCGGCGCTGCGCCCGCCTCGCGCAGGCTGATGGAGATTTTCGCTTCCTCCACAGCCGGGATGTGGCGCTCCCAGATCAATTGCCCCAAGTCGCTGAAGATCGAGATCGTCACGGCCTCGCGAGGGAAGTCGGACAGGTCGAGCCAGATGCGGTCTGTCGTCGGGTTGGGAGTAACGAGTAGTGAAGAGTGATGAACGATGAGTTTTGTAGCGTCCTCATTGCGGCTTTCCGCACCTTCTTCTTCGTAACTGTTCCCCAGCACAGTGATGACCTGCGAAACAGAAACGGTATTCCCACACAGGTCTTCGGCTTCCCAGGTGCGGGTCACCGTGTAGTCGGCGGCACAGCCGCTGCCCGAAGGCGTGTTGCCCAAAAACGTGACGAATGCATAGCCACAGGCATCCGAAGCCGTCGGGTTCACCAGCGGCGGCAGGGATTGGCCGCACTCAATCGTCAGCGCTGCGGGAACGGATGTGAACACCGGTTCACTGTTATCTACAACCTGTATCGTTTGCGTAGCTACGGTACTGTTGCCGCAAGCATCTGTGGCGCGCCAGGTGCGTTTGATCTGGTAATTGCCCGGGCAAGAGCCGCTTGTGGTGGATTGGCCGAGGTAGGTTACCGTGGCGTTGCCGCAGCCGTCGGAGGCGGTAGGGCTGCCCACAGCAGGCAGGTTGGCGTCGCAGGTGATCGTGTTGTTTTCCGGGAAAGACGTGAACACGGGTTTGCTGTTGTCCACCACCGTGATACGCTGGGTAACGGTTTTGGTGTTTCCGCAGTTGTCGGCGGCGGTCCATTTGCGGGTCAGGGTGTAGGCGTTGGGGCAGGCGCCGTTGGTCTGGGTCTGTCCGTTGTAGGTGACCGCCACAGCGGCATCGCAGTTGTCGGTTGCGGTGGGCGTTACCGGCGCCGGCACAGCATCGCACTGCACGGTGATGTTGGCCGGCGTACTTGTGAAATCAGGCTTCTGAGTATCCACAACCGAAATCCGTTGAGTAGCGGTTTGGGTATTTCCACACAGATCGGTTGCTGTCCACATACGGGTAAGGATATACGTGTCGGGGCAGGGGCCTGGAGTGGTAGTTTGACCGTTGTACGCCACGGTCACCGAACCACTGCATCCGTCGGTTGCGGCAGGCAAACTTACGGATGGAACGCTGTTGCACTGCACGGTTACGTTGGCAGGGATTCCGGTGAAGTTGGGTTTCACATCGTCGTACACGGTGATCACCTGGGTGCAGGTGGCGCTGTTGCCCGACCCGTCGGTGGCACGGTAGGTGCGGGTGATCGTTTTTCGGTTGGTACAGGCCTGGTTGCTGATTACATCGTTTACGTGTGCTTTGGCCGGCATACCACAGTTGTCAGTTACGGTTAAGGCAGCCAGATTGACGGCAGGGATATTGGCTGCGCAGGTGACGGTGACGGGATTCGGGCAGGTAATTGTCGGGAAAGAACTATCCTGTACCGTCACCGTGGCCGAACAAGTCGCGGTTTTGCCGTTGTTGTCGGTTGCGGTGAGTGTCACGGCG
>CAYMQY010000079.1:0-2844 GCA_964392655.1 uncultured Saprospiraceae bacterium
TGCCCGCCCTCGCCGGCGCCCAGGCCTGCTTCACCCGCCACCGAGACGCCGGCAAAAAATACCTCTCGGAAAAAAAGTACGACGAGGCCATCGTCCGCTTTCAGGCCGCCAAAAAATGCCAAATAGACAAACCCGCCGACGGCGACAAACAGATGGACGCCCTCATCGCCCAGGCGAAAAAAGCAAAAACACTGCCTCCGAAACCCGAAGTGGGCCTCGTGTCGCCCGACCCGACCAAGTGCCATGGCTGCCCCGAAATGGTCTTCGTGGCCGGCGGCCGCTTCACGATGGGCTGCAAGGACAGCGACCGCGATGGCGCGTGTAACGACTGGGAAAAACCGCCGCACGAGGTGACGGTGCAGGATTTTTACATCGGCAAGTACGAAGTGACGCAGGCCGAGTGGCGGCGCGTAATGGGCAATGACCCCTCCTGGAATTCGGGCTGCGACCAGTGTCCGGTGGAGCGCGTAAGTTGGGACGATGCGCAGGAATTCATCAAAAAACTGAACGCGCAAACCGGGAAAAAATACCGCCTGCCCACCGAGGCGGAGTGGGAGTACGCCGCCCGTGGCGGCAACAAATCGCGCGGCTACCTGTACAGCGGCAGCAACAGTGTGGCCGATGTGGCTTGGTACGACGACAATGCCCGAATCGACAACTCCAACGGCAGCCAAAAAACCACGCGCCCCGTCGGCACGCGCTCGGCAAATGAACTGGGGCTGCACGACATGAGCGGCAACGTGTGGGAATGGGTGGAAGACGACTGGCACAGCAGTTTTTCCGAAGCGCCTACCGACGGGCGCGCCTGGGTGGATAGTGGCGGGAGGGGTTCCTTCCGTGTGTTCCGTGGCGGCGGCTGGAACTTCGTCGCGCTGCGCTGCCGGTCTGCCTGCCGCTACTATGGCACGCTGGCGGACCGCGGCAGCCGTGTCGGCTTTCGCCTTGTCCTCCAGCGATGAGGCTGCCCGGGATTTTTGCGTTTTTCTCAATCTTTGTCGTACAAACTATTCCGACATGAAAAAACGCTCCTTTTTCGCCGCTTTCTGGCTCATTGCCACACATTGCCTGCACGCGCAGGTTTTCGTCGGCCCGCAGTATTCGTCCCTTTCCTCCGACAACTGGAAGTATGTACGGGAAGACGTTGAAACGCTCGAAAACGCCATTTTTACAAGTGTTGATGAAGACGATGCCCGCAGCGCGCTGATGTTCAGCGCCGGTCTGAATATGAAGGTGCATTTTGGAAAATGATTTGACTGTTCAGTAAACAGGCGGGTAAAAATGGTTTTAAGTGTACTTGCCGTATCATGTACCTTTGCAGCATTACAACTACCATAGCATGGAAGACTTTCGCAAATACATCAGCATCGATCCAAATATTCGTTTTGGAAAACCCTGTATCGCAGGGACACGTATTTCGGTTAGCGATATTCTCGGGTGGTTGGCTTCGGATATGTCTTACGAGGATATTTTAACAGATTTTCCGCAGTTAACACGCGAGCATATTCGCGCGGCGCTGGCTTTTGCTGCTGAGCGAAACAACATTAAAATGCTGGCAGCAGCATGAAAATTTTGTTAGATGCCAACCTGTCCTGGCGTTTGGTCAAAAGTCTGAATGCTACATTTCCGAACATTCTCCATGTAGAACGAACGGGTTTGCCTATTCCTGCCGACGACACATCCATTTGGGATTGGGCTAAAATCAATGGCTATATCATCATCACAAATGATGAAGACTTTTTAAATCTTTCCATTCAGAAAGGATTTCCACCTAAAGTCGTATTGCTTCGCCTGGGCAATCAGAGCACTGAAAATATTACCCGTGTCCTGATCAGGTACGAAGCGGAAATTGATTTATTGGACCAAGACCCCAATAGCGGTTTTTTGGAAATCTATTGATGCTCCTTTGGATGGTAATGTGCATTGATAACCGTTCAAAATCATGTTCATGACGCAATCGAACCAATCGGCACATTCGAACCAATCGAATCAATCCAGCATGATTCTCACCGACGCCCTGCACCGCCGCCTCTACGCCACCGACGCGTCCATTTTCCGCGAACTGCCCGCCGGCGTGGCCTACCCGAAAAACGCCGACGACATCAAGGCGCTCGTGCAGCATGCACGCACGCACGGCCTGTCGCTCATTCCCCGCGCCGCCGGCACCTCGCTGGCCGGGCAGTGCGTGGGCACGGGCATCGTGGTGGACATTTCCCGCCACATGACCAAAATACTGGAACTCAATGTGGAGGAGCGCTGGGTGCGCGTGCAGCCGGGCGTCATCCGCGACGAACTGAACGCCTTCCTCAAACCCCACGGACTCTTTTTCGCCCCCAACACTTCCACCGCCAACCGCTGCATGCTCGGCGGCATGGTGGGCAACAACTCCTGCGGCACCACCTCGCTCGTGTACGGCAGCACCCGCGACCACGTGCTGGCGCTGAACACCGTACTCAGCGACGGCTCCGAAGCGCGATTCGAGGCGCTGTCACCGGCGGCATTTGAGGAAAAATGCCGGGAAACAGGACTGGAAGCCGGATTGTACCGCCAGATTCGCGCCGCGCTTGCGCCGTCGGAGGTGCAGGCCGAAATCCGGGCACAGTTTCCCAAACCCGAGATTCACCGCCGCAACACCGGCTACGCCGTGGATTTGCTGCTGCGCAGCAACCTGTTCGCCCCCGGCGGACCAGATTTCAACTTCTGCACCATGCTCGCCGGGTCGGAGGGCACGCTGGCGTTTACCACCGAAATCACCCTGAACCTCGTGCCGCTGCCGGCGCCGCACGACGTGGTGCTGTGCGCGCATTTCGGCAGCATGACCGAGTGCCTCCAGGCCGTGGTGGCCGC
>CAYMQY010000079.1:2944-16943 GCA_964392655.1 uncultured Saprospiraceae bacterium
GCGCCGCAGTCGAAACGCGTGTGGGAACTGCGCAACGCCGGCCTCGGCGTGCTATCCAACATGCCCGGCGCAGCCAAAGGCGTGCCCTGCATCGAGGATACGGCGGTGACCGTGACCGACTTGCCCGCCTACATCGCCGAGTTTGAAAAACTGATGGACGGCTTCGGCCAGAAATCCGTGTACTACGCCCACGCCGGCGACGGGGAGTTGCACCTGCGTCCCATCCTGAATTTGAAAAAAGAAGAAGACCGCGAAAAACTGCACCGGATCAGCGAGGCCATGGCGCGTTTGGTGAAAAAATTCGGTGGCTCGCTCAGCGGCGAACACGGCGACGGGCGCGTGCGCGCCGAGTTTATCCCGCTGATGATCGGCGAAAAAAACTACGAACTGCTGCGCCAAATCAAACGCACCTGGGACCCCGGCGGCATTTTCAACCCCGGCAAAATCACCGACGCGCCGCCGATGAACACCTCGCTGCGCTACGAGCCGGGTCAGCAGGACAAGTCCTTCGCTACCGTGCTCGAATTCCCCGACGGCATCCTGCGCGCCGCCGAAAAGTGCAACGGCTCGGGCGACTGCCGTCGGCTCGATCTTTCGGGCGGCACCATGTGCCCCAGTTACCGCGCCACCCGTGCCGAGAAAGACAGCACCCGCGCCCGCGCCAACGCCCTGCGCGAATTCCTGACCCGCAGCGAACGCGCCAATCCGTTCAGCCACGAGGAATTGTACGAGGTGATGGACCTGTGCCTGTCGTGCAAGGGCTGCACCTCGGAGTGCCCCTCGAATGTGGACATGGCGGGCATGAAAGCCGAGTTTTTGCACCAGTACTACAAAACCCACGGCGTGCCCTGGCGGTCGCGGGTGTTTGCGCACATCGGCAGCCTGAACCGGTTGGGGGCGTATGCGCCGGCGCTGACCAATTTTTTCCTGAAAAATCCCGCCGTGGCGCCGCTGCTCAAGCGCGTGCTCGGGGTAGCGCCGCAGCGCAGCCTGCCCGTCGTGCGCCCCTCGCTGCGGCGCTGGTTTGAAAAAAAACGGGCAAACCTTCAGCCCAAAAGCCCCGAAAAAGGCCGCGTCTTTTTCTTCTGCGACGAGTTCACCGACTACAACGACACGCCCGCGGGCATGGCGGCAATCCAATTGCTGGCCCACTTGGGCTACCGGGTGGAGATGCCTGCGCACCCGGAGAGCGGGCGGGCGGCCATCTCGAAGGGGCTGCTGCCGCAAGCACGGGAACTGGCGATGCGCAATGTGGAAATTTTCCAAAACCTCGTGACGGAGCAGACGCCGCTCGTGGGTGTGGAGCCTTCAGCCATCCTGAGTTTTCGCGACGAGTACCCGCGTATGGTACCCGAGGGGCAGCGCGAGGCGGCGAAAAAATTAGGCGCAAATGCCCTGCTGTTCGAGGAGTTTTTGTTTCGCGAAGCGCAGAAAGGGAACATCACGCCAGAGCATTTCACGAAAGAAAAACGCCACATCCTGCTGCACGGGCACTGCCACCAGAAGGCGCTGGCGAGTGTGGACCCCTCGGCCTGGGTGCTGGGTTTGCCGGAAAACTACACGGTGTCGGTCATTCCTTCCGGCTGCTGCGGCATGGCCGGCTCTTTCGGTTACGAGCGCGAGCACTACGACGTGAGCATGGGGATCGGGGAACTGGTGCTGTTTCCGGCGCTGCGGCAGGCCGATGCCGACGCTGTGGTGGCTGCTCCCGGCACCAGTTGCCGCCACCAGATTCTGGACGGCACGGGGCGGGCGGCGCTGCATCCGGCTGAGGTGTTGTGGGAGGCGGTGGCAGGGTAGTTCCCGATGGTTTTGCAATTGGCTGGAAAGCCTGTACTTTTGAACGCAAAATTTCAACAACATGGTTATTGAACTTCCCGATTCCATTTTGGCAAAATCACCCTTGAGTGAGCAGGGTATCAAATTATTGCTTGCTATCACGCTGTTCAGGGAAGAATTGCTCACGCTTGGGCAGGCCGCTGCGCTGGCAGATTTGCCGCAGTTAATTTTTCAAAAAGAACTTGCCAAGCGGAAAATCCCGCTTCATTACGGAATTGAGGAACTCAAGCAAGACCTCCGTCATCTAAATCCCGCTTGATGCTTGTCGTTAGTGATACTTCACCGATATCAACCTTGTTTGCTATTGGCAAACTGAGTCTTTTGCATGCACTTTTTGGTGAAGTAGTCATTCCTGCCAGAGTCTTTGCCGAACTGTCCAGATTGAAAGATTTTGGATACGATCTGACTGAATTGGAGGAATCTTCGTGGTTGATTGTCCGACCCGCACGAGACGTCACCGCCGTGAGTGACCTTTCCAAACAACTCGATCCCGGCGAAAGCGAGGCCATTGTTCTCGCACAGGAACTGGAGGCGGATTTTTTGTTAATTGATGAGCGAAAGGGCTGGAAAGTCGCCAATCGGCTAGGCATCAAAACAGTGGGTGTTCTTGGTGTCTTGCTGGAGGCAAAAAAGAGAAAATTGATGCCTGCGGTCGCCCCTTTACTGGATGAAATTCAAAATGTGGCGGGTTTTTACCTTGGAGATTCGTTGCGTCGGGAAGTGTTGTTGCTTGCGGGGGAATAACATGGCTTTTGCACGCAACTCGCATCCGGCGGGGTGCTGTGGGGGCAATCACACTACCATGAATTCAGAAAACATATACGACGCGGCCTTCGTCGGCAATCTGTTCGACCGGATGGCCAGAACCTATGGCGTAGTCAACTATTTGGCTTCCTTCGGTTTTTCGGAACGCTGGCGCCGACAATGTGTAGAGGAAATACGTTGGAGCGCCGATACGCGCGTCGTCTACGATCTGATGTCGGGCATGGGCGAGTGCTGGGGTTTGATCCTGAGTCGCGGCCACGCCGTGGAGTGCCTCCTGGGGGTGGATATTTCTGCGGAAATGAACAGGCGCGCTGCCGTCAGTCTGGCGAGACGCCCCGCCTGGCCTGTCGAGATTCGGCAAGAAAATATCCTTCAAAACAGCCTCCCGTCCGAATCGGCAGATGTATTGGTGTCTTCTTTTGGGCTGAAAACATTTTCTGAATCGCAACTGGAACACCTGGCTGCCGAAATAAACCGGATACTGAAACCTGGTGGCCAGTTGGCTTTAATCGAAATTTCAACTCCGAAATGGTGGCTCTTGCGTTTGCCTTACCTGTTTTATTTGAAATGGGTCATACCCGTCATTGGCGCCTTGTTCTTGGGCAACACGGAAACATACAGCATGCTCGGGCGGTACTGCATCAACTTTGGTACTTGCAAGAGGTTTCAGGAAATACTGCAGGAAACGGGGCTAAACGTCGAATACCGGGAGTATTTTTTCGGATGCGCGACGGGGGTTGTGGGGCGGAAAATGGAATTGGCGGCGGTGAAATAATTTCATGTAAATCCAAAATCAAAACTTGGATTTACATAAAACATGCCCCGCCCGGATCAACAATCCGCCCTTTCCTCGTGTACGGCGGAACCGAATCCCAACTGCGCAGCGACGCAACGGTCAAAGGATGGCAGGATTTGGGCGATGTTTTTTCGTAGCCGGAAGGCCCTGAAGCGAGCGGCCTGTCCGGCTTTCCCGTATCTTCGTGGCCGCAAATCGTCCGTTTTCCTGCAAACATCAGGTTGTGAACGATTTACCCAATGGCTTCGCCATTTATCTTTTCACCAGTACACCCATACCGGACGCCGCCGGCGCCCGATTTCACACCACACACCGCATGGCAAAATCGCAAGACTCGTTCAACAAAAAAGAAAAAGAGAAAAAACGCAAAAAGAAAAACGAAGAAAAACTGGAGCGCAAAGAGCAGCGAAAGGCTGATAAAGCGAAAGGCGGTACGAAGACGCTGGAGGAAATGTTTTCCTACGTAGACGAAAACGGAAACCTCAGCAGCACACCTCCCGACCCAGCCAAAAAGAAGGTGATCCGCGCCGAGGACATCGTGCTTGGCGTGCCCTTCCGCGACGACACCCCCGAGGAAGTCACACGCACCGGCACGGTAAAATTTTTCAATGACGAGAAAGGCTACGGCTTTATCATTGATGCCGATAGCAAGGACAGCGTTTTTGTCCACATCAATCAGATCTCAGGCACTATTCGCGAAGGCGACCGTGTGACCTTCGAGATCGAAATGGGCCAGAAAGGCCCCAATGCCGTGCGGGTGAAATTGTTGAAGTAAACAATGGTTCGCGGGTTTATCTTCGACATGGACGGCACCATGGTGGACAACATGATGATCCACCACCGCGCCTGGCAGCGCCAATTGGCCGCACTTGGCCTCGATCTTTCCCTGGAGGAAATCCGCCAGACCATCCACGGCATCAACGAGGAAATTCTCAAACGGCTGTTCGGTGGCCGGTTCACGCCCGAGCAGCGGCGGCAAATCGCCCGGGAAAAGGAAGCCGAGTACCGCCGCATTTTCCTGCCCGAACTCCAACTCGTGCCCGGCCTTGATTTGTTTCTTCAAACCGCCGCCGCTCATGGCATCCCGATGGGTATCGGCTCGGCTGCGCCGCCTGAAAATGTACAATTTGTGCTGGATAACCTCGCCCTGCACCCACTGTTCCGCAGCGTGGTGGACGCCTCGCAGGTAACCAAAGGCAAGCCCGATCCCGAGGTTTTTCTGACTGTGGCCGATCGGCTCGGCCTCGCACCGGAGCATTGCCTTGTTTTTGAAGATTCGCCCACCGGCGCCGAAGCCGCGCGCCGGGCCGGCATGCCCGCTGTAATTGTGACTACCACGCATACGCCGGAAGAGTTTGCCCGCTTCGGGCATGTAGTGCGCATTGTGCCGGATTTCAGCGGCCTGGAGCCGATTCAGTTCATGTCGTAGTTCACGCCAAAACGAAGCATACGCCCGGGCTGCGGGTTGTACAGCAGGTCGTCGGGCGTGCCGGTAGCGTCAATACCTGCGTGCTGACGATCGAAGATATTGCGCACATGCACATAGGCCAGAAAGTGCTTGCTCAAGTAAATACGGAGCATGGTATCCCAGGTACGGTAGGTGGGGTAACGCGCGTCTGTGACGGCTCGGCTGTACTGGTCACGATAAATTTCTGTGCCGCCGAGAATGGTGTTGTTGCTGGCAGTGCTCACCATGAAATCCCACTTTTCGGCGTGCAGCGATAAACGGAACTGGGTGATCCAGCGCGGGTAGTTGCGCACGTCGGTGGTGGAAGGCAGGCCGTAGCCAAACCATTCCCGCCCGCGCGAGTACTGGAAGTAAAATTCAATATTGGCGCTAATCTCTCCTTCGTTCGGGGTATCTTTCGACAAGTCGAAATCGAGTATGTCGTCGCCGATGCTGCCCTGAATACCCCAGAGCGCCATCGCCAGTCCCGGAGTTTGTTCGAAGCCATAGCGCCAGCCGTTTTCGATCTGCCGCAGGTAGCCGTTTCGGGTCAGGTTGTGGGCTTCCTGATAAAAAAACAAAATGTCGGTGGTAAACCTGCCGGAGTAGCGTCGTACCCCCAGTTCCAGCGAACGAATGCGTTCGTTGCGGGTAAGGTCGTGGTCAAACGGCTCGGCCCGGACGGTATCGGTGCTGACCCGGTAGGTCTGAATGCGGCTGAACACGGAGGGACGCTGAAACCCTTCGGCGTAGTTGATGCGCAGCGTCCAGGTGCTGTCGGGACGGTGTTTGAGTGCGAAGCGAGGTGCTATGGCTACGGGGCTTTCGTAGGCGGCATTGACGGCAAAACCACCCACGATGGTGGTTTTTTTCCCGCGCCAGTGCAACTGGGCAAACACGTTGGCGTCGAGGTAGCCGTCGTCTTGCGGCGCGAAAGGCGGCGGGTTGGGCGGATCGCTTTCTCCGGAAAGTCCAACCTCCAGCGGGCCGGGGTAATAACCCATCGGCGGCACGCCGCCGCCTATGTTGGCCTGCAGGCCGGCGTCGAACAGGAGCGTGGGTTTCAGCCGGGCGTTGAAGCGGGATTCAAACCGCACATCAAGCCCTTCGGCGGAGAAGTAGCGTTCGTCGGAGCCGTAGCGCCGGTACAGGTCGTTCAGCAAAGCACTTTTTTCCGCATCGGTCGTCAGTTGGGGCGCTTTCGCGTAGTACATGGCGGCGCTGAGCCGGTCGAATACCGGCGTGAACGACGAGCTGCTTTGCACCTGGTAGCGCAGAATCGAGAGCGTGTTGGTGGTGGTGCGCTCATTGCGTTTACGCTGAAAACTGAACGCAAACGTTTCGATCTGTTCGGCAATGCGGTTCGAGGGGTTGGCGTACGACGCAGCCAGCGGACTGAGGCCGAGGCTGCTGTGGTCGGATCGGGTGAGGCGGTTGTAGTTGAAATGAATGCCGCGCCAGGTGAGGTTGATGCCCAGCAGCCGGCTTTCGTGCGGAATGGGTGCGGTGCGGGCCACAGAGTCGCCGAGATCGCGGGCGCGGTAATTCCGGTTGTCGGTGTACAGGCTGGTGTCGAGTCCGAACGGCAGGTAGTTTTTGGCTTCAAACAGGTTGTCGTCGTAGAAATAATCCGTGCTTTCGCGCACCGTGCTGCTGCCGTACAGGCTGAAGCGAAAGATGTTTTTGTCCTGAAACAGTTTGCCGCCGAGCATCAGGTCGAGGCTGTTGTAGCCAAAATTGCCGAAAGAGAGGTCGGCCTGGGTAAAAATGGGGCGCTCGTTTTCCTTGAGCACGATATTGACCACGCCCGCGCAGGCGCCGTCGCCGTAAATGGCGGCAGCAGGACCGTACACCACCTCGATGCGTTCGGCCTGCCGGATGGGCAGTTGGGCGCCGATGGGCATACCCGGTGCGGCGGTCGGTTTTATCGGCACATCGTTGATGAGCACTTTCATGTAGCGGTTTCCGGGCAGTCCGCGCAGCAGGAACGTTTCGCCTTCGAGGGCGTTGCCGGGCTGCGACACCCGCACGCCCGGCGCCGCGCGCAGCACATCGCCAAGGGTGACAAAGCCGTTGCGCTGGATGTCCTGTGCCGTCACCACCCACACGGTGAACGGCACCTGATCCACGTCTTCGAGCGAACGGGTAGCCGACACCACCTTGCGTTTGTTCAGGCTGCGCTGGATCGTCTGGATGTTGGTGTCAAGCAGGCGCTCGGGTGTCAGAAGGAGTGAAGCCGAGTCGGTCTGGGCAAGCAGGACAAATGGAAAGAGCAGGAGCGGGAGCAACAGCCGGAGGCGCATGGTAGGGCGGTGGTGAAATTTAGTGCGGGCCAAAAAAACGAAAAGATTCGCGCCCGGCCCGCTTTTGCCGCTGGGTTTGCAGGGAAACCCTGTGTGCCCGGCGGTTTTTGACTACTTTTGCGGCCCCGATTTCGACTTTGCCGCGCACGCAGGTTTCGAATTTTTTTAAAAATCAAGAATCTGGCCATGCTGCCGCGCGCGGTTCAACCCCCCCCCCCACCCCACCCCAGAGGGAGAGGGGAGCCGTAGCGAACACCGCGACAACCGCTACGGAGGGAATCAAGTCTCCCCTACCATTTGGGGGAGGGGCCGAGTTGGGGTTGAATCGCCCCGAAGCATAAAATTCGAATTAACAACAAACACACGCCCATGCAACACCCATTCCGATTCTCCTTCCTGACCTTCCTTGGCGTACTTGCGCTGCTCACCCAGGCTTTCAGCCAACTGACCCTCAAGGTTACCTCGATCCCCATGAACACCCCGGCAGGCGCCAACATCCATGCTGTCGGAACCTTCAACAACTGGGCGCCCGGCGACCCGAACACGAAACTTGCTCCCCTCGGGAACGGCCAGTACAGCATCACCCTGAACCCGCCCGCGGGTGAGGTGAAATTCAAATTCACGCGTGGCAGTTGGGCCAGCGTGGAGGGCAATGCCACCGGCGGCTACCTGCCCGACCGCGTGCTGAATTACTCCGGCCAGCCGACCACGGTAAACCTCACGATTCTCTCCTGGGAAGACCTCGGCGGCAGCAATACCACCGCCACGTCGAACGTGAGCATCCTGTCCAACAACTTTTACATGCCCCAACTCAACCGCAACCGCCGCATCTGGATTTACCTGCCGCCCGACTACCACACGACCACCAAAAAATACCCCGTGCTGTACATGCACGACGCGCAAAACCTGTTTGATGCCTACACCAGTTTTTCCGGTGAGTGGGAAGTGGACGAATCTCTCAACACCCTGCACCAGCAGGGCGACTACGGTTGCATCGTGGTTGGCATTGACAATGGTGGCGGCGAACGCCTGAACGAGTACTCCCCTTGGCTGAATACCGAGTACAACGCCGGCGGCCTCGGCGACGAGTACGTGGAGTTTATCGCCGCCACGCTCAAACCGCACATTGACAGCACCTTCCGCACGCTGCCGGGGCGCACCACCACCGGTATCATGGGCAGCAGTATGGGCGGCCTCATCTCGATGTACGCATTTTCGGAGCGGCAGGATGTGTTCTCGCGGGCGGGCATTTTTTCGCCTGCCTTCTGGTTTGGCGGCAACAATCCGGCCACCCACGTGGCGGCCAACCCCCGCGAAGGCGAGGCCCGCGTGTACTTTCTCGCGGGTGGTCAGGAGCCGGCTTCCGTGACGCAAAACATGCAGGTGGTAGCCAACGCCATGACCACGGCAGGTTTCTTCAACAACGAAAAATACATCGTCACACCCGCCGACGGCCAGCACTCGGAGTGGTTCTGGCGGCGCGAGTTCCCGGCGGCGTACGTCTGGCTGTTCGCCGGAGCGGTATCGTCCACAGGCGGGACAACCGACTCGGGCACGGCCATCGGGGTGTATCCCAACCCGGCCGGTTCCTGGGTGCGTTTTTCGGGCGTACAGGCCGACGACAAGGTGGAGGTGCAGATCGCCAATGCCGCCGGCAAACGCATCCGCAGCGCCACACTCTCCGGCGGCGAAGCCCTCTGGACAGGCGACCTGAAACCCGGGTTTTATGTGCTGAAACTGCGGAAGCAGGGGGAGAAATGGCAGACGGTGAAATTGGTAAGGCAGTAAATCCCGGATTAACTTTCCGTAAATTCTACCCGCCGGAAAAGGCAAAGCCGCCCGCATTCCCGTAACCTTGCCTGTTAAAAAACAGCCATGCCGGACCGGAAAAAACTCGGTTTTCTCGACCGCTACCTCGCCGCCCTGCCCACCGACATCCCTGCCGAGCGCCGCGCCCTGCTCGATCCGCTGGCTGAGTATATTTCCAAAAAACAGGCTGCCGGCGAGGTGGTGCGGCTAATTTTCATCTGCACGCACAACTCGCGGCGCAGCCATTTCGGGCAAGTGTGGGCGCAGGTGGCGGCGCAGCATTTCGGCATAGCACCGGTGGAATGTTACTCCGGCGGTACGGAAACCACCGCCTGCAACCCGCGTACCGTGGCGGCTTTGGAGCGGGCAGGCATACGGGCCAAACAAATCACCGGGGGCGAAAACCCGGTGCTGTTGTTGCAATACGCCGACGGGGTGAACCCGATGGCTGCTTTTTCCAAAGTGTACGACCAGGCGCCGAACCCCACTGAGGGCTTCGCCGCCGTGATGACCTGCTCGCAGGCCGAGGAAAACTGCCCCTACGTGCCCGGCGCCGAAAAACGGTTTTCGATCACCTACAACGACCCGAAAAACGCCGACGGAACCCCGGAAGAGGAGGCGGAGTACGATGCCCGTTGCCGGCAGGTAGCGGCGGAAATGGCGTATGTGTTCGGGAGACTCACCTGAGGATCAATTTTTTTGAGGACAAAAGTGAGACAGGTTTCGGAATGAGTTTTTCAAGAATAAGCCTTACGTTTGTTCAAAATTCAAACTGCTTAATCCATGCACCGCTTCTCTTTCCCATCATTCCTCCCCGCAGGACTTCTCCTCGTTGCAGGTACTCTGCAGGCACAACTCTACGAACTTCCTTTCGCCGACATCATCCAGCGCTCCGGCATTGTAGCCGAAGGCAGGGTGGTGGCGCAGCAGTGTTTGTGGGATAATTCCGGCAGCCACATTTACACCCTGAACACCGTCGAACTGACGGCCGTGTACAAAGGCAGCAATCTGGCACAGCCGGTTTTGCAGGTGGTGACCTGCGGCGGCAGGGTCGGCGAGCGCATGGAACTCGTGTCCGAACTGGTGCAGTACACGCCCGGCGATGTCGGGCTGTTTTGCCTGATACCTGCCACGCGCGACTTGCCGGTGGCTATGCCTGTTTGGGAAAACTACGGCTCCCCGCACGGTTTTTTCCGCTACAACCTGAGCGCCAACACCGTGGAGCATCCGTTTCACCCCATGGCCGGCATTGCCGCTTTTCGCGAAAAAGTACAGGACGCCACCCATGAACTGGTCGAACAAGTGCCCGGCAGCACGGCGCTGGCTCCGGTTGCCGAAGGCCGAATGGCGCCGGTTGTGGTGTCGTTTTCGCCCACTTCGGTATCTGCGGGCACAGGCAGTACACTTACCATTTCCGGCTCGGGTTTTGGTGCAGGTCCGGGGCATGTACGTTTTATCAATTCCAACTCCGGTTCGGCTTTTTCCATTGACACCAGCGATATCCTTTCCTGGACGGATACCCAGATTGAAGTCGTTGTGCCGTCCACCTCAGTCGGCTTCGCCTGTGCCGGCACCGGGGTGATCACGGTGGTGGATCAGGGTGGCGCTACGGGCACCAGTTCGACCAGCCTGACGGTGCCATATGCCCACACCAACATCCTGTACGAGGACATAAAATACGGCGCCAACCTTGTGGAAGACAACGGCAACGGCGGCATGACCTTCACCCTCAGCACCAACCTGTGCAACTCGTCCAATCAGGACGCCGTCAACGCCATTGGCCGCGCCATGCGCACCTGGCGCTGCACGTCAGGCGTCAACTGGGTGTTTTCCACCAGTACTTCAGGAATTAATAGTCCGGCGTCCGACGGTACTAATATCATTACCTGGGACGTCGGCTCACCGCTGCCGGCAGGTACACTTGGAATCGCGTACAGCTACTACGGCGGTTGTTTCAATGGCGGAAATTTGTATTGGTATGTCACGGAGGTGGACCTCAATCTGCGACAAAGCGGAGTCAACTGGTATTTCTGCGACAACCCTGCCTCCATACCCGGTAGCAGTTATGACTTTCAGACAGTTGTGTTTCACGAGCTCGGCCACGGACATCAGTTGTCGCACGTTGTGGACGTGACGGCTGTCTTGCACCGTTCTATTGCCAACGGACAAGTGAAACGCGCGCTCAACGCCAACGAACAAGCCGGCGCCGACTACGTAATCGGCTTGCCCGATCACCCCTGCGGCCCCGATCCGATGGACCTTGTCGGCAGCCCGGCCTGCCTCGGCATCACTCTGCCCGCTGCCTGTTACGCCGCCGGACCGTGTACCCTCTCACTGCCGGTGGAACTGACGAAATACACCGGCGCTGCCCAACGCGACGGTGTCCTGCTCGAATGGGAAACCGCCACCGAACGCAACAACGCATACTTTACCCTCGAACGCTCCCGCGATGCCACAGCCTTTCAGCCCCTTGCGAAAATTCCCGGTGCTGGACAGGCCTTGCAACTTTCAAAATATCAATACCTCGACGCCGATCCTTTTCCCGGCCTGAATTACTACCGCCTTCGGCAAACCGATTTCGACGGCAGCACCGCACTGTTGGGTATGGTGGCCGTGCCGTTCGGCAGTGCTGCAAACGAACTGGAGGTTTTTCCAAATCCCGTTTCCGGAACAACCCTGCAAATCCAGTGGCGCAGTCCGGAACTGCCCGAAGGGCCGCTCGAACTGACCCTGACCGACCTGCCCGGCCGCGTCATCCGCCGGGAAATCATGTCCGATCCCTCGCACACACTTGAAATCCACGACATCCCGCCCGGCACATACCTGCTCCGGGCCTGCAATACCGCCCTGCGGCAATGCACGCCCCCGATACTGATCCTCCGGCACTAATCGAATCAATCCCATGCTCCTCCTCCTCTCCGGCCTGCCCGGTTCCGGCAAAAGCACCCTCGCCCGCGTGTACACTGCGCGGTACGGCGGCACGCGCATCAGCAGCGACCTGATTCGCGCCGAACTCGGTCTGCTCGGGCATTACCAACCCGGCGACAAGGAGCAGGTGTATGCAGCCATGCTGGCGCGTACGCGGGAGGTGCTGGCCGGCGGCGAAACGGCGGTGGTTGACAGTACGTTTTTTCTTCGGGAAATTCGCGCGCCATTTGAAGCGGTTGCACAGGCGCTCGGCGTACCGGTGTTTCGGGTGGAAGTACGCGCCGGGGAAGACAGCATTCGGCGCCGCCTGCTGACGCCGCGTCCCGACAGCGAGGCTGATTTTTCGGTTTATGAAAAAATCCGGGACCAATACGAACCCTGGACGGAGCCGCATCTCGAACTTTGGACCGATACCGATGAACCGGTGGAATCCCTCGCGGAAACCTTGCACCAATACACCTTGCAGCACCATGACCACTGACCAGATTCGGGCTATTTGCGCCGACGGGACATTTCCCGGAACCAAAACCCCGGCGGAACTCGTGGAAACACACATTTCCTGGGTAATTCTGACCCCCGATTTTGCCTTCAAAATCAAGAAGCCGGTGACCTTTGGTTTTCTTGATTTTGGTACCCTCGAAAAACGCAAGCACTATTGCGAGGAAGAGCTGCGCCTCAACCGCCGCCTGGCGCCCAACCTGTATCTCGGCGTGCTGCCGGTAACGGAAATCAACGGCAAGCCCGTGATCGGTGCCGGCGAACGCGCTCCGGTAGATTATGCCCTGCAAATGCGTCGCATGGACAATGGCCGCCAGATGGATATTCTGCTCGCTGCCGGGCAGGTGACAAGCAGGCACATGGCAGAACTCGCTGCCGTACTCGCGCCGTTTCACTGCGCGGCAGTGCTGAAAAATCCGCCCGAATGCCACCCGGCAACCTATTGGGCCGACTTTGCCGAGTTGTACCGCTTCGGCGCCGACATCGCCCGACACCTCGGGTCGGAGGCAACAGATACGCTCCAGCGCTGGCGCAGCAGCCTGCCCGAATTTCTGGAGCAGCACGAACTGCGGCTCCTTCAGCGTGCCCGGCAAGGTTTCTGGGTGGACGGCCACGGCGACCTGCACACCCGAAATATCATGCTGCTCAACGACGGACCCGTGGTGTTCGATTGCATCGAATTCAACGCGCACTTCCGACAAAACGACATCCTGAACGAACTGGCCTTCCTGTGTATGGACCTCGAAGCCCGCGGGCATACCGAATTGGCGGAGGCATTTTTGCAAGCCTACCGCCAAATCTGGGAGGTGATTCCCGAACCCGAGGACCTGGAGTTGTTCCGTTTTTTCAAAGCCTATCGCGCCAATGTGCGCCTGAAAGTGGCCCTGATCGAACTGCGGCAGCACGTCACGCCCGAACTGGAAGCGCAGGTGCGGCGGTACTGGCAGGCGCTGGCTAAGTACGAGTGACTTGATATTTGGGTATCAGGAAAAACTCCGGCCGTCCGGGTTGATTTTTTTAGATAAAAAACGTCAACTTTGTTCGCAGAAATACCAGCCCAATCATGCGGAAAAAACCTGACCCGTCTACAACCGAGACACAAACCGAGGTCAATCAATACGATAAAGTTTTCAAGGAAACGGTTCGCGCCCAGTTGCCCGCGCTATTAGTGGAAATCCTGAAACTGCCTGCCGGAACATTTGAGCCGCTGCATATTGAGTTCCAGCGTACCATTGAACGCAAGGCAGACTTTGTGGGCAAATTGCGAATAGAAGGACAAGCCGACACTATTGTTCAACTGGAGGTGCAAACCGGTGACGATGCGCAAATGGTTTTCCGGTTGCTATTTTACTCCGGCCTGATTCTTCCCCAATACCCGGAATGTGACTTGCAGCAGATAGTGCTGTTTCTCGGCCAAAAGCGGCCGAAAATGGCAACCCGACTCCAGCGAACGAACCACGATTTTTGGTTTCGCCTCGTGTGGATCAAAGAAATTTCTTATCGGGAGTTTCTTCAAACCGGCAAGCCGGAACTTGTGTTGATGGGCATTCTGGCAAACCACGGCGACCAATCTGCTGAAGAAGTGATGACCGAAGTGGTGAACGAGTTGCGCCG
>CAYMQY010000080.1:0-317 GCA_964392655.1 uncultured Saprospiraceae bacterium
CAATCTTGTCATAACGGTGGAAGATAACGGTGTCGGAACAGTCGCCGCCGCACCCGCGCCACGCCGACACCGTTCCCGTGGCGGCCAACTGCTCCGGGAGCGACTGAGCTACCTGCACAGCATGGGTTTCCGTGCCGAGAGCAGCACCCGGCCCCGAACACCGTACGGCACTATCGCAACAATTCGAATCAAAAAAATGTATGCGCATCATTTTGATTGAAGACAATCCGCAGGTGCGGGAATTGCTCCGCACCCAACTGCCCGTCCATTGGCCCGGTGCCGTGGTGGTTGGCGAGGCCGAGAGCATCGCCGAGGGG
>CAYMQY010000080.1:327-16800 GCA_964392655.1 uncultured Saprospiraceae bacterium
TACCGGCCGTCCTGGGGCTGCTTGACGTCGAACTGCGGGACGGCACCGTATTCACGCTGCTGGACAGCCTCGATTCCGCGCTGATGGAGCGCACGGCGCTAGTGTTCCTCACGGCGTTCGGCGATTCGGCGTTCATACTGGAGGCGCTGCGAAAATCTGCCGTGGAATATCTGTTCAAGCCCGTTGACTTTGAGGCTTTGCGTCTCACGCTTAAAAAAGTGCAGGACCGCCTGATTCGCCACGACCTGCACGGGCAACTTGATGACCTGCGGCGGTTGGTTCAGATGAATATGGCGGCTGCGCCGCCTCCGTTGGAGAAAATACCGGTGTTGGGCAGAAACCGCGAAATCCGCTACCTCAGTGTAGCCGACATTGGCTACCTCGAAGCCAAGGAAACGATCTCGTATGTACATTTGATCGCATCAACAGAGTCAATATATTCGGCCAAGCACCTCGGGCACTATGCTGACTTGCTAGAGGCCCGTTGCGGTTTTTTCCGCCTGTCCAAGAAGTATCTGGTCAATCTTCGGCATATCGCCAGTCTCAATCCGGCGGCGAGTTGTGTTTCCCTGACAAACGGCAAAAAACTGGACGGCTCCCGCGAAGGCATACGGGAATTGAGGCGGCGTTTTCGGGAAATGTACGGCAATGATCTCGCGGAGGGCGACGGGTAGCCATGCCGCGCCTGTTCCATCGCTAGGGCTTTATGATTCGGGCCGGGGAGGATGGGGCGGATGGGGCGGAGTTGGGGTTGTGAGGGGGCATGGCTGCGTTCGGGAAATTGGCTCATGACCATTCAACCAGAAAAGGAAAAACCTTTTTTTGATGCCTTTGTTCCAGTAGATTGTTTCGCAACTATTTGTTAATTAAATTTTTAATTAAAATTTCATGAGCAAAAAACTCATAGTGGTATTTGGCGCTACCGGCGCTCAAGGCGGCGGTTTAGTCCGCGCTATCCTCGCTGAACCCGCTGCGGGGTTCGCAGTCAGGGCTGTTACCCGCAAGCCGGATTCGGATGCCGCAAAGGCGCTGGCCGCAGCCGGCGCGGAGGTTGTTGCAGCCGACCTTGACGATTCAGCAAGCGTCGAGCGTGCTATGAACGGGGCTTACGGCGCATTTTGCATCACCAATTTCTGGGAACATTTCTCTCCGGAGAAAGAACTCGCGCAGGCCGAAACGATGGCCAACGCCGCCGCTGCCGCCGGGTTGCAGCATGTGATTTGGTCCACGCTGGAAGACACACGTAAAACCATTCCCGTCGGAAGTGGGCAAATGCCCGTACTCTTGGGCAAGTACAATGTGCCGCACTTTGATGCCAAAGGCGAAGCCAATCACTTCTTCCTGGATCGTGGCATACCAGTCACGTTATTAAATACATCGTTCTATTGGGACAATTTCATCCACATCGGCATGGCGCCAAGCGCCGGTCCGGATGGAAACCTCGCCATCACGTTCCCGATGGGCGATGCCAAATTGCCCGGTATTGCCGCAGAGGACATTGGCCGGTGTGCATTCGGCATATTCAAGGCCGGCGCCGCTGCTGTTGGACAAACCATTGGCATTGCCGGCGAACACCTGACCGGCGCCGAGATGGCTGCTGCATTCAGTCAGGTAATGGGCAAGCCTGTCACCTACAATGCCATCTCCCCCGAAGTCTATCGTAGCTTTGGTTTCCCGGGTGCTGACGACATGGGCAATATGTTCCAATTCAAGCGCGACTTCGAAGCCGATTTTTGCGCAGCACGCAATGTGGAAAATACCCGGAAACTGAACCCGGCTTTGATGAACTTCCGGCAGTGGCTGGAGGCAAATCGCAGCGCGCTTTTGAAAGACTAAATCTTTGCCGGACAAACAGTTTTGTACGTTTCCGATACTTCCATGAAAACCAAAGGCCACCTGCTGCGCCTGATTGAGGGCAGGGGGCCTGTGTGATTCGCGCCGGGGGAAGGGGCTGCGTTGGGGTTGTGAAATTCCTACCCACCCAACCACGTCTTGAACGCCCCCGCGCGGTCGCGGCTCACGAACACGTCCTCGGGCGCCTGCGGCTCGGTTTCCACCTTGAGCCGGCCGTTCAAGTGCGGGTGAATCTTGCGGATTGCCTGCAAGTTGAGGGCCATGGCCCGCCCGGCTCGGAAGAATCGGGCGGGATCAAGCAGACTGTCGAGTTCGTCAAGGGTATGGTCTACGAAGTATTTTTTCCCGGAAAACAGGTGCGCCTGCGTGAGGCCGTCGGACGAGCGGAAAAAAGCGATGTCCGATACAGCGATGTAGGTCAGGTGCTGACCGGACTTGACGAGAAACCTGTCCTTGTACGCGGGCGGGCGGAAATGTGCCGCCAGTGCCTGAAGGTCGAAAGTAGGCGTGCCGGCGGCACGGCGCTCGCGCACACGGTCCAGCGCTTTTGTAAAATCGTCGGGGTCCACGGGCTTGAGCAGGTAGTCCACCGCATTCACTTTGAAGGCCTGCACAGCATACTGGTCGTAGGCAGTGGTGAACACCACCGGCGCCGACACGTCCACCTGCCGGAAAATATCGAGGCTGAGGCCGTCGGCGATCTGGATGTCCATAAAAACCAGATCGGGCGCCGGGAACGCCCGGAACCAGCGCACGGCACCTTCCACACTGTCGAGCGTTTCGAGAATGGCGGCTCCGGGCATGTGCGCCTGAATCAGGCGGGTCAGTTGCCGGGCCGCCGGCAGTTCGTCTTCGATGAGCAGGATTTTCATATCATCGGCAGTAATACGGTGAAGTACTCTCTGGACACAATGGTTTCCACCTCCTGGTTGGTCAGCATCCGGTAGCGGGCGCGGATGTTTTCGAGGCCCACGCCGGTGGAGTCCAGCACCTGGTTTTTCTTTTGAAAATTGTTGCGCACCACGAGTCGGCCGTTTTCGGCAAACAACTCGATGGTGAGCGGTCTTTCGGTGGAAAGCACGTTGTGTTTGATGGCGTTTTCAAACAACATCTGGAGCGTGAGCGGCACGATGCCGCCGTCCGAATGGCCGTTCAGGTCGCGCAGGTGCACATGCAGGTTTTCCCCGAAACGCTCCTTGAGCAGGAACACGTAACTGTGCAGAAAATCCAGCTCTTCCTGCAGCGGGATGATGCGCGCGTCGCGGCTTTCCAGCACATAGCGGTACACTTTGCTCAACTGCTGCACAAAACGCACGGCTTTTTCCGGTTCTTCCGGGATGAGGTACACCAGCGTGTTCAGGCTGTTGAACAGAAAATGGGGATTCACCTGATTGCGCAAGCCTTCGAGTTGGGATTCCACATTCCGGCGCTCCAGTTCGGCTTTTTCGGCTACAGTGCGTTGTAGTTGCAGGTAAAACGACAGTACCTCGTAGGTGGCAATGACGAGTGCCGACACCAGCAGGGCAGAGATAAATTTCACCACAGGTACCGGTTCTTGTCCATGATCCAGCCCCATCACCGAGAACAGCGTGCCCAGCACAACATTGACCGCCACATACACGACCAAAAACGCCAGCAGCATCCAGAACAGGCGCTTGCCGATGTCGCTCATGGCCGGGTAACGTCCCTTCACCTCGTAGTACGTCCAGCGCAAAACCACCCAGAACGTGCCGGTGTACGCAAACGACATGGGGATGCACACGCTCAGGAACGGCCAGTTGCCCGCCACATACTGGTCGCTGAACAGCAGCAGCGAGATGAGCATGCTGGAAAGCGGCAGCCCGATCAGGAGCACCATCCGATCGTCGAAGCCGGTAACGTCTTTGAAGCACTTGCGCATTATTAAAATTCAATACGGTATAAAATATCCGGGAAGAAGCCGATCTGATCCACGCGGCCCACTTCCTGGCGGACGGTGTTGTAGCGCATGGCAAAGATATTCTTGTTGTTGGTCACGTTCTGAAAGTCGAGGAAAAAGGTTTGGGAGAGTTTGCGTTTGGCACTGTTGAGGCGGAAACCGATTTTCACGTCCCACCGGAAATAGTCGTCAAGGCGTTGACTGAAAGCCTGGTCTTCGTACAGGACTTCCTTGCCGGCGGCCCGGCTGGCCTCGAGGTTGACAGGCGTGTAGGGCCGCCCGCCGGCTGCGGTCAGTTTGGTGTCGAGGGTGAGGAAGCGGCGGCCGCTGCTGCCGATCGGAAACTCGCGACCCGCCAGCGCATTCACCACGTACCGGCCGTTGAACGCCGTGCTGCGCTCCACACCGTCGGCGCCCTTGTATTTGGAGTCGAACAGGCTGAGCGTGAACAGGCCGTACCAGCCCCGGCTGAAAAACTTCTCCACCGTCAGTTCAATACCGGCGTTCGTGCCGGTGCCGGCGTTTACCAGCGCGCCGCGTTCCGGGAAAATGAAATCGGCGCCCGTGTTCAGGATGGAAAAACTGGACGGGTAAGCGTCCACGGGCACATGGCTCAGCCACTGGTAGTAGGCCTCGGCTTTCAGGCGCCAGTTGGGGGCAGGTTTGAAATCGTAGCCGAGTACGAGGTGCTGGTTCCGGGTAAAACCCAGGTTGTCGTTGGTGGGCACGGTGCTGCCGTCGGGCAGTTGGCTGCGGAACAGGAACACAGGCAGGGGTTGCGTCTGGTGGTGCATGCCGTAGCCGAGGCTGATAGTGCTTTTGGCTGCCGGCTGCCAGTTGATGGCGGCGCGGGGTTCCAGCGCAAGGTCGTCGGTTTGTTCGAAGTACAGGCTGCGCAGGCCGCCGTTCAGGGTCAGGTTTTCGGTCAGGCGGTACTGGGCCTGGCCATAGGCTTCGAGTTGGGTGAAGGCGCCGTCGTAGTCGCGCTGCGTCCACCAGTCGGGCTTGCCGTCGCCGTCAAGGTCGGGTGTCCGGTCGCGGGTGTCGGCGCGGCTGTCGAGGGCAAACACCTGGGCCAGCACACCGGTGCGCAGGGTCAGGCGGTTGTTGATTTTGGTGTTGAAATACGACGACAGACGGTAAGTCACCTGGTCGTCTGCCACTTCGTTGGTGCGGAACGGCCCGGCATCGTCGAGGATGAGGTCGTCGGACTCGTAGGTGTTCCCGGAGTACGACACCGAGGCGACGGTGCGCACATACGAGCGGTCGCTGAGCAGCAGGCTGTGTTTCAGGCCCAGTACGCCGAATTTAGAGTTGACATAAGCATTTTCGTCGGGGTTGGCAAACAGGTCGGTGGTGTCAATTTCGGCGGCAAGGAAGTCAATGGAACTTTGCCCGCCGATGCCGAACAGGGAAAAACGTCCCAGTTTGGTGTTGCCGAAGTCGGCATTGAAGGTCAGGTCTTTGTACTTCGGCGTGGCGGCGGTGCCCACATTCAGGCCGGCGGCGGAGGCAATTTCCACAAACGACTGGCGGTATGCCACGGCAAAGGAGCCGTTTCCCTTGCGGTTCAGCGGCCCTTCGGCGAGGGCTTCCATGCCCGAAAACGCCCCGATCTGGCCCGTGAACTCGTAGCGGTCGCGGTTTCCGCTGCGCAGGTTGATGTCGAACACGCCGGCCAGGGCGTTGCCGTACTCGGCGGGAAATGCGCCGGTGAGAAAATCCGAGGCGCCTATCATGTTCGGGTTGAGCGCCGACACAGGGCCGCCTGTGGTGCCGAGCGTGCTGAAGTGGTTGGGGTTGGGCATGGGGATGCCTTCGAGTCGCCAGAGCACGCCGGTGGGCGAATTGCCGCGGATGATGATGTCGTTGCGGGCGTCGTTGTTCGCGGCCACGCCGGCGAAGTTGGCCACGAGTTTGGCCACATCGTTGCGGCCCCCGGAGTAGCGCAGCACCTGCTCGGTGTCGAACTGCCGCGCGCTGACGGTGGCCAGGTCGTTCACCGGACGGTCCTTGTCTGCGTTGCCATTGATGACGACTTCGCCAAGGGTGGAAAAAGATTCCTGAAGTTTGAGGTCGAGCAGGACTTCTTTGCCGGCAGTGACCAGAATATTGGGGGCGGTCAGCGGTTCATAGCCGAGGTACGTCACGCGCAGCACCTGCCGGCCTACGGGCACATTTTGCAGGGCAAACTGCCCGTCGGCGTCGGTCATGGCGCCTTGCAGGGTTTCGCCGGCGGCGGAAAGGAGTTGAACCGTAGCGCCGATGAGCGGGGTTTCGGCCTGTTGGTCGCGCAGGGTACCGCGGATGGTCTGGGTTTGCGCATTCAGGAAAAAGGGAAACAAGAACAGGAGGAAGGACAGGTTTGCTTTCATCGCCAATTTTGTTTGTTGTGAAAAAAATGACGGGGCAAACCTGCGGGTCTTGCGCGGCGAGCGAAAGCGGAAAGCGGTGAACCGGCGTTTTCGGGGGGTGAATCGTAGCCGATGTGTGTTTAATTTCTCAAATCAACACCCCAAGTCAGTTTTTCGCGCAGGGTCTGGAGGAAAGAACTGTCCTGCAATTGCACCAGTTTTACCGTGAAGTCATTGCGCCGCACAGCCAACTGGTGCAGGGCGGTGATGAGTTCGAAGCGGGAATCGAGTGTGCAGATAAAATTGTCGGCGCGGCCTTCGATTTCGAAGGAAATAACCGACTGGTCGGACAATACGATGGGGCGCAGGTTCAGGTTGTGCGGCGCCACGGGTGTGATGACGAAGTTGCCCGAATTGGGCAGCACAATAGGGCCGCCGCAACTGAGCGAATATGCGGTACTGCCGGTGGGGGTGGCAATCACAATTCCGTCGGCCCAGTAGGAATTCAGGTAGTCGCCGTTCAGGAAAGTATGAATCGTGATCATGGAGGAGGTGTCGCGCTTGAGCAGGGTACAGTCGTTGAGCGCGAAGGGGATGTCGCCGAACAAGGCGGGTACGCTTTCGAGGTACAGCATGGCGCGTTCGGTGACCACGTAATGGCCCATGGCAAGTTTTTGCACTGCCTCTTCGATGAGATGTTTTTCGATGCTGGCCAGAAATCCGAGCCGTCCGAGGTTGATGCCGAGCATGGGCACCCCGGAGTCGCGCACCACGGTCACGGCATGCAGCATGGTGCCGTCGCCGCCGAGTACGATCACACAGTCAATGCGATGCACCGAAAAATCCCGGTAGCCGTCGAAGGCTCCATGCGGTCCGCGAAACCGCACTTTGTCCTGCAAATCGTACAAATACGGCGTGTAGATGTATGTGGTGACGCCCGCTCCGTGAAGCGCATCGAACAAGGCCTGGATGTAAGGCAAGTCCTTGTCTTTAAATTGTTTGCCGAAAACGACTACCTGCATACGAGGGTTGGTGGCTGGAAAGTTGGATGGTTTGGGTTCATTTAGCCCTGCCCGCAGCGAAGCGATTTTCACCACAGATTCCACAGAATTTCACAGATTCATCCGTGGAAAATCTGTGAAATTCTGTGGAATCTGTGGTGAAAATCGCACCCTGCGGGCAGGGCTGCCAAGTTGCTACTCGCGAGAAATGAAAACGCCCGACAAATGTAAACCACACTTTAAGATTTACCAATCCCCGGCAACATCCGGCCTGAAAATGAGCAGGCATGCGTTCCAAAACTCGCTACATTTACCCATCGAAAACGAAACCAGCCTGCCCGTGTCCACTGAACAATCTTCCACAGCCCCGATACCGGAGAAAAACAACCGCCGCGTCATTTCCGGCTGGGCATTTTTCGACTGGGCCAACAGCGCCTACGCGCTGGTTATCACGGTGGCTATTTTCCCGCCTTATTTCCTCGGCATTGCACCTGATACGGTGAATATTCTCGGGGCGGCCATTCGCGACGAAACACTCGTAGCCTGGGGCATTTCGCTGGCTTACCTGATCATCGCGGCCATCTCGCCTATCCTGTCCGGCATTGCCGACTATGGTGGCAAAAAAAAGCGGTTCATGCGGTTTTTCACCACGCTGGGTTCGCTGGCCTGCATGAGCCTGTTCTTTTTTGACAGTCCTGACGCGCTCTGGGTGGGCCTGACCGGGTTTATTCTGGCCACCGTCGGTTTTGCCGGCGGCATCGTTTTTTACAACGCCTACCTGCCGGATATCGCCACCGAGGAGCACTACGACGCGGTGAGCGCCAAGGGTTTTATCTACGGGTTTGCGGGCAGCGTGATCCTGCTGGTGATCAATCTCGCCATGGTGCTGAAACACGAAATGCTGGGCTTCGACTCGGAAGTATCCGCCATTCGCTGGGCCTTCGTGAGCGTGGGCCTGTGGTGGTTGGGCTTCGCCCAGATTGCGTTTCGACGCCTGCCCGCCGATGCGCCCCGCGCCATGCCTGCGGGTTTGCTGGGGAAAGGCTACGAGGAACTGGCCAAGGCTTTCCGCGTGCTGAAAAAAAGCCGCAATACGGCGTTGTTTTTACTCACGTTTTTCTGTTACAACGCCGGCGTACAGGCCATACTTTTCCTGGCCTCCAGTTTCGCCGACAAGGAAATGCACCTGGAAAAGTCCAAACTCATCACCCTGGTGCTGATTCTTCAGATCGTGGCCATCGGGGGTGCGTTCCTGTCGTCGCGTCTGTCTGCATGGAAAGGAAACAAAGTCTCGCTGTTCACCATGCTGATCATCTGGACGGCGGTGTGCCTGCTCGGCTACTCGGTGCAAACAGAAAACGAGGTATTCCTGCTGGGTGGCGCTATCGGCCTGGTCATGGGCGGTATTCAGGCGCTGTCGCGCAGCACATACGCCAAGTTCCTGCCCGAAAACACCCGCGAGACGACTACGTTTTTCAGTTTTTTCGATGTGATGGACAAGGTGTCTACCGTGTTCGGCACGCTGGTGTTTGGCCTGGTGGCCCAGCTGTTCGATGGCATGCGCAGCAGTGTGCTGGCGTTGTCGGTGCTGTTTTTGGTGAGTCTGGCGATACTGGCAGCGGTGCGGGTGCGGCGGATGTCGGCGGAGTGAGGGCTGCGCCCTGCCCCTCGTGCTGCGCAGGGCTGCACCCTGCGTTGGTGAATGGCGCCCTTTCAGGGCTTACCAGTTCTTTTTGGGCTGTACCTGATGTTTGCCGGGTTCCTGCTCCCGGTACTTTTTCGCATTCTTGCGGTCTTCGGGCGACACGGCAGTTTCCAACAGGCGGCGGGCCTGTTCCCGGGTCATGTTTTGCTGTTGGTCTTGAGCCTGCTGTTCTTGCGGTTGGCCATTCTCCGGTTGTGGCTGATTGTCGCCTTGCTGCGGCTGGTCGGGTTTCTGCGGCGGATTTTCCTGCTTTTGGTTCGGATCGCTGTTTTGCTGGTTTTGCTGGTTTTGCTGGTTTTGCTGTTCCTGTTTTTTCTGCTGCTCTTGTTGCCATTTCTTTTTGGCCAATTGCAGGTTTGCTTTGGTTTCGGGGTCGGCGGGTCGGCGGCGCAGGCTGTTTTCGTAAGCCTGAACGGCTTCCTGATATTTTTGCTGCAGCAGGTACGTGTTACCGAGGTTGTGCAGGGCATCGGCTTGCAGGGCGGGTTCCTTGCTTTTTTCCGCGGCGCGTTCAAACTGTTTTTCGGCCTCCGGGTAGTTGCCTTGCTTGTAAAGCGCGTTGCCGGTGTTGTAGGCAGATTTGGGATCGTCCGGCTTTTTTTCGCCGGCACGGCGATAAGCCTGTTCGGCATCGGCATAGTTGCCCCGTTCGTAGCGTCGGTCGCCGTCGCGCAGGAGTTTGTGTGCCGATTGGGCGGTAAGTGACGGACCGATCATGCACAGCAGCACCAACACGACGCCTTTTTTTCGCCACGAAAACCACGTTTCCAGCACAAGCAGCAGGAGCGCCGGCAACAAAAACCACTGGAAATACGACTCAAATTCGGAGAACGACCGCACTTCCGTGGCGCGTTTTTCCAGGCGGCCTACTTCGCGGCGGATAGCCCGGATGGCCGCATCGTCCTGCGAGACGAGATACGCTGCGCCACCGCCTGCGGAGGCTAATTTTTTCAGTTGCGCTTCGTCCATGCGGCTGCGCACAATTTCGCCGCTTTCGTCGCGCAGGTAGCGCCCGTTTTCATCGGCATAACCCAGCGGAATCGGGCCGCCGCCGGCTGTGCCCGCGCCGACGGCAAACGTGATGATCCCGTCGGAGTAGGCCTGGGCCACGCGGTCGGTGGCGTCGCTTTCGTGGTTTTCGCCGTCGGTCACCAAAATCAGGGCGCGGCCACTGCCCGGGTCGGGATCGAAATGTTCGGTGGCCAGATCCACGGCAGCGGGAATGGCGGTGCCTTGAGCCGTGATCAGATCGGGTGTGGCGGAGGCCACGAACATATCGGCAGCGGCGTAGTCGGTGGAGAGCGGCATTTGCAAAAACGCGTCGCCGGCGAAAAAAATCAGGCCGATGCGTTCGCCTTCGAGGGCGCGGATGAGTTTGCGCACAAACGATTTGGCCAGATCAAGGCGGCTCGGGGCCACGTCTTCGGCCAGCATGCTTCGGGAAATGTCGAGCGCGATGAACACGTCGGCGCTTTGCTGCATGACCGTTTGCTGTTTCGCTCCGCGCTGCGGATTGGCCCATGCCAGAGCCAAAAGGGCCAAAGCGATCAGGAAAAGCATGTTTTTAAACCAGAAACGTCCCGCCGACCAACCGGGCAGTACCTGTGCCGACGACGCGGGTGTTGCCAGCCGGGCCAGCGCGCGTTTGCGCCACCAGACGTATCCGATCAGGATCGGCAGCAAGACGGGCACGGCCCACAGCAGGTTTAAAAAATATGGATGCTCGAAGCGGAACATGGCGGCAAAGGTATGGCCAAGCGATCGAGCGCATATAAACCGCCGTGGTTTTTCGTTGTTTGGAAAAAGTTTTTGGCCATGAAATGCACGAGGCGTGAAAAGGGTTTGGCGGTACGCACAGGATTGGCCTATTTTTGGAGGATCAAATTCCGCTCTATGGTACGCACCGCACTACTCTGTTGTTTTATGGCCCTTGTAGCCCCCCGGGCTTGGTCGCAAACGTTGACGCCGCCGCCTGAAAACAAAGGCATTGTGTATAGCCGCGAGACGGCGTTCAACATCAAACTGGCCACCAACCGCGGGCTGGTGCCCGGCGTGGAGTTCGGGCGGCTACGCACCTACTACAAAACCACGTATTTCCACGTCAGCGTCGGCGAACTCAAAGACCCCAAGGAGCAGCGCCAGAGCGCCGAACAATTTCAGGGCCAGTCGTTCCGACCTTACGTGTATGGCAAGCAGAACAATTTTTATGTGGTGCGTAGCGGCTGGGGCGTCAAGCGCTACTACTCCGAAAAAGCCAAACAACGGGGCGTAGCCGTAGGCATCAGTTACAACGTTGGCCCTACGCTTGGCCTGCTCAAGCCCTACTACCTGGCACTTTGCTACCCGAATCCCGATCGCCCCGGCGATTGCCGTGTATTCGAGCAAAAATATTCTCCGGAAAACGCCGACATGTTTCTCGACCAGAACGGCCGCATCCGGGGCGCCTCGCCGTTCACGACGGGCCTCGACGAAATCGCCTTTCGCCCGGGTCTGAATGCGTCCATCGCCTTGCACCTCGACTGGGGCGCCTTCGACGAATTCGTCAAGGCATTCGAGATCGGCGCCATGCTGGATGTGTTTCCGTCCAAAATTCCTATCCTTGTAGGCGAGAACAACCACCAGGTGTTTTTGAACTTCTTCGTTAATTTGCAGCTGGGGAAGAGGCGGTAATTTCAAGCGACAGCCGTACCCCACACCCAACGCTTTTATGTTCAAAGCCATCATCGAGTCGTTCCGGCGCAAGCGGGCACGGCGTTTTTTTCAGGAATACCCGTACGAAATTCAACAATTCCACCTGCAGGAAGTCGGCGTGGTGGAGTTTGCCAACTGGCAAAACCCCCTGGTTGCTCCCAAGGAAATCAGCCAGAGTACGGTGGATTTTTTCAAAAAATTTATCAAAAAAGGCGACCTGGCGCTCGACATCGGCGCCAATATCGGCCACCTGAGCATCACGATGGCTTTGGTTGCCGGTAAGGAAGGCCTCGTGCTGGCCTTCGACCCCAACCCGCACGTATTCCGCATACTGGAGGTGAACGCCGGCCTGAATCCGGACAAAACCAATATTCAGGCCCTGAATTTTGCGGTGACCGACCAGCCGGCCGAGTTTTTTTACCGTTCCTCCGAAGCTTCGTTCAACAATGGCGGTATTTCGCTGGACGACTCCCGCTACCACGGCCGCTTCGTCCTGCCCACCAAGGTGCGCGGCATTGTGCTCGAAGATTACCTGAAAACGCATTTCCCCAATCGGCTGCCGAAGTTGGCCTTGGTCAAAATTGACACGGAGGGCTACGACAGAGAGGTTATCCGCTCGATTTCGGGTTTGCTGAAAAAACAACGCCCGGTGGTTATTTCTGAATGCTTCAGCAAGGCAACTCCCGAACAGCGCCGCGAACATTTCGACCTGCTGGCGGGTTTAGGTTACCGCCTGTATCAGGTAGATGACTTCGTGGAAAACACTCCTGTCGTCCCGATAAACACCGCCGCCGATATGAATCGCTGGAAACATTTCGATTTCTTTGCCCTGCCAAACGCGTAGATCATGCTCGAACTTCCCGTCGTCGAACCGCAAACCTCGTCCCGACCCAAACGCCCCGAATGGCTCAAGGTGCGCCTGCCCATGGGCGAGAACTACCGCACAGTGCGCAGTATCGTGGACGATTTCAAGTTGCACACCATTTGCCAAAGCGGCAGTTGCCCCAACATGGGCGAATGCTGGGGCGCCGGCACGGCCACGTTTATGATCCTCGGCAATGTTTGTACCCGCTCCTGCTCGTTTTGCGCCGTCAAAACCGGACGCCCCAACGAATACGACGAGGACGAACCCCGCCGCGTAGCCGAAGCCATCTGGCTTATGCGCGTCAAACACGCCGTAATTACTTCCGTCAACCGCGATGAACTCAAAGACCGCGGCGCCGAAATCTGGTACCAGACCGTGCGCGCAGTGAAAGAACGCTGCCCCGACACCACCATCGAGACGCTCATCCCCGATACCAAAGCCAACTGGGAAGCGCTCGAACGCATGATCAGCGCCGGACAGGAAGTGGTGAGCCATAACATGGAAACCGTGCAGAGCCTGTACCGCAAAGTACGCCCACAGGCCAAATACGAGCGCAGCCTCGAACAAATCCGTCGCATCAAAGACTACGGCAAACGCACCAAAAGCGGCATCATGGTCGGCCTCGGCGAAACAAAAGACGAGGTGTTCCGGATCATGGACGACCTCGTGGCGCACGGCTGCGACATCCTCACCATCGGCCAGTATCTGCAACCTACCAAAATGCACCTCGACGTGATCGAATACGTACACCCGGAAGTATTCGCCGAGTACAAGGAAACCGGACTGGCCAAAGGGTTCCAATATGTGGAAAGCGGGCCGTTAGTGCGGTCGAGTTACCACGCGGAGCGGCATGTGTAGCCTTTTCGAAAACTCACGAACGGAAGCAGTTGAAAACACCAGGCGCGGTAAAAACATGCGCTTGCGTCCCGGCGTTTGTGCTTTTGTCGGAAAAAAATTTCCTGCTGTTCTACACGCTCCATTTTTACCAACCCGAAACCCTCCAACCTTCCAACCAGAAACCTTCCAACCAGAACACACATGCACAAAAAATTTCTCCTGCTCATTTGCGTGGCCGCACTCGGCCTGCTCGCATTCAAAGGTTTTGAAGACAACAAGTACTTCGAAATCATCAAAAACCTCGAAATTTTCACCAACGCCTACAAGGAAATCAACCACGCCTACGTGGACGAACTGGAACCGGGCAAACTGATGCGCACCGGCCTGGACGCTATGCTGGGTGATCTGGACCCGTTTACCAACTACATTTCCGAAACGGATATCGAAGGCTACCGCTACCTCTACGACGGGCGTTACAACGCCATAGGCGCCGAAGGGAAAAAAATGGGCGACTGGGTGGTCATCACCGAAATTCTGGAAGACAGCCCGGCGCACAAGGCCGGGCTCAAGGTAGGCGATGCTGTCCTCAGCGTGAGTGGCCAGAACGCCAAAGGCCGCAGTTCGGAAGACGTAATGGCCTTCCTGCGCGGGGTACAGGGCACCAAAGTTGACCTCGTAGTGCGCCGTCCCGGTGAAACCAAAGACGTACGCGTCACGCTGGAACGCGGCGAAATTTTAACCCAGAATGTGCCCCATAGCGGCATTGTAGCCGACGGGATCGGGTATATCTATCTGACGACCTTTACCCAGGATGCCGGCGAAAACGTGGCCAACGCACTCAAAGACCTCAAATCGAAACACCCCGACCTGAAGGGCGTGATTTTTGACCTGCGCGACAACGGCGGCGGTTTGTTGCACGAAGCCGTCAATGTGTGCAACGTGTTTGTGCCCAGGGGGGAACTCATCTCCAGTACCAAAGGCAAGGTGCCGGAGTGGGACCGCAGTTACAAAACCTCCCATACCCCTGTGGATGAAAACATACCCGTTGTGGTGCTTATCAACAAAATGAGCGCTTCAGCCAGCGAGATCGTTTCCGGCTCGCTGCAAGACCTCGACCGCGCCGTGCTGCTCGGTCAGCGCAGCTACGGCAAGGGCCTCGTGCAAAACACCAAAGACGTAGGCTACAACGCCAAAATCAAACTCACCACGGCCAAATACTACATCCCCTCGGGGCGTTGCATCCAGTCGGCCCGTTACAAAAACGGCCAGCCGGTGGATATTCCCGACTCCGAACGCGCTGTGTTCAAAACCCGCAATGGTCGCCGTGTGCTCGACGGCGGCGGCGTGACGCCCGATGTACTCATGCCGCACGATACGGCTACCGGCATCGTGTGGGCCTTGCACGATCAACACCTGATTTTCGACTATGCTACCGAATGGGCGCTCAAGCACCCGTCCGGCATTGACTCCATCGAGGTATTCGAGTTTACGGACTGGGACGATTTCAACCGGTTTGTTCAAAGCAAAAACTTCGAATACGAGAGCGATCTGGAGAAAAAACTGAAAGAACTTCAAGCCCTGGCTACCGCTCAAAACTACCCGATCGGAGCCGACATTACAGCGCTCGAAAAGAAAATCGCCACGGAGAAAAAAGGAGAAATGGCCAAAAACAAGGCCCGTATCCTCCATGAAATCGAACAGGAAATCGTCGGCAGATTCCACTTCCACCGCGGCAAAGTGCGCAAGAACCTGAAAAACGATCCGGAGGTTGAGGCTGCCGTAAACCTGCTTCGCGACAGCGCGCGGTACAAGGCAATCCTGAGCGGAAGCGGGAAATAAGGAATTGTCCTACTTTTGGCGCGTAACTACAGACTTTCCAGGTTTCAAAAACCTGGAAAGTCTAAATCGTAAGACAACCGCATCCACATGTTCCCGCCATCCACCTACCATGCCCGCCGCGAGCGGCTGAAACGCGACCTGAAATCCGGCATCGCCTTGTTCCTCGGAAACAACGAACTGGGCATGAACTATGCCGGCAATACGTACCATTTCCGTCAGGACAGCAATTTTCTCTACTTTTTCGGCCTCGACCAGCCCGGCCTTGCGGCGGTTATTGACGTGGACAACGACCGGGAAATCATCTTCGGCGACGACCTCAGCCTCGAAGACGTGGTCTGGATGGGTGCCACGCCGCGCCTGAAAACACTGGCCGAGCAAGTGCAGGTACGCGAGGTGTTGCCCGCCCGCCGCCTGAGCTCTTTTTTGAAAAAAGCCCGCCGCGCCGGACAAACGGTACACTTCCTGCCGCCTTACCGGCACGACAACATACTACTGCTGAAAAACTGCCTCAACATTCCGCCGGCCCGGCAAAAAGCCACCGCCTCCGAAGCGTTCATCCGGGCCGTGGTGGCACAACGCGCGCACAAATCCGCAGAAGAAGTGGCCGAAATGGAACACGCCCTGAACGTCACGGGCGCCATGCATGTGGCCGCCATGCGGGAAGCCCGACCCGGCCAGGTGGAAGCCGAACTGGCGGGACTTGTGCAGGGCATGGCCGTGAGCGCCGGCGGCAATTTGTCGTACCCGGTCATCCTGACGGTCAACGGACACATCCTGCACAACCACTACCACGGCAACACCCTGCAGCGCGGCCAGATGCTGCTGGGCGATTTCGGCGCCGAAACGGCTATGCACTACGCCGGCGACATCACACGCACGTTTCCGGTTGACCGGCGTTTCACGCCCAGGCAGCGGGAGATTTACGAAATCGTGCTCGACGCCGAAGTGAGCGCCATCGCGTCGCTAAAACCCGGCGTGCTGTACCGCGACGTTCACCTCGCCGCCGCCCGCCGCATGGCCGAGGGCCTCAAGTCGCTCGGACTGATGCAGGGCAACCTCGACGAGGCGGTCGCGCAGGGAGCGCACGCCCTGTTTTTCCCCCACGGCCTCGGCCACATGATCGGCCTCGACGTACACGACATGGAGGACCTGGGCGAAAACTATGTGGGCTATTCCGACGCCGTAAAGCGCAGCACCCAGTTCGGCACGGCGTACCTGCGGCTGGCGCGGGCATTGGAGCCGGGTTTTGTACTTACCGTGGAGCCGGGCATCTATTTCATCCCGCAATTGATAGACCAGTGGCGGCGCAAAAACCTGTTCGCCGAATTTATCAACTACCCGGCTGTCGCCAAATACCGCAACTTCGGTGGCATCCGCATCGAAGACAACGTGCTTATCACCGAAAACGG
>CAYMQY010000081.1:0-16798 GCA_964392655.1 uncultured Saprospiraceae bacterium
CCGATGGTGTCGTGGCGTTCAATATTGATCACCGGCTTGTATTCCGACTTGATTTTCCATTCCTCCCATGCTTTTCGGGCTGTTTCAGTGAGCAGATTTTCTTTCTTAAACCCTTCGGCAAGAGCAAATTCGAGTGCGCCGTCACCAACCAGCATCACGTGTGGCGTTTTTTCCATAAGCCGCCGCGCCACGCTGATCGGGTGCATAATATGCTGGAGAAATGCCACGGAGCCGGCATGGCCAAACTCATCCATGATACAGGCGTCGAGGGTCACATTGCCGTCCCGATCGGGGAAGCCGCCATAGCCGACGCTGGTATCCATGGGGTCGGCCTCGGGTATTCTGGCGCCGGCTTCCACGGCATCAAGGGCGCGTCCGCCTTTTGATAAAACCTGCCAGGCGGCATCGGTGGCTTTTTGATTGTCCCACGTAGCGATCACGACAGGCAAACGCCCTTTAGGCGGGGCGCCGGTGTGTCCGGCAATGGTTTCCAGAAAATCCAGTGTTCCGGCGGTAATTGCGCCAAAAAATGCGTGTTCAAGAAATGCACGTCTTGATTTCATCGAAATGATATGTTTGCAGAAAAAATGCTGCCCTGATGGTTGCCTTATCTCGTCTGCGTTCCTAAAGGCGACAAGGTATGTTTTTTTAACACAGCGCAGCAAAGCGGTTTCATACCATTATGACAACTACCTCTACTCAAACGAATATCCGTGTTCAGACAATCGTCGTGGCCACATCCTGCATTCTGTTTGCCGTCAAACTCCTTGCATACTATTTCACGTCGTCTGTCGCCATCCTGACCGATGCCCTGGAAAGTACAGTCAACGTGGTGACCGGTTTTACCGGTCTGTACAGCCTGCGGGTGGCGGCCATGCCACGTGATGAAAACCATCCGTATGGCCACGGAAAAGCGGAACTGATTTCGGCTTCGTTCGAAGGCATTTTGATTGCCATAGCCGGCGTTTTGATTGTGTACGAGGCGATCAATAACCTGATGCACCCACATGACATTCGCGCACTTGATCTCGGGATCGTCTTGGTGCTGGGTACGGCAGCGGTTAATTATGCCCTGGGTTCGTACTGCATCAAAACCGGGAAAAAAAACCATTCCATCGCTTTGCAGGCCAGCGGCAAGCATTTACAAACCGACACCTGGAGCACCGTAGGCATTGTTGTGGGCTTGTTGTTGCTTCGGTTCACCAACCTGATCTGGATTGACAGCACGGTGGCGATTATTTTCGGAACGATGATTTTGGTGGAAGGCTACAAAATCATTCGGCAGACAGTGGCGGGTATCATGGATGAAGCCGATGTAGAGTTGTTGCGCCGGTTGGTTCAGGTACTGAATGCGCACAAGCCTGATAACTGGATTGATTTGCACAACCTGCGCGCCATCAAGTACGGGGTTGTTTTGCACCTCGACTGCCACCTCACCGTGCCCTGGTATTTTAATGTAAACGAGGCGCACCAGGAGGTGGATGACCTGGATCGCCTGATCCGGAAAAATTTCCCGCAAACCATCGAAATGTTTGTGCATACGGATGGCTGCGTGCCTCCCGGATCATGCAGTGTTTGTCCGCTGACAGGCTGCCCCGAGCGCCGTCATAATTTTGAAAAGCGGCTGGAATGGACACTGGAAAACATTACCACGAATCAAAAACATGGGGTGTAAAAAAAGCAAGAGTGTTAACATGCTTTTTTACAAAAACAAACCCTGTACCTTCGGGTTCTGAAAAAGTTGGCTACCCTGCCTTTTCACCGAATTTACACGACTGCTCATGTTTTGCCTCCGTCATTTTCTCCTGCTGGTGGTGGCACTTTGCCCGACCGCAGCCCCTTTTGCCCAAAATGATATGCAAGTGCTCGGCGACGCAGTTTTTTCACCTGCCGAATTAGCCGAAGGTGCGGTAGTGACCTACCTCATCCGATTCCAGAATACCAGCCCGGATACGGCATATCAGGTTATCGTACGCGACACGCTCGACCCGCGTCTGGATATCCACTCGTTCACTATGGTGGGGGCGAGTCACGAGTATCAACTTGTGCTCGACGGCAGCAATGTGATTCGCTGGTATTTTGACGACATCATGCTGCCCGACAGTGCCAGTGGCGGCCACAATTCCATTGGGTTTATCCTGTTCAGCATTCGGCTAAAACCGTTTTTGGCGCCGGGGCAGACGGTCTGGAATAATTCGTGCGCGACATTCAACCAGACAAACACCACTTGTACCAACCACGCTCTGGTCTGGATTGACATAAATGCCGACACGGAAGAACCGGAAGACCGTAGCGTCAATATCCAGATTGTTCCGAACCCGAACTACGGAAACTTTGAGATTCGCCCGACGATTCCGGTTTCTGCTGAGCCTGATTCTCCCGCTGCCGAATGGTGGATCACCGATATGAGCGGCAAGGTCGTGTGGGACGGGTATGCCAAAGACGTGGCCTCGGCAAGCGTGCAGGTTTGGCTGGAGCGCCCTGCCCCGGGCCTGTATTTACTTTGGGTGAAAGACCGCCGCCGTTTGCAGGCAAAGCAGTTTGCCGTCGTGCGCTGAATGGCAGTGCTCAAGCGGTCATTGCCTCATCCATTTCCAATTCACTTTCGCTTTTGAACGGGTGGCGCGGCAGCCATTCCTCCACCGGTTTAATATACTCCAGCAGGGTGCCGGTAAAACGGTTGACCAACGGGTTCCGGTGTCGCAGGTAACAGCACAGGTTATGTGGAATGGCGCCTACCGAACTTTTAATTTCAAGCGCTGTGCGCGCAAACACAATATCGGAGCACTGCAGATCAATTCCAATGCGCACGATGTCGTACAGAATGTTCAGGTACAGTTGTCGGTCGTGGTTATACGTTTTGTCGTAGCCGAGGAAGTGCGCTTCCAGTTCGGAGCCGTTCAGGATGGTCGTGTAAAAAGCGACCAGTTGCCCGTCCATATAATAGCCAAACATGCGGAACTGCTCGGGCATGTCGCGTTTCAGGGCAAGCAGGTAGCGTTCGTTCAGGTCTACCATATTGAAGCCGGCGTTGTTGGCAATGTCCCGGTACAGGGCATACAGGTGTGGAAGTTCCCGTTCGATTTCGGCAAGCGTCAACTCCCGTTTTTCAATACCGGCTGCTTTTTTGAATGCGCGTTTTGCCCGGGTCCGGTATTTGGTGGACATGGCGCCGAGGTACTCGTCGAAACTGCGAAATGGCAGGTGTAACACCATATTGGGCTGAATCTCGAATTCCACATAGTCTTTCCGGATCAGATGTTGCCGTGGGCGCTGCTGGGCTGGCGCAATGTCTTTGACCAGGATGACCGGCATACGTTCGCCGGAGCGGTCCGATTCGTTTGCCACCTGTTCGAGCGCACTTTCGAGCAGGACAGCGGCTTTGTCCGGGGCTATTTTTCCGGAGTCAAAGTAAAAACCGTGTTCGCCGGTCAGCAGCATGTTGCCGCAAATCAGGATGTCGGCAGCCAGTTGGCCGGCAACCCGGCGTTTGAACCAGGCGGACAGACTTGTGAAAAAACACGGGTCTTTGGTCGGGCGCTCTTGCTCCTGGATGTTGTCGTCGCCTTTGAAATATTTGATCTGGCAAAGCGCTACGCCTACCGGATCGGTATCGCGGTAGAATATCAGGTATCCGAAGCGCATCCCGAGGGGCGGATTTTTTTCCAGAATGCTCAAATACGGGCGTTGCAGGAAAATATCAGTGGCTGGAGCAACTCTGTCCCAATCCGAACCGGCATCGTGAATCGAACGAAAATACCGGTGCCGGTACGTGGGGGTTTCTGCGACAAGGGCGGGCTTGCGCTCCTCGGATACCGGGCAAGGATGAAAGGGCATAGTGTTGTGTTCGTTTGCGCAATGAAGGAATAGAAGGGCAAAGAAAACAGGATGTTTTGAATATGGTTGCTACAATGCCTTGATTTGCCATTTTTTCACTTCCTCCAAAGCAGCAGTTTCGTCGGCCCAGCCCATGAGCGTCATCACGCCCAGTCCGTCGTAGTACAGGAAAAACAGTTCCAGTATGTGCCGGATGGCACTATACCGCTGCTGAAAATCCTGCCAGCCGGCCACCTCAATGATCTGCTGCTCCGGACTTACAGGCACGGCGAGCACTTTGTGGTCAAATTCGCCGCCGTCTTGCAGCAGGAGCAGCCCAATCGGTCGGACTTCCAGCACGGTACCACTCGGTACAGACTCTGCCAGCACCAGCACGTCGAGCGGATCGCCGTCGCCGCCGCGCGCTTTGTCCATCACCGTGGACGGCACGAAGCCGTAGTTGACGGGGTAGGGGAGGAACTCAACCATACGCTGCCGGCCCTCCCGTACATCCGGGCGAATGAGGCCGGTGTTTCGGTCAATCTCAAATTTCCTGTTCGTACCCGCCGGTATTTCCACCACCGCGTTCAGGTGCCCCGATGCGGAAAAAGACGGAAGTTGCCACAAGTTTTCCATCGCTAAATTACTGCCGGATTACAGGACTTTGAGCAATTGCGCTTCCAGGTCCGTACGCGGATTGACGGCGGCAATGTTGCCGTTGCGGTCAACAAGGAAAGTGGCCGGTATTGCCCGCACGCCATAGGTTTGGGCCGGTGCGCAGTTCCAGAACTGGAGGTCGCTCACGTGGTTGTCCCACACCAGACCGTCCTGTTGGATGGCCGCTACCCAGGCATCTTTCTGGCCGGGGCGGTCGAGCGATACGCTGAACACATCGAAGCCGCGGCTTTTGTATTTGTTGTATACTTCCACCACATGCGGGTTTGCCATGCGGCAGGGGCGACACCAACTGGCCCAGAAATCAATAAGCACCACCTTGCCTTTCAGCGAAGAGAGCGAGCGCACTTTGCCGTCGGGACCGGCGAGGCTGATTTCAGGTGCGGGCTGACCAACCTGAATCGGGCCGGCAGGCGCTTGTTGCTGCTGCATTTGTCGTTCCAGTTGGCTCACCATGGTGGTGAACTGCGTGGCGTATTTTGAGTCCGGCATGGCCTCCGTCAGGGCTTTTTCAGCGGCTTTAAAATCAGCCAGATAACCGGCGGCATTTTGTCCAAAAAGTTGTGCTGTAAAAAACGCTTTCATCAGCGGCGTGCAGCCCCGGGTTACAAATCCTTTGGCCGACTCGGGCGTCATTTGGCCGCCTTTCAGCATATCCTGAACCACGCCGGCGTAGCATTTGAATGTTTCGGAACCTTCCACTTCCACCTGCATACGGTCAATGGTTTCGAGGCTGCCTTTGATATTTACCGTTTGGTCGCCCTCGCCCAGCATGAAAAACATGCGTTTGGCACCGATAGTCAGTCGGTAGAGACCCTCGGCAAAGGGTTCTTTTTGTTCGATGCTGAAATTACCGGAAGCATCGCACGACACACGGCCTATTGCAACTGGAGCCGTATTTTGATCAAAATACAACTGTTCCAACAGCACCTGCAGGTTGCCGGCATTGGCGATGGAACCGTTCAGCGTGTGAGAATCCGAGCCTTTGCAGGCCGAAATGGCCGCCACCAGCGGCAGCGCGAACATCAGGAAAAATTTTACTTTTTGCATATTGAAATGAAGGTTTCTGGTTGGAAAGTTTCTGGTTAGAAGGTTGGAGCGTTGGAGGTTATCCCAACCAGAAACCCTCCAACCTTCTAACCAGAAACCTTCCAACCTCATTTAATTCATAATTTCAGTCAAACGGTTGTCAAAGGTGTGTTTCCACTCTGAAACTTTGCCCCAGTTTTCACCGTCAAGGACAATGTCGCCTCCGCCAACGGCGCCGATGCGTTCGAATGCCTGTTTTTGTTCGGTCAGAAAACGCTCGAAGGCTGCCGCTTGTTCTGTCCGCACGGAGACGATTACCCTGCTTTGCGCTTCACCAAACAGCCACGCATCCTTGCGAATACCCGGGTTGGTCGTTACGGAAAACCCGAGGCCGCCCGGCATGGCACTTTCCAGCAGCGTGACGAACAGGCCGCCGTCGGATACGTCGTGTACGGACTCGGCAAGTTGGTTTTTGATGAGTTGCCGGAGCACGTTTTGCAGGTGGTATTCTTCTTCCAGATCGAAATGCGGGCAGGGACTGTACTGCACTTGATGCACTTCGCGCAGGTATTCGCTGCTTCCGAGGTCGTTGCGGTGGGTGCCGATCAGGTAAATGACGTCGCCGGTATTTTTGAAATCGAGCGTCATCAGGTTTTCCCAGTCGTCAAGGATGCCCAGCATGCCGATTGTGGGGGTAGGGTAAACCGGTATAACCTTGCCGTTTTCGGTGTACTGGTTGTAAAAACTGACGTTGCCGCCGGTCACCGGGGTTTCAAATTTCCGGCAGGCGTCGCCCATGCCGCGAATGGCTTCGGCAAACTGAAAGTACACCTCCGGGTTGTACGGATTGCCGAAGTTCAGGCAATTGGTGATGGCCACCGGTTCGCCCCCGGCGCACACGATGTTGCGGGCGGCCTCGCTCACGGCGATCATGGCGCCGAGATACGGGTCGGCATACACATAAGCCGAGTTGCAATCGGTAGTCATGGCCAGCGCTTTTCGGGTGCCTTTCACGTACACGGCCGCTGCGTCGGAGGGGCGGTTGGTTGTGAGCGTACCAGTGCGCACCATCGAGTCGTACTGGTGGGTAATCCAGTTTTTGGAAGCAATATTTGGAGAAGCCCAAATCGTTTTGGCTGCCTGCTTCAGGTCGGTGGGTTCGGGGATTTTAGCGAGGTCGAACCGGGCTATTTCCTGAAAATATTCGGGCGTTTTTTGTTCCCGGACGTACACCGGGGCGCCACCGCCCAGTACGAGCGGGTCGGCTGGTGTTTCGGCTACTTTTTCGCCATGCCAGTAGTATTCCAGTATTCCGCCTGCTATGGTTTCACCTATGCGCTCGCAAGGCAAGTCCCATTTGTCAAAAACTGCCTTGATCTCGGCTTCGCGGCCCGGCACACACACGATGAGCATACGCTCCTGACTTTCGGAGAGCAGGATTTCCCAGGCTTTCATGTTAGCCTGGCGCTGAGGTACCTTGTCGAGGTCAATACGCATGCCCACCCCCGATTTGGCACTCATTTCGGAAGTGGAGCAGGTGATGCCCGCTGCGCCCATGTCCTGCATGCCAACGATAGCGCCGGTTTTGATGGCTTCGAGGGAGGCTTCGAGCAGGAGTTTTTCCTGAAACGGGTCGCCTACCTGAACGGCTGGCAGGTCTTCGTGGCTGTCTTCGCTAAGATCGGCGGAAGCAAAGGTGGCGCCGTGGATGCCGTCTTTGCCGGTGGCCGAACCGACGATAAATACCGGGTTGCCCGGTTCGCCGGCGGTTGCGCTGACTGTTTCGCCGGCGCGCACGATGCCTACGGACATAGCGTTCACAAGGATGTCGTGGTGGTAGCAGTCGTAAAAATACACCTCGCCGCCCACGGTCGGCACGCCGAAGCAGTTGCCGTAATCGCCGATCCCTTTGACCACTCCGGCGATCAGGCGCTTCATACGCGGCGTGTCGGGTTTGCCGAAGCGCAGGCTGTTGAGCGATGCGATGGGGCGGGCGCCCATGGTGAAAATATCGCGGTGGATGCCCCCCACGCCGGTGGCCGCACCCTGGTACGGCTCGATGGCAGAGGGGTGGTTGTGGCTTTCGATTTTGAAGGCGCAGCCGAGTCCGTCGCCGATGTCCACCAGCCCTGCGTTTTCTTCTCCGGCGCCCACCAGCAGGCGTTTGCCGCTGCGAGGCAGGGTTTTGAGTTGCAGGATGGAGTTTTTGTATGAGCAGTGCTCACTCCACATGACTGAGTAAATGGACAGTTCGGTGAAGTTGGGCGTGCGTCCGAGGATTTCCCGGATTTTTTCAAACTCGTCGGGGGTAAGGCCGAGGCTTTTGGCGGTTTCGACGGTGGGCAGCGGTTCCGCTGTAACCATGAGTTGCAGTGTGTTGAGTGGGTGAGAATTCAGGCCGGCAAAGGTAGAGAAAAATTATGCTCAAAGCCCTTTCACGTCCACGTTGACCTTGCCTTTGGAAAACAATTCTACCCGGATGCCGGTTGGCGTCACGCGGGTTTTGTCTACCGTCAGGCTGTCGAGGTTGCCGGTTAGCACCACACCGGGCTGAATTTCGTAGTGCCGCAGGGTTTCCTGCACAGAAGAGCGCAGCTCGGAGATGTTTTGTTCCAGGGGGAAGTTCATGGACTCGGCCATGCGTTTTTTGATGGTGCCGGAAAACAACCAGGCGGCGGTTTTGTGCAAAAAATTGCGGGTTTCGAGGTGAAAGTCAAGGTCGGCAATTTCGATGCGGTTTTTTGTCGGATTCATCACAGGTTTGCCGATGAAAAAAACATTGCCGTTGAATGAGCCGGAGAGTTTGGCATTGGCCACTACGCGGTCGTTGTTGCCCCAGAGTTTGAGGTCATCCACAGTGACTTTTTTGTTTCCCGACTCAAAAACCTGCCCGATCATGCTCGCCCGGGCCAGTCGTTCGGCTTCCGCGAAAGGAACATCGGTGGCGATGCGCATTTGAAATTCGTCGGGGGCGTCGTCAAGTTTGCGCAGGTTGGGCAAACTGGAGTTTTGGCGGAAAGCGGGTTTTTCGCCGAAGGTTACGTCGTTGTGGCAATCCACGGAAATTTTTGCCCGCAGGTTGTTGCCGTCGGCTACGAGGGGGGTGATGCCTATGGCGACAGGTGTGGTTTTGATCCACATGTTGTACTGTTCGTTCAGTCGCACAGGGTTTTGCAGCGACGTCCAGGCGCTTTGCACGAATGGTTTCAGGCTGAACTGCTGGCTCACGATGCGGTCGAGTGTCTGGCTGAGTGTGGTTTTGCTGCGGTTGAGCATCAAGTTGGCGAGCGACTCGATGTTGAGGTTGCCGAGGCCGGTTTTCAGCACGGGTTTGGACAACCATTCGTGGTATTCCACAGAGGTCTGGGTGCTAAGCGACCAGTCCGGGTTGATGCCATAGGTGGTTTTCAGGTTTAGGGCCAGATCTCCCTCTACTTCGGCGACGCCGATAATCAGTTTTTGTTTGGCCAGAATTTTCAGTGGCACGCGGTATTTGATGGCGTTTCCGGCGAGGAACATGGTGATGTCCTGCGCTTTAGTGAGCCGGAGCATGAGGTCGTCGTTGCCGTTGTCGGTGAAGGATTTATCATCGTACAAAACGCCTTGCAGCCGGGCATTCAGGCTTTTTACCAGGTCTTCCACGGCGATGTTCACCGGAATGGTCAGCGCCGAAACCAAGGGTTCTTCCACGTAGGTGTTGTATTGCTCGCCCGGGTTTGGGGCGCTGGTGTATTGGGAAGATTTGCAGGACAAAAGCAGGAGCAGGGCGGTAAAGACGGGCAGGGTACGCACGTTTTTCATTGAATGATTTGTTTTGAGGCAAAAATAGGTCTTACTTCCGTATCGCTTCCACCGGATCCATACCGCTGGCTTGAATGGCGGGAATCAACCCGGACAAAATACCTACGACAATGGACGTAACTACTCCGATTATGGTGTTTCCGAGCGAGAGGTGGATGTCGAAGTCAATCAGTTTGGTGATGAGTTCGGTGGCGCCCCAGATGAACAGCAGACCAAGCATTCCACCCACCACGCACAGTACTACGGCTTCGAACAGAATTTCGAGCAGGATAAACCAGCGTTTGGCGCCGAGTGCCATTTTGATACCTATAATATTGGTGCGCTCCTTTACGGACACGAACATGATATTGGCTACGGAAAACATGCCGACTACCAGCGCAAACAAGCCAATGACAAAGCCCGACAGGTTGATGACGCTGAACACACTGTCGAAAACATTGCTCAGGATGGTCAGGGTGTTGAGCGCGAAGTTGCTTTCTTCGCGGGGTTTCAGGTGGCGTGCGGTGCGCACAATTCCGGTTATTTCGTCCTTGACCACATCAAGGTCTACGCCCGGTTTGGCGCGTACGCCGATGGTGGATTTGCCCACCCACATGTTGCCGTCGCGAATGCGGAAGCCACGGCGCGCGAGGGTGTGGGTTACGAGAACGGCATTGTCGAAATCCATGATCTTGAGCAGGCTTTTGCCCGAGGGTACGATCACGCCCACAACACGCAATTTGCGACCGCCGACTTTGACATACTTATCGAGTGCTTCAATACCTTCAGGAAAGAGGCCTTCGGCAATTTTGGCTCCGATGATACAGACGTCGCTGCCGTTGTAAAATTCGGTGGGAGAAAAATAGCGTCCGTCTTCCTGAAATTCGAGCCGGAAGATATCCGAGCAGTCTTCGGTCATGCTCAGGAAGGGAACAAACTCCATGCTGTACGATTGCCACTTGAGGGTTTTGCTGCCCAAAAACGACCAGTATCCCACCTGTGAAGCGCTTTTGAGGCGACTCCGCAGCGCCTCGTACTCGCGAAAACTTTGATTGGGGCGGCGCATCCACTTCCAGAAATTCTGGCCGGGGTCTTCCGACCAGGAAAACTTGTCGAGGTAGATGACGTCGTTGCCGAGTTTGGACAAACTGCCGCGAATGTTGTCTTCCAGCGAATTGACCGCGCTTTTTACTCCAATAATGCAAAATATCCCGATGGTGATGCCAAGGAGCGAGAGAAAGGAGCGAAGTTTATTGGCAATGAGTTGTTGCCAGGCCTGTGCGGCGCCTTCGGATAGGATGCGGAGAATTTGGCGCATGTGCGGTGCAATTGGTCCAATTGATTCGGTTGACTCGATTGATTCGATTGGGGTACTGTAAAACCGTTGCGAAAGTCGGCGTTGAGCCGGTATTTAAACCGGCGTTTCGATTAAGTGCCGCTTTGGCTCTATCAAAAATGACCAACAGTGTGCAAATAGGATTCCCAACTTTGCTGCGCCTCGCCTTTCAGCACGCGTGGAATCTTGGCTTGCCCGTTCAGTTTCCCCTTTTCTTCGAGCCAGCGGTAGAACACACCGTGGGGCAGCAAGGTGACCCGCACATCGCGCAGGGCATAGCGGCGTTCCACCGCATAGTCGTCATTTATTTTTTTCAAATGCTCGTCCAGAGCAGTAGAAAATGAACGGGCATCAACGGCGGCAGGATTGTCGGTACTTATGTACCAGTGGTGTGCCCAATGGCTACCATCCTGCACAGCGGACACGGAGAACTCTTTCACACCGGCGCCAAGTGCGAGGTCGGCCTGCCGGATGGCGGTGTTCATATTGTCTACAGACAAATGCTCGCCTACCACGCTGAGGTAGTGTTTGACACGCCCGGTTACTTTGAAAAGGAGGCGTTTTGGGTCGGCAAATTCGATGGTATCTCCCAGTAGGTACCGCCAGGCGCCGGCATCGGTACTCAGCAGGATGGCGTAGTGTTTACCGCGTTCCACTTCGCCGATGGTCAGCGTGCGGGCCTCGGGGCGCGGGTTGCCGTTTTCGTCAAAATTGGCTTCGTCGAACGGGATAAACTCAAAAAATATACCTGCGTCTATGGCCAACCGCATGAGGCGGGAATCCGGCCCCGGCTGGTAACCCATGAAGCCCTCGGAAGCCATGTAGCTGTCCACGTACTGCACGGGTTTGCCCAGCAGTTGTTCGAACGTTTGCCGGTACGGCTCGAAAAAGATTCCGCCGTGGCACAGGAGCGAGAAGTTTGGCCAGATTTCGTGGATGTTTTTTAGCCCGTGGCGCTCTATGATGCGTTCGAAAATCATCTGCACCCAGGCGACGTTGCCCACGATAAAGCCGATGTCCCATTTGGGCGCCTCCTCGGCGATGCGCTCGATGCGGTCGCTCCACTCGGGCAAATCGGTGATTTCCCGGCCCGGACGGTAATATTTTTTCAGCCAGAATGGTCGGTTGAGGCCGATGATGCCCGACAAATCGCCTACCCAATGATGCCCTTCCGGACTGAGCGTGGTGCAGCTCCCCACCATGAGCATCTGTTTGGTGAATACATCGGCAGGAAGGCGGAAGTGTGCCATGTCGCAAAATAACCGGCGGGTTACCTTGCGCATCGAACGGATGATATCGGGCGTGACCGGGATGTATTTTGATGCGGCGTTGGAGGTGCCGCTGCTCAGTGCAAACCAGGGGACTCGCCCCGGCCAGCACACGTCCGCTTCATCGGCGCGAGCGCGGTGCCACCACTCGTTGTAAATTTTGTCGTAATCATGAATTGGAACGCGTTCCCGGAATGCATCCACGGGAGATTGCCGAGACAGAATTTGTCGGAAACTGTAGGTCTGGCCAAAAGCAGTGTCGCTCGCTTTGCTGAGCAACCGGATGAGGGTTTTTCGCTGTTTTGAAACCGGCGATCTCCAGGCCAGTCGCGGAGTGGCCCCCAAACGAATGCCGGTTTTGATGACGTGCCCCAGTAGATACATAAATCGGTAGCGGGTTGGTTGAAACATTCGGGGCCGGGATTTCAGCCCTGAAGAACGCCGGCAAAAATAACGCGCAAATCCAATCCCTGTTACTAACGATTAAATCGGATGTGCTGTCTTGTCAGGATGTATCGGTGTTTTTTTCAACCAAAATTGAAGAGAGGCGGTGACCGCAGTCATCGCCTCTCTCGTATTTTTCGGGAAAAGTCATAACGTGTTTACCGCAGCATCACTTTACCGCTACCCAACACCTGCCCTTCGGCGCGAACCTGAATCAGGTACATGCCGAAGGGCAAATTGCCGCGCTCGAAGCGCCATTGCGCCTCGGTTACCGTTGCCGTATGCATGAGTTTGCCGGTTACGTCGCGTAACTCCACTTGCCATTCCTGCAAGCCGTTCAGTCCGCGCAGTTCCAGCAGAGCGGTTTCGTCCACAGGGTTTGGCATGATGCGCAGGTCGAGACCCTGGCGGAAAGGCTGCCAGGCGCTCACCGTCACGAAGTTGGTACCGACGCGATGTACGGTGGTGTTGGTGATGACCGGCTCGTTGAAATCGAAGAAGATGGCGGCTTTGTTCAGGATGTCGGTTTGCAGCGGAACCCCGGCTTTTTGAGAAATACGGTACTTGACGAAACCCTGTGATCCGGCAAGGTTGACGTTGCTGTCGGGCAGCAGGATGTCGTCGAACGTGAATTTAATGTTCCGGTCGCCGTAAAATGCGAAGGTGTAGGGATGGCTGCTTGCACCCGGGCGAATCGTCGTCGGGTCGAGCCACTCGGACAGTTCGTCGCGGATAACCACGGTGAATGCCGTATCGGTACCGGTATTCTGGAACCGGATCAGGTATTCGATATCGGTACCGGGTTCGATATGGCGCGCTGTGCCGTAGCCAACCGGAAATCCTTGTTTGTCATTGGGGTCATAAGAGCCCACATTTGCGCGGCAGTCAATATCTATCCAGGGATCGTTGTCGTCTTGCGGGAACTGGTTCACAAAACCGACGCTGAACTGACCGCCGTTTGCGCAACCTTCCAGGGTCTGGCTCGGCATGGACTGGCCGGGGTGGAACGGTTCCTGCTCTACTTCCACACGCCAGGTGGCGCCGTTGGCCGGCACGCGCACATGGTATGTTTCGCCCGGTGAGAGGATGATGGCGGGTGGTGGCGCTTGCATCAACATGACGGCATCCTCGATGATGACGTATTCCAGCGGCTGGCTCATGATGCCGTTTCCGATGTTTTTGATGGCAAAATCCAGCGTATCGGTTTCACAATCGGCCTGAATTTGCAGGCTGGCGCCCGACCACTGGGCGTTGGCGGGTTCGCAGGCGCCGGTCGGGTAAATCACGGCTTCCGTGCAGTGCGTCTGGCCGAGCGTAGCGTTGCAACTGACGAGCACCGATACCCAGAACGAGCCGCAGGTGTTGAACGGTACTGTGCCGAGATCGAAACGGTAGAGGTTGTTGCCGAGGTTTGTACCGGGGATTTCCGAACCGGTGACGCTCAAGAAGGGGTCGAACTGAATTTCAATATACGAGTTGGTCGCGTCGGCGGTGCCTTGATTGCAGTAGAAAACCGAGTAATAACTGCTGAAGCAGCGGCGGAGGAAGGGGGTGCTGATGTCTACATTCATGGCTGGACAAACTGCTTCCGGCTGCAGGAGAAAGTCCTGCGCGACAGTTTGCCCCGGGGCAATGCTCACCGAAAACGAGGCCTGACAGGGCGACCACAAATTGTTGATGGGGATCACAGTGGCGGTGTAAGTGCCCGGCACCAGTTCTACCCGGTAGAAACCGTCGTTGTCGGTGTAGGCAAAATATTCGTCGCCGGCGGCATTATTGATCCGGATAGCAATATTGGTAAAATCGTCGTCGGATGCTTCCAGCGTGCAGTTGGTGTTCCAGTCGGCGTACACATACCCTTCGAGGTTGGCGCATTCGTCGGGTTCGTTTTCGAGGACGATTGTGGCCACGTCGGTGCAGCCGCGGCTGTCAGTTACCGTGACCACATACGTGCCGGCAATGGGATCATTGATCCAGTTACTGGTGTTGCCAGTATTCCACTGGTAGGAAAACGGCGGCAAGCCACCCTGAACCGTGACCCACATGCCGAGTGAGTCGTTGCAAAAGGGGCTGTCGAAATAATCAATTGCAGCAGTGAGCGGTCCGCCTTGAGAAGAGACCACAAAGAAAGATGCGCCGGAACACCCACCCGACGAATTGGTGACGGTCACACCATAGGTAATAACGGTGCCAGGTGTGCTTGGGGGCGCCTCGATTGATTGGGTTGTGGCGCCGGTTGACCAAAGGTAGGTGAGGTTGCCACCGCCCTGTACGGTTGCAACGGCAGTGAGCGTGGTATTGCCGTCGCAATTTGGCGAGGATGGAATGATGGTTACCACCGGTACAGAGCCATCTTGAGTGACAATAATAGTGTCGCCCGCCCAGCATTGCACGCTGTCAAAAACAAACAGTGCGTAGGTGCCCGGCACCGTAACAGTCGGGTTGGGAATATTGGGCAACTGCACCGGCCCGAACCAGGAATACTGGTAATTGCCGGGAGGAGTTACGGTGGCTTGCAATTGTACCGAAGGCGTCTGACAATTGATCTCCGGATTGGGAGGCGTGACGCTTACGCTCAATGAGCAGGGTTGTTGGGCTTGCAGGCCCAGAACCGCGAACAGGAACGCGGTGACAAGCAGCAGGAAGCGATTTTTTTTCGTGGACATAACGAGATGTGTTTGGGCTAAAAAAAGCGGTTGAAGGTTGAGTTTTTTCTTCTTTGGCAAGGGCGATTTGCGCAAATACTTTTTGATGGTACAAAAGTTCAGGTTTATCACTGCCCAAACAAAGACATTTTCAGGCATTTATTTGAATTTAATTTTAAAATAAGATTTACAAGTATTTGAAATTTAGATTTTTGCGAAAGTTAAAATTTAGATTAAATGGAAAATGCCCGTCTTTGGCAAACTTTGCGCACGCTGACGGTTAGTGAGCGCAAACAGATGGTCCTGTGGCTGCAGTCGCCTTTTTTTTGTCGGCGCGCACAGCCGGTGGCGCTGTACGAATACCTGCGAAGCTGCATAGATGCCGGCAAAACGCCCGACCCGGAAGCCGCCATGCGGGCGGTATTTCGTTCGGAAACCGATGTGCAGGCCCTGCGCGTGGTGATGACCGAGTTGATGGGCCAGGTGGAGCATTTTCTGGTTTACGCCGAAAAATTTGAACGGGAAGGCGATTTCTACATTCGTCTTGCCGCCGCGTTTCGCAAACGCGGGTTGGAAAAACACTTTCGGCAAAGCCTGCATGCTGCCCGGGGCGACTGGGCCGGACAACCGTACCGCCACGCAGAATTCTTCGACGCGCAAGTGGCAATTGAATACGAACTCTACCAGTTTCAGACTGCGGGGCGCCGCACCGAAGCGCTGAACTGGCAGGAACTGTCCGACCAAACCGACACGGCCTTCATCGCGCACAAACTCCGGCAGGCGTGTTTTGCGCTCAGCCACCAGGTGGTGTACAGCACAAACTACGATTTCGGCCTGCTGGATGCTGTGCTGAAGCATGTCCGGCAGTCGGAAAGCCTGCTGGAGATACCGTCGGTAGGCCTGTACTTTTACTGCTACCTGTTTCTGACGGAGGTGGAGGGCGAGCCGTATTTTCAGGAATTCAAGCCGCGTTTTTTGGCCAATCTTGGCCGGCTACCCGTGGATGAGCAACGAAATCTCCACCTGTTAGCCCTGAATTTCTGCATTCGGAAAATCAACCAGTCGCAGCCGGATTATTTCCGCGAAGCGCTCGACCTGTACAAATCCGCGTTGAATGCCGACCTGCTGCTCGAAAACGGCCAACTTTCCCACTTTGCCTACAACAACATAGCAGCCATCGCGCTCAAGGTGGGCGAGGCCGACTGGGCGGAAGAATTCATCCACCGGTACGCGCCATTTCTGGAAAAAAAACACCGCGATGCGGCATTTCACCTCAATCTCGCCCGCGTGGAATACGGGCGCCAAAACATGCGCTCGGCTCTACTGCACCTCCAGCAAGCCGACTACAAAGACCTCATCAACAACCTGATTGCCAAAACGCTGCAACTGAAAATCTACTACGAAACCGGCGAACTGGACGCCCTCGACGCGCACCTGCAAAGTATGCAGACGTTCATCCGCCGCCAACGGGTAATCGGATACCACAAAACGAACTACAATAATATCGTGCGCTACGGCCGGCGCTTGCTCCAACTGAACCCCAACAGCCGGCCGGCACGCGAAAAACTCCGAAACCAAATTGAAACAGAACCCGTGCTGACCGAAAAAGAGTGGTTTTTGGAAATGGTGGGGTAGGGGCTACCCTCGAAGCATTTCCGCAGCCTTTTCCGGCGTAAAATCCCGCTGCGGGTTGGCGAGCATCTCGTAGCCGACCATGAATTTTTTCACTGTAGCCGAGCGCAGCAGGGGCGGGTAAAACACAAAATGCCAGTGCCACTCGGGGTGCGGCTTGCCGTCGGTGGGCG
>CAYMQY010000082.1:0-16794 GCA_964392655.1 uncultured Saprospiraceae bacterium
CTGGCCGTGTCGCTCAAAACCGGCGAACGCAGCCTGTTTGAGGCTGCCGTCCGCTATGCCGGCGCGCTGAAAAACAAGAACGGCAAGGAGTGGTTTGCCGGCAAATTGAACCTCTTCATGCTGCGCGCCAACGACTGGGAAGCCGACAACTACGACCCCGTGACCGGCACCGAATCAGGCGGGTATTTTTACACTACGGCCCAAAACCCGGGCCGCTACGATGCCGTCAACATCTACGGCGACGAATACCAGCCGCGTTTCGACGGCTCTGCAAGTAGCTGGTGGAACAACACCCGCGCCGGCCTCGGCACCTACCACCGCACCGGCTACCGCGAAACCGACCTCGTGGACTACAACACGCGCAATATCAAGGCAAATGTAGCCCTGCACTTCCGCACCAACCCGTCCAAAGACTTTGATTCGCCCGAACTGATCCTGTCGTCCAGTTTCGGCTCCGGCACTACGGTGTATCAGGGCGACAACCGCTTCAGCCTGCGCGATATTCTGTTTTTCCAAAACCGTATCGAATTCCGCAAACGCGACAAATTTTTCATCCGTGCCTATACGACCAACGAAGATGCGGGCAAATCTTTCGACCCGTATTTCACCGCCCTGCGGATGCAGGAAGCCTCCAAATCGAACGAACAGTGGGCCAACGACTACGAGCGCTATTGGACGGCCTCCAACCTCGGCTACATTTATTTCGGACACATGGAGCCGCTGAATTACCCGGAACTTGGCGACAGCGTCGGGCTGAGCCAGTGGTTGCAAACGTATCAGGATTCCATGGCTTATTGGCACCGGCTGGCTGAAAATGCCGCCAATGTGGGCAACCCGATCGGATCTTTCCCTACGAAAGATTTTTATGATCCAAATGCCGCCACCCCCGAGGGCCGGGCGCGCTTCGACTCGCTGTTCAACGCCATCACCTCGCGCAAATCCACCGAAGGCGGCACTTTGTTTTTTGACAAATCCGCGCTGTACCACATGCATGGCGAGTACACCATCACGCCGTCGTTTGTGGACAAATGGGTGGTGGGCGCCAACGGCCGTTTGTACCGGCCGTACTCCGAAGGGACAATTTTCAAAGACACCGCCGATACCCGCATCAGCAATTCGGAATGGGGCGCGTACACGGGTCTGGAAAAAACCTTCGGACAGTTCAAGTTGAACGGTTCGTTCCGATTAGACAAAAACCAGAATTTCAAAATGGTGCATACCGAGGCCCTGTCGGTGGTGTGGAATCCCAAGGCAAATACTTTTGTGCGGGCCTCGTTTTCCAGCGCCATCCGGAACCCGACGCTTTCCGACCAGTACCTGAACCTGAACGTGGGGCGCGCGCGTCTGGTCGGCAACCTCGACGGCTTTCAGAACCTGATCACACTCGAATCGCTGAACGAATACCGGCGGCTGCCCGGCGCCAGCCCGGCCATCCTCGACAGTTTCAACGTGGCGCCCATCCAGCCGGAAAAAGTCAAAACCTTCGAGTTGGGCGTTCGCACCACCCTGTTTGAAAAACTGTACGTGGATGCCGGGTACTACTACAGTTTTTACAACGACTTCATTGGGTACAACATCGGTATTGACCTGCCCATCGGCTTTTTTGGCCCGGATTTCAACCGTCTGCAGATTTTCCGCGTAGCGGCCAACTCCGTAAACGAAGTCACCACGCAGGGCCTCACCATCGGGTTCAACTACTATTTTGCCAACTACTTCATGGCGCAGGCCAACTACTCCTGGAATCGCCTGAACTCCCAAATAGACGACCCGATCATCCCGGCGTTCAACACGCCGGAGCACAAGTACAACCTCGGCCTGTCGGCCCGCGATCTGCCACTCTCCGGGAAAAATATTTACTGGGGTTTCAACGTGCTGTACAAATGGATTCAAGGATTTACCTTTGAGGGGTCGCCGCAGTTCACCGGGTTTATCCCGACGTATGACCTGCTGGATGCTCAGGTAAACGTTTCGTTTGCCAAACTGAACACCACAGTGAAAGTAGGCGCCTCGAATGTGCTGAACAACAAACAGTTTCAGACATATGGTGGGCCGCGCATCGGGCGCATGGCCTACATCAGCATCCTGTACGACTTCCGGCAAAAATGAATTTTTAACCTATAGTGCTTCATTTGACAACATCAACCTAAATTTTTGTTTTCCATGAAAAAATCTACGCTTTTTATGTTCTCCGCCCTGCTGCTCCTGTGCTTTGGAGCAACAGCCCAGCCACACCGGTATCTGGATCCGGTGTTTCCTACAGTGAAAAAAACCTCGGCTGTTTCGTATGGTTCCAACTTTACCGTACTCACTGTCGGGATTCCCAGCATTGCCCATACGACCCGGGAGTCGCTGCTCATGGATATTTATGAGCCGGAAGGCGACAGCCAGGCAGAGCGCCCGCTGGTGCTGTACTTCCACACGGGCAACTTCCTCCCCTGGATCAATCCGGCTACCATGCTGAGCGTGAATCAGTCCTGTGGCGGTACGCGCAACGACCCTGCTGCTGTGGAAATGTGTACCCGCCTGGCCAAAATGGGCTACGTGGTGGCGTCGGTAGATTACCGCTTAGGTTGGCGCCCCGACCTGTCGGAAGAACTGCTGCGCCGTTTTACACTCATCAATGCTGCCTACCGGGGCGTACAGGATGCACGCACGTGCATTCGGTGGTTTCGCAAAAATGCAGCCACAGAGGGCAATACCTACCGCATTGACCCGAACCGTATCGTAGCGTTCGGCCAGGGAACAGGCGGATACCTGTCGCTCAATACGGCAGCGCTGGACAAGTACTCGGAAATCATCACCACGTCCGAACCCAACAAATTTATTATCCCGATTCCGGGTCTTGGTCCTACCCCGATGGTAATCGAAGCCTATAATGGCGATCCCTACGGTATTCAGCCCAATATTGGCATCGTAGATGCCCTGTACAATGCCGCTACCGGTTTCCCTGTCGGCGACACCCTGTATGTGCCCAACCACGTCGGTTACTCATCCGACTTCAACCTCGGCGTCAACCTCGGCGGTGCCCTCGGCGACAAGTCCTGGCTGGATGCCAACACCCCGCCGATCCTCTCGTTCCACGTCCTGGACGACCCTTATGCTCCCTGCGGCGACGGCCTCGTGATTGTGCCGGGCGTGAACTTCCCGGTGGTGAATGTCACCGGCTCCTGCGGTGTACAACCCATTCAGGATAATCTGGGCAACAACGCTGTATTTTCATTGGGTGGCTTGCTGAACGATCCGCTGTCGGTTTTTGCCCGCACCATCAACGGCAACCGGGAGGGCTTCTTCCCCTTCCTGCGCCCGGCCAGTGATTCGGCTCCCTGGGAATGGAATACGTTTGTGCCGAATACGCAATTGCCTGGCGGCCAAATTGTCCCGCTCAACTGCTCCACGAACGAAACGACTGCAAAATCCAACATTGACACCATCATGGCCTATTACGCCCCCCGCGCCTGCCGGGCGTTGGGACTGGATTGCCCGGGTGTGTCCACCAAGGCAGAAGACCTGTTTGATGCAAGCGGTATCCTGAATGTGCAACCTAACCCGGCTACTTCGGAGGTGTGGTTCAGCACCGATACCGAGCACCCGATTCAGGCAATCGAACTGTATGACCTGAGCGGCCGCATGGTACGGAACATCCGCAATATCGAGAGCAGCTACTATACCCTGCAACGCGACGGCATGCCGAACGGCATGTATGTGGCCAAACTCTACTTCGAAAAAGGAGTAGCGGCCAAGCGGCTTATTTTTGAATAAATCAGGTTGGAAAGGTTAGAGGGTTAGAAAGTTAGAGGGTTGGAAAATTTCCGGATTTATCAGGTATTACAGAACCGAAATTTTAAAACCCACAAACATTAAAAACCACCCAACACTTTTTACAAAAAACCACCAGCCCCCCCGTAAACCGCTTTTCTCCGGCGTTCATTTCCAGGAAATACAGCCCCGGGCTGAGCAACCCGCTCTCGAGAATGATGCGTTCGGCGCCGGCGCCAACCGGCAGACTTTGCTGCAAACGTCCGGCAACATCCCATACGCGAAGCACCGCATCGGCGCCAAGTGGTTCGCCAAACTGAACGGTTGCGCCGCTCGAAGTCGGGTTCGGGAAAATATTCAGCGAGCCTTGCGCCAAATCTCCCGTACCCACGGTGCAGTCAAAATTCGGGTTCACGGTCACGGTAGTCGTGTAACTCCGGGTGCAGCCGGTCTCCAGATCGGTCACCACGAGGGAGTAGGTGCCGCTTGTGGTGGCGCAGTACTCGAAACCGGTAGCGCCGGCAATGGGGCCGCTGAACAGGTACCACTGCAGGGCATAGCTGGCCGGCAGGGCCGTGGTGTCTATGAGTTCGAGGTTGTTGCGGTCGTTTTGGTAGGCCGGTTCTTCCGGCAACGGGTGGAACACCACTTCCACGGCAGATGACGTGGCCGTACAGCCAAACGTGTTGCTCACCTGCACCTGGTAAAATCCGCTTTCCGAAGGCAGGTACAGAAAATCGGTGGTAGCGCCCGGAATTGGCTCGCCGTCCAGCAGCCAGGTATTCGGGCCGCCGTTGCTGGATTGCAGCACAATGGCATTGGTGCCCTCGCACGCTTCCAGCATATTCGAAAGTATAGACGGCTGGGCAGGCACCGGGTACACTACAACGGTGTCCATCGAAATGATTTCTTCCATCGGGTGCTGAATGTTGAGCAGCACCTTGAATTGCCCGGAAGTGATGGTGTCGGTACTCAGGATATTGAAGGGCACCGCTCCGCAGAGGTCGTCGGCGCCTTCCAGACCGCTGTCCTCATCCCACACTTCGAGGGTGTAGTTGGCGGCAGGGTCAAGTTTTATCCCGATCTGGTACGTCTGGGGCAGTACCGCATTGGTGACCTCCGGGGTTTGGAAAAAGTTGACACCTGCCGGGTTGCGCAGGAAGAGGTACAGGTCGGGTGCGTTGAAAATATCCGTACAACTCACTGACAGCACCTTGGCATTCACCAGGAGGTAGCCGGTTGTGTCCACCACGGCCTTGTACTTCACGGCATAAGTACCCGGCTGATTGTAGGTGTGCGGCGGTGGATTTTCGCCGGTGTACGTAGTGCCGTCGCCGAAGTCCCACTCGTAGGTGAAACCCGCGACACCGTTCGAGGGCACGTTGTTCTGGAACGCAACAGTGGTGCTGCCGCAGCCGTCCACACCGGTCATGGAAAAGCCGGTGGTTGTGCTGGACTTGGGCGCCACATACAGGCGAAGGGGGAAGGACGCTTCCTGGTTAAAAATCACCACAGTAGCCTTAAGCCGGACGGTCATCACGAACGAGTCGGACGTGAGCGGCGTGCCGCAGATTTTGATGCAGCCGTCGGTTTCCACGGCCGTTTCGAACACCGTTTTGCTGGCTTCCCACGACAGCCCCGGCGGCATATCCTCGATACCGACAATCTCGATTTTTGAAATTGTCAGTCCCGGTGGGGTCACGCTGTCCACGGCATACACCGGCGTGGTGGTTTTGGGCACCCGGAAGGAGATGTCCCGGTCGTACGGGGTGCCTTTTTCCGCATCGGGCAAGGGCGGCAGGTAAAGCGTATCGGCGGGCAGATTGGCCGGCAGGTTGATTACACAACCCGGACAGCCGCTTTGGGCCGAAAGTGTGTTCAGGGCAAGTGCCAAAAGGCAAAATAAGAGCAGATGTTGTCGCATAACAACCGGTTTTTTTAATGTGAAAAAACGTGTCGCCCTGGCAGAGGATGGAAAAAGTATGGCAGGATTAAAACCAGAGAAACGGCAGCAACTTTTCAGAGACCGGCTTTTTGAATGATGAATGATGAATGATAAATGATGAATCCGATTCATCATTTATCATTCATCATTCATCATTCATCATTCAATTTTTCACCATTCTGCGTACGGCTTTGCCGTCGGCATTTCCGAGGGTGTACAGGTAGGTGCCGTTGGGCAGGCTGGAGGCGTCGAAGGAGAATTTGTTTTCGCCTTCATAGAGCAGGACTTTTTCGCTGTGCAGTTGTTTGCCGAGCAAATCAAATACTTCAAACAGGAAGGTGCCGGTTTGGGTGGACTGTGCTTCGATGATTGTTTGGCCGGTGGTCGGGTTGGGCAGCGCGCGCACCTGGCTGAACGGTCCGTCGGGTTCCGAGTCTGCGGAGACACATTGGCCCTGGCCTTTGAGAATCAGGTAGTAGAAGTTGCCGGGGGCTACATCGCCCGGGAAGGTAACATCCACCGTAAACGGAATACCCGACAAGGATATCGTCACCTTGGCGGTAATGCCCAGCGTAAACGTATCCGGGATATTGGCAGAAGTGGGTGTGCCGTAGAGCAGGATACAGCCCAATGTCAAGGGCAGAAAGGTGCAGTTGGCAGGATCACAGCTATAGGTCAGGCCGGCGGGCAGGCCCTTTACGGCGTTGGGCGGCAGGGTTACGTTGGTGATTTTTACCATGTTTCCCTGCAGGGAGAAGGAGTCGGGCACAAGTACGGTGACCGATTGTTCGTAGGGTTCGTTGATGCAGGCCGTTTTCAGGTTGTAAAACGGCGAATCGGGTGAATACGGGGCCGGTGAAAGCAGATCGCCGGTCAGGAGCAGGTTGGAGTCGCGCACGCAGATTTGTGCAGTGCTTTGGTTCAGGAAAGAGGCCACAAGGACGAGCAAGAGTAGTGCTTTTTTCATAAATAGAAACGGCGTTGTTGGTTGAGCGGAAAAAATGAACGGTTGAGTGTTTCGGAAGTCAAACGCAGATGTGGTTTGCGCGGTGTAAGTTCCGACAAATTTCAGATTTGAAAAAACAACCTTGTGGCGAGGATGGTTACGGGGCTATTGGTTCGGGGCGCAAGGGGCACAAAAAACGAGGAACGGCACTGCTGCCGGTTCCTCGTTTTGTCCTGAAAATCAAATCGCTACTGCGCGAACATTCAATTTTTGACCTTGTCCAGCACGGCTTTGAACGTGCGGGGGTGGTTGAGTGCCAGATCGGCCAGCGCCTTGCGGTTGAGGGCAATGCCTTTTTGGGCAAGGGCGTGAATGAAGCGGCTGTAACTCAGGCCTTCCATGCGCGTGGCTGCATTGATGCGGGCAATCCACAGGCGGCGGTAGAGGCGTTTTTTGAATTTACGGTCGCGGAAAGCGTATTGCCAGCCTTTTTCAACGGTGTTTTTGGCTACGGTGTACACTTTCGAGCGGGCGCCGAAATAGCCGCGGGCGGCTTTCATGATTTTTTTCCGGCGCGCGCGGCTGGCCGGGTTGTTGGTTGCTCTTGGCATGTGTGTGAATTTTTTAGTACAACTCCGGGATTTGAGCGAACGAAGTACGAACAAATGCTTGGGCCGAAGTCCTCGTTAAAAAATGTGTGTGTGCAAAACTTCGACGGGTGCGGGATCAGATGACCAGCAGCCGCTCGATGCGCTTGTGCTCGGCGGCGTCCACAACGAGGGACGGGCGCAGGTGGCGCTTTTGCTTTTTCGTCTTGGAACCCGCGATGTGGCGCAGTTTCGACTGGTTGCGTTTAATTTTCCCGGAACCGGTTACCTTGAATCGCTTCTTGGCGCCGGAGTGGGTCTTCATTTTCGGCATGGCAAAAATGTTTGTTTTGAAAAATGGAGCGCAAAGGTAGTGCGGCCGGTTTGAAAATACACAGCCGGTGCGACTACTTTTTTTGCCAGTCAGTTTTCTGTGCCGAAACGGCGCGGCGTTATTTTTTTCCGCCGGCCTTTTTGGGCGAGATGATGACAATCATGCGCTTCCCCTCCATGCGCGGCAACTGTTCCGGCGCACCGAGATCTTCCAGCTCTTTCAAAAAGCGAAGCAACAGCAGCTCGCCCCGGTCTTTGAACACGATGGCACGTCCGCGGAACTGCACATAAGCTTTCACTTTGTTGCCTTCGGAAAGGAAGTTTTTGGCGTGCCGCAATTTGAAATCGAAGTCGTGGTCGCCGGTTTCCGGGCCAAAACGAATTTCCTTGAGTTGCTGCTTGACCGCGTTGGCCTTGAGTTCCTTTTCTTTTTTCTTCTTCTGGTAGAGGAACTTGTTGTAATCCACAATCCGGGCTACCGGAGGGTCGGCGTTGGGTGAAATCTCCACCAGGTCGAGCGTCATTTCCTCTGCCCAGGTGCGCAGCAGCGGGGTGGGGTACACGCCGGCTTCAACCGTTCTGCCGATGGCCTGCCCGATTTCCTCCAGGTTGTCGCCTACGAGTCGGAGTTCGGGGACGCGGATGAATTCGTTGATGCGGTGCTCGGCTTGTTGTTGCCGGGGCGGAAACGGACGGCGTCCGCCGGGAGGAGGTGGGCCGCCGGGAGGGCGGGGTGGGCCGCCTGCGGGCCGGTTGGGAGGGCCGCCGCCGGGGCGACCCGAGTTGCCGCCGGGGCGATTTTGGCCGCCGCCGCCGGGCTTGGGTGAGGAAGGTTTTAATGCCAAGTAATAAAATTGTTTTGTGATAAAATGCGACTCGTGTACCGGCATCAAATATGCCGGGCAAAAAAATTGGATACCCGGAATCGCGGCCGAATACCCAGCGCTTGTTGTTTGCGGACACAAAAGTAGCGGATGTTCGTTGTCGTGGGCGTTTTCAGGTCAAGAAAAATTTGTACAATATGATGTCACAGGGGCTCACAGAGTTTTAGGGGGCTCACAGAGTTTTTATTTTTATACTGCGAGTCTCCTAAAACTCTGGGAGGTGCTGTGACACAACCTATATTTGCTGCACAAAATCAAACCGGTATGAAACGTTTCGCTACCCTTTCCCTCTGCCTTTTTTCTCTGGTCTTAGCCCCGGCATCAGCATGCACCCAGAGTATTCAGCAACTCGGACAAAACTATTTTGTCGCAGGGATTCCGACCAACGAGTTCGAATATTTCACCGCACCAAACATGAACGGCCGGCAGCGCCAAAGCAACTGGTGCTGGGCAGCATGCGCCCAAATGGTGCTGAATTACCACGGGCTTTATGTGTCGCAGGAACAGGTAGTGGCGCGGATTTACGGCAGCCTGGTGGACCAACCTGCCAACGACTACCAAATTCGCGAGGCCCTCAGCGGCTGGGCGCCCAATGTGAACGGCGGCTCCTCATACATTTATTGCCAGAGCGGACTGAACAGCATCAACGAAATCACTCAAAACCTCGCCTACAAATGGCCGCTTATCGTGGGACTGAACAACCCGAACGGGGGCACAGGACACGCGTATGTCCTGACCGCCATTTACTACTCCCTCGACTGGAACAACAACACCATTCCCGACAAAGTCGTCCTGCGCGATCCCTGGCCAACCAGCAATTCCCGTCAGGAAATGAGCTGGTACGAGTTTTCCAACCGCCTCGGATCAGTTTTTAAAGTCTGGGTAAGCCGATAATGACCTTCGCCGACATCATTCTGCCCCTGGCGCTGCCCAAACGCAGCTACACCTACGCCGTGCCCGGCGATCTGGCGCCCGACGTGCGCCCCGGCGTGCGTGTGGAGGTGCCTTTCGGGAAAAACAAACTGTACAGCGGCGTGGTGGATCGCGTTCACACCGAAACACCCGGCTACCGCGTCAAACCCATCCTGGCGGTGCTCGACGAAGTAGCCGTGGTCACCGAACGCCAACTGAAACTCTGGGACTGGATCGCCGGCTACTACTGCTGCACCCTCGGCGAGGTGATGGCCGCCGCCCTGCCCGGCCACCTCAAACTCACCAGCGAAACCCGCTTAGTGTTTAACCCCGCATACGGCGACGATTTTTCCGCCCTCGACGCCGACGAGTACCTGCTGGCCGAAGCCCTTTTGCTGCAAGGCGAGGTCACGATTGACGACGCGCGCAAGATTTTGAACAAAAAAACGGTGTTCCCCGCCGTGCAGCGCCTGCTGCTCCTGGGTGTGCTTGCGCTGCGTGAGGATTTGCAAGAAAAATACCGGCCCAAAAAAGTGATGGCCGTTCGCCTCGCCGAGCCGTACCGCTCCGACCAGGAACTCCTGCGGCCTGTACTGGATGAACTCGCCCGGCACGATCGGCAGATGGAGGCCCTGCTCGCCGTCCTGCACCTGAGCCGCAGCCGCCCCTGGGTGCGCCGGCAAGAGGTGCTGGACAAGGCCGGTGTGTCGGAGTCCACCCTGCGTACCCTGGTAAAAAAAGAAATACTCGAACTGTACGAACGCGAAGTGAGCCGCATCGCCGGCTTCGAGGACGAAATCGTGGAGGCCGGCGAATTGTCGGGGGCTCAACGCCGGGCGCTTACCGAAATCCACACGGCATTTCAAAAAAACGACACTGTCTTGCTGCATGGTGTCACGGGCAGCGGCAAAACCCGCATCTACCTCGAACTCATGCGCGAGGTGCTGTTGCAGGGCGGACAGGTGCTGTACCTGCTGCCCGAAATCGCCCTCACCACCCAGATCATCAGCCGCCTGCAACGCGTATTCGGCGCCGATGCGGCGGTGTACCATTCCAAAATAAACTACAACGAGCGGGTGGAAGTGTGGCGCGCGGCGTCGGCGGGCAAGCCGGTTATTCTGTCGGCGCGTTCGGGGTTGTTTTTGCCGTTTCATAACCTGCAACTCATCATCGTGGACGAGGAGCACGACCCCTCGTTCAAACAATACGACCCCGCGCCCCGCTACCATGCCCGCGATACGGCCATTTACCTCGCCGGGTTGTACGGCGCCAAAGTGCTGCTCGGCACGGCCACGCCTGCGCTCGAGACGTACCACAACGCGCAACAGGGCAAGTACGGTTTGGTGGAAATGTCCGAGCGTTTCAGCGGAATGGAACTGCCCGAAATCCGCGCCGTGGACCTGCGCGAGCAGCACAAGGCCAAACAGATGCAGAGCATTTTTGCGCCCGCGCTGCTTGAAGCGCTCCAAAGCGCCCTCGACAACGGCGAACAGGCCATCCTGTTCCAGAATCGCCGCGGCTACTCGCCTATTCTGGAGTGCCAAACCTGCGGCTGGACGGCCCAGTGCCGCCACTGCGACGTGAGCCTCACGTTCCACAAACTCACCAACCGCCTGCGCTGCCACTACTGCGGCTACGTGGAGCAGCCGCCCGCCGTGTGCCCGGCCTGCAACAGCGGCAAGGTGACCCTGCTCGGTTTCGGCACGGAAAAAATCGAGGACGAACTCAAAATTTTTCTGCCCACGGCCCGCATCGGCCGCCTCGACCTCGACACCGCCGGCACCAAAAGCAGCCTGAGCGCCATCCTGAACGATTTTGAGGAGAAACGCCTCGACGTGCTCGTGGGTACCCAGATGGTGACCAAGGGGCTGGACTTCGACAACGTGGGCGTGGTGGGCGTGTTGGGCGCCGATCAACTCACGCGCTTCCCCGACTTCCGGGCCGGCGAACGGGCGTACCAGTTGCTCACGCAGGTGGCGGGCCGGGCAGGCCGCAAGCACAAGCGCGGCCTCGTGCTCGTGCAGGCCTGGGATCCCGCGCATCCGGTGTTGCAGGAGGTGCAACGCGGCGACTTCCCCGGCCACCTACGCCGCGAAATGCACGAGCGCAAGGAGTTTTTTTACCCGCCGTTTTCCCGCCTCATTCACATCACGCTCCAGCACAAGGACGACAAGGTAGCCTTTCTCGCCGCCGATTTTTTTGCCAACACCCTGCGCCACAGCATGGGCAAACGCGTACTCGGCCCCGTGCAGCCCCACGTGCCCCGCGTGCGCAACTACTATGGCCAGGAAATTTTACTCAAGTTGGAAAAATCGGCCCCTGTGCTGCGCTCGGCCAAGGCCCTGATCCTGAAAACCGCCGACGCCGTGACTGCCAAACCCGGCTGGGGGCAGGTGCGGGTGGCGGTGGATGTGGACCCGGTGTGAGAAAAAAGTCAACCTTCCAGGTCTGTCAGACCTGGAAGGTTGGAATACCCGAGACTCAAAATATGTACTTCAGATTGACCCCGCCGAAGAAGTTGGCTTCTCGTGGTGCAGGCAGGTAAGCGTCCGGCAACTGGTTTAGGAACACCATCGCATAGTTCTGGTTTTGCGTAAGGTTGTTTACACCAAAGTATGCATCCAGACTGATGTGCTCCGCAAACACGCGTGCAAAACCGATTTTGGCATTCAGCAACTGATTGATACCCGTTTCGTTGACATTATCGGAGGTGTAATACATTTTATCCCGGTAGGAGTAGGTCATGTTCAGGTACAGGCCCGGCCGGGTGCGGCAATCGAACCCGAGATTGAATACTACCGGCGGCACGCCCACCACAGTTTTGTCGCTGAAATCGTCCACAACAGTGCTCTTTTTGTCGGCGCTCAACTTTTCAAATTTGAAATTGCCGTACCGGAAATGCGCGTACGCCAGATTGGCGAAGGGCGAGAGGCTGCTGATAAAATTGTCGGACTGGTACGCCTGCGCGCGCAATGCCAACTCAACTCCGAGGTTGTTTTGTTCGCCACCGTTGACCATGTACACATACGAGGTGGCCGTCTGATTTTCGTTCGGAACCGCGACGGTGGTCATTTTATCCTTGTATTTGGTGCTGAATACGGCCAGTTGATAGTTCAACCTTTCGTTCCAGAGCGTGCCCTTGGAGCCGGCTTCTATTTGTGTGCCGAGTTCCGGCTTCAGGTTGGTCAGCACCTCGCCCGTAAGCGGCACAAAAAAATAGGAACTCACCGGCGCCTTGTAGCCCTGGCTGAACGACGCATACACCGACACTTGCCTGGAAATTACCTTGTTGAGTGCCAGCCGTGGCGACAACATATTGTCGAAACTGTTTTTGTACTGCGAGGGCTTACGCGTGCCGTTCGGGTTGCCCGGGTTGTTGTTGGATGCCACGTAGAACCGGTCATTTAGTTCGATGCCGAGGTTGCTCCAGCCCAATCCGGCCGTTAGTGAAAGGTCGTAAGGCAGCGAGAGCACCCATTCCGTGAATGCGGAAAGCGTCTTCGAAATGGTGTACTGATTGCTCCGAAGAACGCCGACAATGTTATATCCGCCCAGATTGAAACTGTCCGGTACCATCGGATAACCCAGGGTTTGAGCATTTTGCGCTTGCACTTCCACGCCGGTTATTCCGGAAAGTTCGAGATTGCTGCCGAGGGCAAAATGCGTATCGAAGGTGGAACGCAGGCCATAGTTCACAGCCAATTTGTCGGTCCAACCGCCGGCCGAACTGACATTACTGCTTACTCCGGTACCAAAAATGGTGGTGGTGTTTGCAATGTGCTCGTTGAAACTATACGTCTGTCCAAGCCCGGCTCTGTAACTAATCACGTTGCTATGGGCATTGTTTTTTATGTACGCCGGATTGCCCGAATAATCCAGCGCATTCCATTGATCTGTAGTGATCTCGCCGTTGCGCTCGTCGTAGCTGTTGCTGTATCCGAAATAACTGTGGATAGTTTGTTTGGAATTTGGAGTGAATTCGCCGAAGAAGTTCGCAAAATCCTTGTCCGATTTGGTGTGCGGCATGAACCCGTCGTAGCGCTGCCTGCCGTAGTTTGCCAGAATTGAGGCCTTTTCTCCACTGATCTGCATGCTGGTGGTGTAGCGCTGCAACCCGTAACTACCGGCGATTACTTCCTGGCCGACCGACGTTTTCCCGGCTTGCGGCTTGATGGTTTTCAGGTTGACTACCCCGGCAATTGCTTGTCCGTACAGGGTGCCCGAGGGGCCTTTTACCACCTCCACATGGCCTATGGAACCGAAGTCAATATCGTCCATCAGGGTAATGCCTTCGGCATCTGTCACCGGGATTCCGTTCAGGTAAACCTTGTAACCCTGCCCGTCGAAATTGCTGTTGATCCCGTTGGTGCCGCGTGCGCCGTTGCCGTAGCCGCGGATATTGAACTGTTGTCCGGCGGAGAAGGTGCGGCGTTGCATGTACACGCCGGGTATGTTGGTGTTGATGGCGTCTTCGAGCAACAAACCCGTTCCGCGTTTAATTTCCGTTTCGCCGATGCGGGCGATGGAAGCCGGCTGGTACAAAACTGCCTTGTTGGTGTTGGCCGTTGCCGTGATTTCAACCGTGTTCAGGTTTTGCAAAACCACATTCAGTCCAATGGTCAGATCACTGTTGCAGGCGACTTTTCTTTTGAAGGTTTGGTAACCTATATGACTGACGGTGAGCATGGTCGAATCTTTACATTTCAAAAAAAACTCGCCGTTTCTGTCGGCTGTGATGCCTCCCTCGCCCGCAACCCATACGGTTGCATGGGGTAGGGGGGTGTTGTTTTCCGCATCGGTAATTTTGCCTTTTATCCGGGTGTCTTGTGCGGAGAGGTAGAGGCTGGTGCATCCAAGTATGAAGAATAAAACTGTTTTTTTCATGATGAGCAGGTAGTTGTAAATAGATAGTTGCCTTGCCGCTCGTACCGTTCGGGCGACAAGGAATGGAACAGGAAGAAAAGGATAGCGGCTTCAGGCGTTCAACTTGTGCGCACACAAGTCTCGCCCGGCGCTATCCGGAGAATCTGTCGTTTTATGAAAATGGAACGGGATGTCGCTTCTGAAAACAGTACTCTTATGCGACTGCCAAAAGGCGAGGAGGGGGATAAAGGACAATGATGGCAGGAGGAGAATAATGCCTGGCACAATGCCAGATTCGGGCGGGCCGGGAATCATCGGCACAGGCATGGTACAGGAGCGCTTGTTCCGGCAACAGGGAATACAAGCGGTACATTTTTTTGACAGGATGGCCAGCGGGCGCCTTGCGGTTCGTTTTGATTTTAATCAGCCTGTGCAGGCAACCCAGCAGGTTGTTTTCCTTGCGATCATTCAGGCAATAGTACAAGGTGGAAGTGTCGCTCACTATTTTTTTTCGCACCACATCAAACCGGTTTCCACGGTACACGAACTCATCCTCCTTTTCCCATTTAAACTCACTGGCATTGGCCGGGTGCATAAGTATTTCCTGAAGTTCTCCGGCGGGAACACCTCGTTTGATTCTGCTTCTAACTTCGAGCCTGATTTGTATTTGCTGCAATTTGAGCAGCACTAAAAAACCGGACGACCCGCAAGTGAAGGACAGCAGTACGAATATGGCCAGTATGCGCTTCACACAGGCAAATGTAGAAATACCGGCAGGTTCGCAAGCATTGAAAAACCAACTTGGCTAACTTGTGCCAGCTGCCATATCTTTGTAAGATCGTACCGGCAATTAACCCCCTGACATCTAATGATTTGAAATATTGTACGTGTAAAATCTCCGGCATCAAGACTCCGACACTGATAACCCCGCTCCATATTTGCGATCAATACCAAATAAAACAGCACAATGAAACCCTTCATTCAAAAACACGCCTATTCGATTGCCGCGCTGCTGGTGCTGGGAGGCCTGGCGTTCTGGGCCTTGAGCAAACCCTCGGGGCCGCGCACCATCGAATCCGACCTGTTCCAGCCGGAACGGGAAAAACTGGGCGACATCCTTTCCCGAATCAAGGTTTTCGGCTTTGCCGGCGAACCGAAAAACCGGGAGGACAGCCTCGCTGTGGCGCTCGACCTGTACGGCGGCGCCAAATACGAACCTGCCCGGCAGGCGCTCGAAGCCTACCTTGCTGCATATCCCGACGACCATACGGCCCGCTTTTACCTCGGCATGGCCCACCTGTACCTGAAACACTCGGAAACGGCTTTCGGCATCCTTTCGCCCTTGTCGGAACTGAACACCTTCGACATGCAGGACGACGCCCGCTGGTATGCCGCGCTCGCTGCTGCCAATGTGGACCGCACCCGCGCCCTTGGCCTGTTTGCCCGCATCAGCAAGGACCCGAACTCGAAATACCGTGAAGCCGCGCAGGCCGTGATGACGTCCCTGCTCCACGATCCGGATCACGTACAGTTCCAGGTAGATGCCGTCGGTGATGCGCTCAAATGCTCCCTGGTGATCGGCGCCTCGGTGGCCTGGTGGGAAGCGGGCTGGTTCCGAATGCTGATCGCGCTGCTGTTCCCGGCAGGCGGGCTGAGCCTGATCGCCTGGAAGCGGCGCATCCGCCAACTGACCCGGGAAAAAGCCACGATTGTGCAGGACAAAGAGCGCTCGGACGCCCTGCTGCGCAACATTCTGCCCGCAGAAGTAACGGAAGAACTGAAAGCCACGGGCCACGCCAACGCCCGCGTATTTGAGCAGGTGACCGTGCTGTTCTCCGATTTTCAGAGTTTTACCCAAATTTCGGAGCAACTGCCGCCGGAAGAATTGGTGGCCACGCTCAATGAAATCTTCGAAGCCTACGACCACATTATGACGGCCCACGGGCTGGAAAAAATCAAAACCGTGGGCGACTGCTACATCTGCGCGGGCGGCATTTCGCCCGACAACCTCCCGCAAAACCCCGCCGACCGAAGCCGACACTACGCCGTGCAGGTGGTGCGGGCGGCAAAGGACATGGTAGCCTTTTTGGAAAACTTCAATGCCCGGCAAACCGCCGCCGGCAAACCGGCTTTCGAAGCGCGTACCGGTATCCACACCGGCACCGTAGTGGCAGGCATCGTGGGCATCAAAAAATACGCCTACGACATCTGGGGCGACACCGTCAACATCGCCGCCCGCATGGAACAGGCCAGCGAAGCCGGTCGCATCAACATCTCCGGTTCCACCTACGAATTGGTCAACACAGAATTTCCCTGCACCTTCCGCGGCAAGGTGGAAGCCAAAGGGAAGGGAGCGGTGGAGATGTATTTTGTGGGTGACTAATACACTGCTCTGCACGAATACAAAAGCCGCCGCCCGGATTACCCGGGCAGCGGCTTTGGAAAATAATTCTTGACAAAAAAATTACTTCGTCAGCGTAAACCGGTAGGTGCCTTTGGTCGTAGTTGTGAAGCCAGAGTCTGTCTCAGTTTCGTTAATTGACATTGCCACGACCATTTTCGAACTGG
>CAYMQY010000083.1:0-4376 GCA_964392655.1 uncultured Saprospiraceae bacterium
CGCCGGGGCCTGTCGTCAAATTGATGTCCGACGGACAGCCGCTGATCACCGGGAACTGATTGTCCGTCACCGTCACTGTCATCTCGCAGGTGTTCGTCAAGCCGAACGCATCGGTTACGGTCCATACCACCGCCGTAACACCCACCGGATAGGTACCGGAGGCATTTTCTTTTTCATTAAAGTTATTGGCAACCATAGGCCAGGCCGGGCCATTGGCCCAGTTGGACTGGCAAGGATCGGGAAGGGTGCCGGTCAGATCAAAATTATTCAGGTTACCGGTGTTTCCCGTTGCCGATACGTCGGGCAAATTGGTCACACCGGGATTGTTGCCGCAGGCGATACCTTGGTTAAAGTCGTAGTAGGCGACGAGGTCTGGCTGCGGGCCGCCCAGTTCGTCATTCATATTGGCCTGAATTTCAGCCTGTGTGCGCACATCATCCCAGATGCGCACTTCGTCCAGTTTGCCGTCGAAGAATTCCGCCGTGGTATAGCCGACAGAACCGAGGTGCAGTGGATTGCCGGATGTATTGAGCGATCCGGTCACGTCGTTCCGCGAGGCGTCCAATTGCCCGTTTACATACAACTTGAACGAACCGCTGGTGTAGGTCATGGCCAGATGCACCCATTTATCTTCAAACCAGGAGGGGGGCTGGGAGGCCACCAGCGACTGCCACGAGCCGCCGACAAACACCTGCGCTTCCACGCGGTCATACGCGGGGGGAATCCATCCCAGTAGGTAATTGTCGTTTTTGCGCACTATATTTTGAAAGGTACCGGTGCTTCCGTCCAGCCGTACCCATGCTTCCACGGTGAGGGTGGTAGCCAGGTCAAGCGTGCTGTTGTCCGGAACGTTGACATAGTCATTGGTTCCGTCAAAATCCAGCGCATTGCCTAAGTTTTTGGGGCAATTGTCCCCGGTAACCGGCACCCCGACCGTCACGGTAGCCGTGCAAAGTCCGGGAGCAGCATTGACCGATTCATTTCCCGGGCAGGTGATCGTTGGCGGCTGGCTATCGCCCACCGTTACCGTCTGGGTATTCGAGGGTGGGCCACTACAACCATTGCCGTCGCAGGTGTACGTTGCGCGGTAATCGGTAGTACCTACATTGTCCGTCGGGGCATTGTAGGTTGTGCCGTTTTCTCCCGGCAGGTTTTGCCAGTTCATCCCGTCGTAGTACTGCCACTGGATGGTACAGGTACCCGTACCACCGGCAGGTGATGCCGTCAGTGTGGCGCTGCCGTCCGGACATACCGTTCCGCCACCGCTGATACTGATGGACGGATCGTTCACTACCGTCACCGTCACTTGTGCGCAAGCCCCTGGTGTCACGCATCCGCCTTCGCCGCGCACGTAGTAGGTCGTCGTGCTGCCCGGGTTTACGGGCAGCGAGGTGCCGCTGCCCACTGAAGTGCCGCCACAGGAACCGGTATACCATTGCCAGTCGGTGGCGTCGTTCAGGTTTCCACTCGTGATGCTGAGGGTACTGCTGCCGCCCGCACAGATAGTTGTCGGAGTTGCCGATACGGTGGGGACGTCGGGTAAACTACAAGACGGTGTGTAAAAGATGCCCTGACTTGGCTGACCGTCAAGCTCTACATAAAAATTGGAGTTTTCGTTATTGGTCCAGTTCACGCCGGTGATCAATTCAAAGCCTCCGACAGCCGGGCCGTTGCTGAACTGCAATACCACAGCAAGGTATTCCTGACCTGCCAGCCAACTGACATAATTAGTGCCTGTAAATTGGAGCGCATAGTAATCGTAACCTCCCTCACTGCGGGGGCTATTGAGAAGTGGCTGGATGGTATAGCCAAACGGGGAGCTCACCACACTCAAGGTGCCATTCAGAGCGCTGGGAAACCGTACCGTGACAACTCCGGAAGAAAAATTTCGAGGGGGCGGCGGTAGCACATTCTGCGTAGGTCGAAGGCGAATTTCCAGGGTATTGCTATTGACCGGCGCATTGTAAATAGCCATGTCTATCAACGCCTGACCGGACATTTTTCCAGCAAACAGACAGAGCACGAGGGCAATTTTCAAGGAGTAAAAATGAAGTTTCATATCGTGAATTTGTAAAGCAGTTCAAAATATGCGGCAGCGCTGTCCTGGAGGACAGAGCTGCCGCAAAATTTGCCGGTGAAAGGCATATCCAAATTGGGCAAACACAGGCTTGCCCGGGATAGGGTCAATTTTTACTTACTACGGCTACCTGAAATTTCGCGACTTGCTTCTGTCCGTTCAATACCCGCAGATAGTAGGCTCCGGAGGCCAGATCCGATACATCCAGGGTCAGGTTATCGTCTACGACGCGGTCGAAACGCACCACTTTACCGGTGTTGTCCAGTATCTGGTATTGCACGCCGTCGGTGTAGGTATCCAGATTGCGGCTCACCAGGGTCAGCGGGCCGGCGGTAGGATTGGGGAATACGGCAAAATCGGCGGCGAGGTCGTCAAAATTCAATGCACGCACAGGTGAATATTCCACCACACCATTAATGTCCACCATCCGGATCCGGTAGTAATTCATACCGGTCTGTGGCTTCATGTGCTGGTAGGTGTATTCCGGCGACGTCCGATCGGTATTGTGATCGGCAGGTGTCATTGCAATCCGGCCAAAGTCGCGGCCATCGGCGGAATACTCCACATCCGAATAGGCCAGTGTGGTTTCCGACTCGAACTCCCAGTCTAACCGGGCGGTGCGGTTGGGCAGTGCCCGAACTTTGAATGTGGTCAGTTTCAGCGGCTTGGTGTAGAACTGTCGCTGGGCTTCCGCTGCATTTATCTCCTGGTAGTATTCGGAGTTGTTGGCGCGGGTCCAGTCGCTATTTGTCACCAATTCAAAGACGGGATTGGGGGGAGTGGTGCCGTTTACCTCCAGCGTAAGCACGGGATACTCGGCATTCTTTTTCCAGTTGATCATAAAAACCGAACCGGAAAACTGGTAGCGGTAGTAGTCGTACCCGTCCGCCTGACCCACCGGGCCGGCAAAGGTGTAGCCGTACGGAGACGAGCCAGACACCGCACTTAGCGTAACCCCGTAGGATGTTGGAAAACGAATCGTAAAGACACCTCCCGAGTAGGCCTGATTGGTCAAATCCGCCGCAGGGCGCACGAACACCTCCAGTTTGCTGTGATCCGTCGGTTTTTTGAAAATGCCCAGGTCTATCAGGTTGGACTGTGCCGACAATACCCCGTGGAAGAGCATGGCAGCAAAGGCTATGAGCAAAAATGAATGCTTTTTCATGTTGTATTTTTTATCCGTTGATGGTGATAGGAAAGAACCGGCAGCGCCTCCGGGATAGGTGGCGCTGCCGGCAGGAGGTTAGTAATTGGGTTGCTGAGTTACAATATTAAGCGGTGTAGACGCGCCAACGTTGTTCAGGATAATCACCCGGTCGTTGCCTGCATTGTTGTACCGCACTTTTCCGTCCATGTTCACATCTTCCAGCATATACACATTGCTCACGGTGTTCAACGGCGTAGATGCCCCCACGACATTGAGGATGGGCGCCCGGTCGTTGTTGGCATTGTTGTATATAACCTGGTAGCCACCACCAATTTTCGGGATGGTATTCCCTGCAATCAGACCGTACGTTGCTGTTTTAATCAGTTTGCGGGCGCTGGTAGCAGTCGTTCCGACGGTAGGTTGCGTAGCCACCGTGAAATCCACAAAATGTGCAGCAGCGAGGTTTATCTTCGTTTTCGTCAACGTGCCGAGGTGGTTGCGGTGGCGTACCATGACGAAATACTCGCCTGCGTAAGAATCCGGGAACAACACTGCTGAACTACCGTCCAGGTCTACGATATCACCATCCCGCTGTACCAGTGCACTGCGTGTAGCCAACACGATCGTGCTGTCTGTTTTGTCGCGCAGTTCGAGCCACACCCAGTCCACGATGGCATCGTTGCCGGTCACGCCAAACACCGTGGCGGGAGTGGGATTCACAATCGTCTCTGTCACGAAGTTGTTCACTTCAGTGAAGGACGTCGGGAAGGCAGTATTGATAGCCGTGTACGGTTCGGACGTCGGAATAAGGAGCGTGGGTGTACGCAGGTCGTCCTTCATCAGACCGGTGGTAGAGTCATAAGGTCCTTGCAGGAACACTTTGGCCGTCAGTTCCACCGGTACATAGTAGATCAGTTCGCCCAAACAAGGGTTATCCGGCAAGTGCCACAGGATAGCCTCCAGTGCCAAGCGCTGCGCGTGGTTCATAAACTGCGGGTACTGTGCGCCTGAACCGATGTCGAAGGTGTTTTTCTCGATGTTGATGTCGCGGTACCAGCACCCCATGTTGGTTTCCGAATTTGCACCCAAAGCATACTCCGGGAATGCAACCGGCGCCGGTATTGTCGGACCGCTCTGGTCGCCGAGGTACAC
>CAYMQY010000083.1:4476-16701 GCA_964392655.1 uncultured Saprospiraceae bacterium
ACCGGTGCGTTGTGGTAGTTGTCCTGCAAACGCATGACGCTACCCGTCACCGAACCGTTAAACGTGTTGTGGCTGATGGTCACGGCGCCGCCGCCGGCGTTCGGGTCGGAGTACTGCACGCCGCCGCCGAGGAAGGTATTGGCATTGGCTAAAGAACCACCGATAACCACAGGCCCGTTGCTGTTGAAGCGAACGAGAACATCGTGGTTGATCGTCTGGAAGGTATTGCGGGTGTAGGTGCCGGCGCCCTCGTCCACCGATACGGCAGAGCGGAAGGCGATGTCACCCGAATCATCTCCAAGAATTACGCCATTCACAGTTGCGGTCACCCGGTTGTTGTCGGCGACGATATTGTTCACCCCGCCGGCTGCTACGCGGAAGTTGGTCGGGCCTCCATAGTTGATACTGATGGCGTTGCGGTTGCCGTACGGGCTAAGGTTAGTACCAGCTATAGACTGGTACGGATCAATACAGTTGTTCTTGATGGTAATGTTGTCCAAAGCCGAATGACTGGCAATAATGGCGCTGGAGAGTTTCGTCAGGTCGGCTTTGAAGTGAATACCGTCAATGACCGTACCGTCGCCGGCGATGTCGAACAGCGTCGGTTTGCCCGACACGGTGCCGGTAAAGTCCACCATCGTGGTCAGTGCCGGCGCTACTGCATTGCATGGGCCTACGCCGATGATGTGCATGTTGTTTTTGGTGTTGGGCACCACAACCTGCTCGTTGTAGGAGCCGGCATCGGCATATACCGTGTCGGCAGTCACAGCCGTCAGAACAGCCTTACCGATGGTACGGAAGGGCCGGCGTTTGGTGCCTTGGTTCAGGTCGTCGCCGAGGCCGAGGGTGAAGACGTCGTCGGTGAGGGCGTTGTCGTTGACATACCAGCGTTTCGGATTCGCGCAAAGGCCTAACGGCTGGAAACCGCGCGCAACGCTATTGTCCGTGCCGTTGTTGAGGTAGGGGACGAAGAGTACGTTGCCGTCCACCAGAGCATCCACAGCATCAATCAAGCCATTGCCCCACCAGTTACAGGTGGCGGTGAATTGGGCAATGGGGTAGGTATTGGCAGTGAGCGAGCCGTTTCCGTTGCGGTTGATGCTGTTATTGAACGCCGTGATTTTGGCAGCCGGCGCCACGCCGATGAACATGGCGGTTACCGGGTAAATACCTGCCTGCGTCGGCGGGTTGGTGATGAAGTTACTATCCAAAATAACTGTAGCGCCTACTCCGGCATAAATACCAAAACCATCGTTGCCGCCGGTACCATAGGGATCTGCGCCGTTGCCGCCGATAGAATCTTGTTTGAAAATTGCCAAGGCATTGGCGCCACGCACATTCACACCCCGGTTCAGGTTATTGGTGACGAAACTTTCGGTCACTACGGCCCTCAAGCGGTTGCCTGCGCCGGTAGAGAAATCGGCGAATGACAGGCCGGCGCAATCCGGAGCTATTTTCCCGGTATTGCTCACGGTCACGCTGTCCACCAGAATATTCACAGTGTCGAGCGGGTTGGCGCCGCCGGTGAAGGCGTAAACCCCTGCGTGGAAGTTGGCTCCAGGAATAGCCGGGTAGTTACCGCCGAAGCTGGTCATGGTCACGTTATCTACGCCTACTGTACTGGGGCTATAGGTCACACCATTAATGGTATTCACCACCGCCACGCCTTGCATGAGGTTGGTGTGGGTGCCGCCACGCACGGTGGTGCGGGGAGTAGTGGTCACATAATTGAGCAGGTGGCCGTAGAAGGCATCACTGACGCTGTTGCTCTGAAGCACCACGGCTTGCGAGCCGGCGGCTGCCACCAAAGCGACCCCAACGGTGGGCGCATTTTTAACGACCGGGTTGTCGAACGCGTTGAAATTATCCCAGTAGATATCATAATCCAGGCCCGGTGTATGGTTGTAGCCCTGAAGGATTACATTCGCAATCGAAACACTACCGCCACCGGATATGGTGGTGCTGCGGTCGCCGACACTGCACATAAAGGCGCCATTGCTCAAGAGTGCAATGTTGAGCGTATACCATTGGTCGTAGGCAAAGCCTGTAGGCAAACCGATATCAATCCACGTTCCTTCATCCCAAACCCGGAAACGCGGATTCGCGCCGTCGCTGGTAAATTCAATGATCGGATAGCGGGTTACGACATTGCTGCCATTCACAGCAGTACCCCAGAAACCTGCCATGCGTCTGCCGGTTGTTGCCCAGGCGGCGGGCACATACAGTTCGATGGACATACCGGTGGAACCTGCAATATCATACTTGCGTCCCTGGGTATTGTAAAAAGCATCTCCCTGCGTCTGGCTTTGCAGAATAGAATGTTTCAAGCGGTTGCTACCGCTAAAACTTGCCGAAACGAACCCGGCGGGAGCAAACCGGTCCACATACCATGCGCCGGGTGTTTGTGTAGCGGCCAAAGTCGGGTTGGAGGCGAAGCCCTGCGTGTCGTAGGTCTGATCCGCGATGTCAATACAATTGTCCTGAATAACATAACCATCGGTTGGCGTAGTGACAATAAGAGAGGATGTAATACCCATAAAGAGTGCATTCACCTTGTTGTTCCGGATGGTGTCCCGGGTGTATCCGGCGGAAGATACGCCGGTGATGCCTTCGATCTGGAAACCGTCAATCGTCACGCCGTTGGAAGCGATGGTCACGGCGGTAGTACCCATGATGATGGATTCCGCAACGCGCGTGCCCGTGCAAGGTATCCCGACGTTTGCGCCTTTAATTTTCAGCGCCTTGGTCACATTGACGTTCTCAGGCCAGTTCCCGGCGGGAACTTCCAGCGTATGCCCGTTGAGCGTTTCCGGGACATTGATCGCCTGCGTGATGGTTGGGTAGTAGGTCGTCAGGTCCACGTTTTTCACGCAACCGCCGTTTGCAAGTACCACGACGTTGGTGGTGCCGGTGGCGGTGCAGCCGTTGCCGTCGGTGACGGTGACGGTGTAGATGCCGGCCATCCCAAGTGTAGCAGGTCCGAAAGGAACCGGATTCGCATTAGTATTGGTGTAGGCAAGCGGGCCGCCCCACAGGTAGGAATAGGTTGGGGTTGGCAATGGCGAACCATTCGATGCGGTCGAATTCAGGTCAATCGGCATGGTAGTACACAGCGGGCCGTTGTTGGTAGCCACGATGGATACAGAGGCAGGGGAGGTGGCTGTAGTCGCTGCCGGCAAAAAGATACCCGTGGCATTCTGACCGCCCAGTTCCTGGTAATATTTGGCGCCATTGGCTATTGCGAAGGCATCGTTTATCAATTCAAACGTCGCGTTGCCCACACAGCTGTAGCCGAGGGTGAGCGCCAACGTGTCCTGCCCCGCAAGCCAGTTTCTTCCGGTGAATACCGATGCAAAGGAGAAGAAATAGTAGGAGTAAAGACCGTCCGTCAAAGTAATTGGATCTCCAAATCCATCTAACGGGAACTGGCTGTAACCAAACGCGGAGCCAAGATTGGTAAATGTCACCCCGTTAGAGGTCAGCGTCCGAATGGCAAAGACACCAGCCGAGTAGCTGCCATTGATTACATCCACATTCGGGCGTAACTTCACTTGCAGTTTGTTGCCTGCGGGTGTCGGTGCGGTATGGTTGTAGATACCAATGTCAATCAGTGCGCCGCAGCATTTGGTCAGCACGACATCGTTACCGGCGTAGCTAATGTAGTAGGTGTAGCCGTTGCCGTCGGTGACGAAATTGCCTTGAGCGAACATCCCGACGATCGGGTTGAAACCGTCAATGATTTTGATTTCGTCGCCCGATACCGGGAAGTAGGCTCCCGCCGGGATGGTGAGCGTAGCGCCGCCAAGCGTCACGATACCGCTCACGGTGAATTGGTCGTAACCCGTACAAGCGGTGGCAGCATCAATTTCCATTTCCAGCACATCACCAGCATTGAGGGTGAAGTTGCCTACGATATTGACGCAGCCGGGGCTGGAACCGGGGGCGAAGATCAAGTTTTTACCGCCGGTGGCGGCATCCACGTTTTCGGTGTAGGTGCCAGCGACGATACGAATTGTATGGCCGTTCAATGTGGTAACGGCATCAATGGCACCCTGAATGGTTGCATGAACAGAGACAAATGTGGGGCCATTGTATACTTGTACCGGACCGCCGCTACAAGCGGTCGGGTGCGGCTGGAAGCCGATAGCCGGAGCATTGTCGGTACCGTTCACCAAGTAGGGGACGAAGTTGGTGACGCAGTTGTCTTTGTTGAAAATCTTGCCGTTGAGCGCGGGGTTGTCAATGATGGCGCTGTGAACGGCCGTGCCGTACCAGTTGCAGGAGAGGGTGGCCTCCCCGGTAGTACCGCCGCCGCCGCCGGTAAAGGCTACCCCCGCCGGGACGTAATTGGCCACTGCGTAACCTAAACCTGCCGTCACATCATGCGTGAAGGTATTGGTTTGGAAGCTGTTGTTTTGCACCGTGCAGGTTCCCACGTAGCGGTTGTTTTCAAATTTCAGCGCGTTGAGGTCGTATCCACCGCCGGCGCGCACGTCAACTTTACGTCCGTAGAGGGTGGCGACAGAGTTGTTCTCTACGAGCGCATTTTTGGTATTTCCTTCCAGTGCAATACCGGTAGCAATAAAGCCGGACACGTTGGATAATTCATTGTCGCGAATGACGGCATTTACCACTTCGCCACTCGTGCTCAGGTAGCTGCCGCTGCCGCCGACGTTGATCTGGATGCCGTATGCAATCTTGCCTGTTGGCCAGTTGCCGGTATTGACTTGTACGTCGTTGATGGTATTGCGCTCGATGTTGAGGCCTGTGAGGACACCCGTAGAGGTAGATTGCAAAATGCCAATGGCAGAAGCGCTATTGCCGGTAAGGGAGGCGCTGCTGATATTGTCGAAACAGTTGTCTGTAATGGCGACATTGCTCCGGGACGCTGCGGGTACGGTGTACTGAATGGCATGTACGGCGCCACCGGTAAATGTTGTACCAATATCATGTATCCTGTTGTATTTGATCGTCAGGTTGCTGGTCCCGTTGTTCCCACAACTGATCGCGTTGTTGTTGGAGGGCGCCGTGATCTCAAACCCGTTGATGGTGACACCATCTACTGTTACAGAGAACGGAAGGCCGCTTCCCGGAGCGATGACGGCCTCTGCCACGCGACTGCCGCAAGCGATGTTCGCATTGGGGCCGTTGAGGGTCAAGGACTTGTTGAGGACGACATTTTCGGCGTAAGTGCCGGCAGCCACGGAGAGGGTGTGGCCGTTGAGGGTCAAAGGATCATTAATCGCATCCTGAATGGAGCAGTAAATTTCCCCGGTATTGGTATTAGTAACCTGCGGGGAGGCTGCTGAATTGGCCGCAATAGGGGTTTGCGGAATAGCCGCTACTTGTGCACTACTGCGGTAAATTTGCTGGGCGCCAGTAAAGTACGCTCCCTCGTTAACAAAGGTATTGGCACTGGCAACACCCGGCAAGGTGTTGGGCGTGCCCAAGGCGCCAAGCGAGGTGGCATTGAAAACGATGTGTGTACAGGTAAGCCCCAGTCCGGTATTGTCAAATGTATTGCAAGAAATATTGGCGCCGGTGCCCCGAACGCGGAGCGAACTACCATAACGCGTAGTAGTCCCTGCAAACGTATTCCCGCGGATGGTTGCGTTGTTGGCGTCAATCGTGACCAGCGTATTGCCTTGTCCGGTTGTTACACATCCTGCCTCACTACTCGTACCACCAGCCGTACCGGTGATTTGATTGCTGGTAAAGGTAATGCCGGTGCCGGTCTGAATCACGCAAAGTTGCCGGGGTACATTTAAACTGTCAAATTGGGTTAAGAACCCACACTCGTTAGGTTCTACTCCCACGAATGTTTTCCCTGAGAAAATATTAGCGCTAACCACGAGATTGTTGACTGCCTCGCCCGATTCGGTAAGTAAGCCCGCCTCGCCGTCGGCGAAAATTTCATTGCCGCGAATAGTTACATTACTTCTGGCACCGTCTATGTAAACCGCAGCATACTCCACCCCTGCGCTCGGGCTATCATAACCCTTGATGGTGAATCCCTGACCGATGTCGCCAACCGTTACGTTACTTGCCTGGATGAGAACAGTACCCTGTCCTGTTGAACCGTTGATCGTGGTTACCGCCTTGCCACCAGATGAGCGCAAGGTCAGGCTCTTGTCTATGGTTACGTTTTCGTTGTACGTACCCGGCGACACCAGGATATCATCTCCCGGGGAAGCCGCCGTCACAGCAGCCTGAATGGTGCAGTATGTGTTATTTGTTGTCGTGTTGGTTACCAGACCGAGGCCTACCGTACCCACGTTTCGGGTATTCACCGTGTTGGTCAGGGTGTTACCGCTAATCGTATTGCCACAGGTAGTTTGAGCATTACCGCGACCAAAGTACTGGTCGGGAATGTTGTTTTGGTTGCCGTCTGCAGGATATGGCGTATGACCTGCTTGCTGCTGGATGCCTACGTCATTCCCGGTCACCGTATTGCCCGTCACCGTGTGAAAAGTGCCTTCCACGACGATGCCGAAGCCATCGCTGTCGCTTGTTTGAACATACCCGGACACGGTATTACCCGTAACGGTAACGCCGGTGGGTATATCCACATTCACGATGTTGGGTGGCGCCAATACACCTCTCCGGTGAATCGCAATACCGGCGATATCCCGTAAATCGCCAATGGCAACATTTCTGGTTACCGAGTTATTGGAAACAGTGGTTGCGCCGTTTGGGTTTTTGATCTCCATACCAAAGCGGCCGTTGTTCAGCAAAGTGTTGTTGCTGATTACATTAGGGCCTACGGTCCCGTCCAGACCGATCAAGCCGATACCATTGTCGCCGTTATTGTACACGTTGTTATTGTTCATCGTCACGCCGGTAGCCGCTCCGTCCTGGAGTTCGATGCCGCAGCAGTTGTTTCCAAACACCGTACAGTTGGTGATCGTAATGTTGCTTTTCACTCCATTCCAAATGACGATACCACGGGCGCCAACAGTATGGCCGGACGAGGTAACATAGTTTAGTGTAACATTATTTACCGGGCCATTGGCGTAAAAACCGCTGCCACCTACGTTGTTTTGGATAGTTACGTTTTGTACAAGAAGGTTGTTGTTACCGCCAATGGCGTAGATGCCGGCGTCGGTATTGCCACTTGCACCGGCAAAATTCTGTATGGTAAGTTTTTTGATCGTAACCCCCGTTATGCCATTGTTGATAGCAATGCCTCGACCGGTGCCAGATAAACCTGCCCCGTAAACAATACATTGGGATTCTCCAACCCCTTGAAGGGTCAGCGGCCGGTTTATGGTCACGCGCTCATTTGAAATTCCTTCGCTTACCTCCAACACATCGTTGTCGGAAGCGGCATTTACTGCCGCCTGAATGGAGCAGTAAGTGGCCATGGTATTCAGGTTTGTAACGAGACTACCGGGCCACAAATATGAGTTGTCAATTGCCAACGTGCTGAATGCATTATTTAAAATCCAGCCATAGCGGTTGCCGCCAACGGTAGATCCGATGATATCGCTGGGGTCGCTCAGCGTAAAGGTACTGCCCACCTGGGGTGTGGAGCCATTAGCCAAAATCTGGTATACTTTTAAATCCACCTCTAAAACTCCACCAGCCCCGGATCTGAATGTATGTTCAAACCGGTACCACCCGGTTTGATTTACCATAAATTTTGGATTTGAGGGATTTTTAGGCCAACCGGGAGCATTGTTGCTGCGGCTGATGATAAACCGGTTTGTGCCCGCCCCCAATCCATCGTTGTCATTGTAAAAGCCGATGTTAAAGATGAAATCACGTCTGTGGGATCCACTTGTGTTGCTGATTGCGGAAGAGTAGTCCACTCGCGTATCATTAGCCCAACCACCCCCTACATTCAGGTAAATATCTACGGAGGATTTGTAACCACAGGCGGGGAAAGTAGAGTTATACCCACCAAAGTTTGTGGCAGCGCCAGTTCCGACCTGTGCATGCCAATCGCCCGTAGAAGAGGTAATACCATTAGTTCCCGAGCTGACTCTGGTCGGATTTAAAGCCCCTCCAAATGCATCCCACCCGGGCGCGATGCCCACTTCAAAGCCGTTGAAATAGTTGACAGTCTGACTTGAAGCAGGCACTCCCAAGCCTGCAATCAAAAGCAAAGTAAATAAGGCGTTCAGCGAGGCAAACAAAGTCAAACTATCTGTATTCCAGAAATTTGTCTTGCATGTAAAAGTTGGCATAGAGGACAGATTTAAGTGTTGAAGAGAAGATGATTTATTGGAACTTGTTATGGTATATCAGGTGCATGAACATGTACGCAGCCGCGTTAGACCCGCCATAGCCCCCAAACGGCGGCATGAGCACGCCCGCGCAGCATATACAGCTGCCCATCACGCATCGTAGAACTAACTTTTTACAGGAGAAAGACACAAGTCAGACATTGCCAATACGCCATGAGGCTGATTGTTGACAAACGAGTTAGTGTCAGAAAGGCTCGCAAAAAAACGGAAGAAGAAAGCAGACGAGGTCGCTTCCCCTCAATGAGGTGGGCTGACTTTTTCATAAGATAATTGTTGTCTTAATGTCCTTGAGTGACTAACTCATAATGTAATGAAGAGGATTAAAAGGAACAATAAAAGCCAAGGCACAAGCACTTGTCAAAGTGCTCATACGCCGATACTACACCATAATGATTAAAACTGTGAAACCTGTTTTTCGGTGAGAACCTTGCCTGATTCTACCAGCAAAGTTGACGCTAACTATCACACTTAGCGTGTGTATTTTTGGGTAAAAATGGGCAAGAATGAGACATTATGGGACAGAGTGGGACACTCCTGTTTATGATTCCTCAAGATGATCCTTATCCTTTTGCTCCGGCACTCCCAATGCCTGATACACCCGGTGTACTGCTTCAGGCGGCAACACGCCGGAGGGGAGTTTGATTTTGTAACGCTTCAACAGACGATACAGGGTTCTCCTGCTGATTCCATACTCTTCTGCCATTTGTTGTCGGGTCTTGCAATTGTCATTCATTTTTGGATGGTTAACTGCATGAAAAGTTCCGTTTAGCAATTAGTTGTGGCTTGTGGCATCTCTCCAAACCTTTGCGTGGGGATGGCATACAGACTAAGCCCCCGGAGGTTGCGCCAGCTGAACCGGATGGTATATACAGCATACATGCGCACACGTGGATCAGGCACCTCAAGCAAAAACCATTTATCAGGTTTACTTTAAGGAAACGCGGATGCAACAAGCATCGGACAAGGTAGAACTCAAGAAAAAACAGGCTTGAACAGCCTTGGAGACCAGAGACATAACCGCCTTGTTGCAAGGCGGATGCTGGTTTGTTTCATCGATTAAAACTAAAAGATTAGTTATGCTTTAAAAGCAGGGCTTTTAAGTCCTGTAGACTTACTTTGTAGGCAAAAGTATGTTTTTATCGAATTGATTGTATACTATTTTTTTTATTTCCCAGAATTAACATTTAGGTATCCGGCTAAAAAAACCCGCTCCGGCTCCTTTCTTGCAAAAACCGGAAAGTCAACATAATCAACCCGATGGAGAATCATCCAGCGGATGCGCTTTGAAAATGCCCGACAAAAAGGAACCTGAACTTGCACCAAACTTCAAATTATTCGGACATTTGGCCACGTAACCAATCATAACCGTCATGTCAAAAAATATCGGATACCTCTCCGGACGCAAGGGCCTGGACGACAACCTCTTCGAAGCGCTCGGCCGCAGCGCCGACGAACACGGCACCGTGCCCGCCGCCGAGATGGAACGCCTGGCCGAAAAATTCCTCATTGGCGACGCCAACGTCTACTCCAGCGTTACGTTTTACGACTTCCTGCGCCCCGAGAATCAGGGCAAAAAAGTGTACGTCTGCAACGGCAGCGCCTGCCTCACCGCCGGCACTCAGGATGCCCTGACCCAAAAACTTGGCGAACATTTCCCTGCCGACGAAATCGGACAAATGTGCTGCCTCGGTCGTTGCCACGAAAACCACGCATTCCACTACGCCGGCAACAACTACTCCGGCCCGGCCATCGAGCAAATCGCTTCCATCAAAGCCGACAAAAAAGCCCGGCCCGATACGTACCGGGCCGTGGCCCACGGCACGCCGGTGCTTACCGCTGAATTTCCCGGACTGGAGGCATACTACGAGTTGCTAAAAAACAGCCTGAAAAAATCGCCCGACGAACTCCTGGCCGAACTCAAAACCTCCGGCCTGCGTGGCCGCGGCGGCGCGGGTTTTCCGACCGCGTTCAAATTTGAGTCCTGCAAAAACACACCCGGCGAGATCAAATTCCTCGTATGCAATGCCGACGAAGGCGACCCCGGCGCCTACTCCGACCGGTACATCCTGGAGGAGCGCCCGCACAGCCTGCTGCTCGGCATGATCCTCGCCGGATATATCATCGGCGCCCGGTACGGCGTGCTGTACATCCGCGGCGAATACCCCGAATCCATCCGCGCCATGCAAACGGCCATTGCCGACATCCGGCAGGCCGGCTACCTCGGCGACAACATCCTTGGCTCCGGCTTTTCCTTCGATTTCAAAATCATCGAAGCGCAGGGCGCGTACATCTGCGGCGAAGAGACGGCGCTGCTGTCGTCCATCGAAGGCCAGCGCCCCGAAGTGCGGGTGCGCCCGCCCTACCCTACCCAGCAAGGTTTGTTCAATCAACCCACGGTGGTGAACAACGTGGAAACCCTGGCCTGCATCCCGTTCATCCTGCAGCAGGGCGGTGCAGCCTACGCGGCCCTCGGGCGCGGGCGCTCCACCGGTACCAAACTCGTGTGCCTTGACGGGCATTTCCACCAGCCCGGCCTGTACGAGGTGGACATGGGCACGCCGCTGGCCACAGTCGTACACGAACTCGGCGGCGGTTTCAGGCACCCGGTCAAGGCCATGCACATCGGCGGGCCGCTGGGCGGCCTGGTGCCGGTACACAAAATTGATGACCTCTCGGTGGACTTCGAGTCGTTTGCCCAAAACGGCTTCCTGCTCGGCCATGCCTCCGTGGTGTGCATACCCGAAGGCTTCCCGCTGATCCAGTACATCGAGCACCTGTTTGAGTTCACCGCCCACGAGAGTTGCGGCAAGTGTTTCCCCTGCCGCATCGGCTCCACCCGCGGCGCGGAAATGCTGCACAAAGCCCAAAACTCCGATTACCGCATTGACCGAACCCTGTTCAACGACCTCGTGGAAACCCTCGAAATTGGCTCGCTTTGCGCGCTGGGCGGCGGGCTTCCGCTGCCGGTGAAGAATGCGCTGAAGTATTTTGAACCTGAATTGAAACCGTATTTCACCTAACCGTGCATCATGCAACTCGACCAATCAAGCCTTGAAGTGATAAAAACGTACCTGGCGGACAAGCCGGTGCACAAGGCGTATCTGTTTGGCTCCTATGTCCGGGGCGAAGCCGGAGCGAGCAGCGATATTGATATTCTCCTGGAACTGGACTACAGCCGGCACATTGGGTTGCTTTTCGTACAAATGCAACTCGAACTGGAAGACCTGCTGCACAAAAAAGTGGATTTGGTATCAGCCAAGGGGGTTTCCAAATACCTCAAACCAATAATTGATCGGGAAAAAAAACTGATTTATGCCAGGTAAGTTGGGGGACAAGGTGCGACTCCAGCACGCGCTGGATGCCATCGAAACGATAAACGGTTATGTGCTTGATGCGAGTTTTGATGTGTTTTTGAAAAACCAAATGATGCGGGACGCATGCATCAGACAACTGCAAGTTATTGGAGAAGCCTGTGGGAAAATTTCGTTACCGTTGCGGGAGACAAATCCACAAGTGCCTTGGAGACAAATCATTGGATTGCGAATCCTCGTTGTCCATGAATACTTTGGAATTGATGATGAAATTGTTTGGGGAATAATTCAGAATGACCTGCCGACGCTTCATGGTGAGATTGCTGGTATGCTTGAGAAATTGGAAAAATAACCGCGAGGTTAAGATTGGCATTCTTTACCGAGCAACACGCTCAATTCGAATCAAAATCAACCAAATAGGAAACAAGTCAATTTTGAAAAAACACTGTGAAAAAGATATTCTTCATTTTCGCCCCGCTTGGTGTTTTCACCAAGCGGAAACGGCGAAGCGAGATGTTACCTCGAAGTACCGAGCAAGAGTGCGCTTGGTGAAAACACCAAGCGCGGCGTAGAAACTACAACCGCAGGTCACAGACTTGCAACGTCCGCTTCGGGTCGGAGACCACAGTTGTCGGGAAGACGAAAAATCACTTGATATCAGTAGG
>CAYMQY010000084.1:0-16598 GCA_964392655.1 uncultured Saprospiraceae bacterium
TTTACCCTGCACCGCGTACCCGGATTTAGAATAATGTACCGAATCGGAAGCCATGAGGCCTGCCGATTTCCAGCTCAGTGCGGAGTGTTCACCTCCGCCAAGATGGAATAAATCCCACAAGGCATATCCGTTCTCGCGGGCAAAACGCCGGATGTCGGCACTTATCGGCCCCATGTACGGGTTGAAACCGTGACCTTTCAGGTAGGAATCGGCCGGGGTAGTGAACAAAATACAGGCATTTGGAACGTATTTTTTGATCTGACCGACCAATTCGCCCATCTGCTGGAACACAAAATTATCGGTGAGTTTGCCCTGGGCTTCGTTTGTCCCGAAGGAAAGGATGACCAGGTCGGGACTCAGGTCGGCCAGTTGACGGGCAAAATACCGGGCGCGGACAAAATCGGAAAACTTGGCTCCGTTCACCCCGATCGAGTGGTACACCACGCCTGCCATTTCGGTTTCCAGCAAGATGCCGTCGAGGGCGATTCGCCCGCTGCTTTGGCTGGTTTGTGGTTTGGAAAACATCAAACTGGCTTGCGAAACCGGGCGATCAAAATAGTATGACCGGAAAAACGCGTCTTGCTGAAACAGCAGGGCTTGCTGGTTGGTCAGGTCATCCTGTACGGAAATGTCAATCGGGCCGTCTTCTTCCCGGTGCAGCACGGTAACTTTGGTAAACAAACGCGTTTCCGCCGTAGAAGTGTCGCGCAGGCGAAGGCTGAGTTTGCCCGTAGAAGCGTAGTTTTCGAGCAAAAAACCGCTCAAGCCGAATGGCGTCGCCTCATCCAATTGTCGCTGGCAGTTGCTTCCGTACCAGGGCGCGTCGGTTTCGATCAGGTAATCCCTCGGGCCATTAGATCCGGCCAGTTTGTAGGGAAACACAAGCCCCCGACCCGCATCGCCAAACGCAATTTGCAAACGCCGGCGCACTTCATGGGTCAGAAAATTGCCCAGTATATGGGAATCGCCGAGGTGTACGATGTTTATTTTTTTACCTCCGAACACCCGCTGCTGGTACATTTTCTGAAAAAATGGCTCCAGGTAACCGGCATTCTCGATACCGTTTTCATCCTGATTAAAAAAACTGTAGCCCACGGTATCCTGATCGGTAATCTCCACTTTGGGGGGGCGAAACTGCGACTGGCACTGAACTGCGCAAAACAGGAGGCCACACAGGCATAACAGGCTTCGCAAATAAACGAACCTGATTTTCCAAGGAAGACTGAACATGCGAAATGACATCATGGACATGGTAATATGTTGAGGATCAAATTCCAGGCGGGATCATCTACCCGATCCGGCCTTTTTTTTCTCCTCCAGAAACAGTTTGGCAAACTTGTGGCCGAGCATTTTCCCGCCTTCGTGTGTCAGGTGGGTATAGTCCCGGTTGGCCAGCGCCGGGCGGCTTTTTTCAGCAAAAATAATCATAGCACCCGGGCCGCCCATACCCCGGTACAAGTCGTAAAACAAAAAACCGTGTTTCAGAGCCAGCCCGCGTTGCATATCCGCAATAGCCGGCACGCTCGGCAGGGTTGCGATCTCGCCGTCTACTTTGCCTGCCCGATCCGCCACGCTGATGATCAGAATCGGTTTGCCGGGGAAACACTTGCGCAAGTGGGCAAAGGTCTGGTCCAGTTCGGATTCATACCAACGCAGGTTATCCATTTTGTCCGTCACGGCATTCAAGCCGAGTTGCACCACAATCAGGTCGTAACGCTGCACGGCATCGAACTGCCGTGCCAGTGCCGGCTCAATCAATTTGAGTCGCCCGCCTGTATTTCCCCGCACCGAAAAATTATCTAAATAAAAGCCCGGCCCGCTTTCCAAGGAAGCACCGTACAGAATCAGGTTGCTGTCCGGCTCATCGAATCGGAAAGCAAAAGCGCGAATGGCGCCTTGCGGAGGTATCCAGTCCCAGGTGCCCAGCAAACCGCTTGTGGCGGGAAGCGTGTCGGTTCGAGGAGGCATGTCGGCATTTTGCCAAACAAATGCGGCGCTGGAATCGGCCCGGTAAAACAGGCGAAACCGCCCCCAGCGGCTGGTATGACGGAAATAGTCGGCGCCTTCGTAGTGTACAAATGCCTGTGGCTTCGGGCGGTACACAAACCCGTTGATGCCAAAAGGCTGACGGCTTTGATGGTTTTTAGTGATCGAGTACGTGTCCCAGTTTTCATACCGATGCACGAGCGTACGCTTGAAACGCGCCACTTCCGAAGTGATGGGGACATACCCCACTCCCGCGCCGCCCCAGAGCGTTTGGAGGGTGTCGCGAAGATCGCCGAGCAGGATGTCGCCCTCCACAAACGAATCGCCAAAAAACGCGACCCGGACCGTGCGTTTGTGCGAACGAATGGAGTCTATTGCCGCAAAAAATCTCGTCAAACCCTGTTGCTCCGGCGTGTAATCCTCCAGCACCTGTCCCCAAAGGGAAGCGTCCACGAAGCGGACGGCAAGCGTGTCGTCGGTTGTTGGGGTTACCGTTGTGGTATCTAACGGAATGGCAAGGGTGTCTGTGTTGGCCTTTTCCAATACCCGGATGTCGGAAAAAATATCCATTTTCCGGATTGGCACGCCGTCTACGGACAAGTTTTCCGGCAGCAGGGACAAGCCGGTCAGCAACAAAAGCACCAGCATGACAAGCCCGAGCGATTGACCAAAATAATTTTTCATGCGGCGCGAAGGTACGGAGCACTGCGTATCGGCGTGTTTGGTGCAGGTATGGAAAAAACACCACAGGCAGCGCCCGCACTTGCTACCTTTGCCGCCATTCAACCGCAAACATCATGGACATATCCAAAATCCCCTCGCCCTGCTTCGTACTCGACGAGGCCTTGCTGCGCAAAAATCTGCAATTGATTGACCGGGTGCAACGCGAAGCCGGCGTTCAAATCATTCTGGCGTTCAAGGGTTTCGCCATGTGGAGCGCATTTCCCCTTGTTCGACAATACCTGTCGGGCGCAACGGCTTCCTCTTTGAGTGAAGCGCGCCTTTGTTTTGAAGAAATGAAAACCAGGGCGCACACCTACTCGGTGGCGTATATGCCCCGCGAGTTCGGGCAAATCATGAAATACTCCAGCCACATCACGTTCAATTCGCAGGCACAGTACAAACGATTTCGCCGACGGTTGGAAAAACATTCGGAGCGCATAAGCCCGGGCATCCGCGTGAATCCGGAATGGTCGCCTGTGGGCACTGCCCTTTACAACCCCGCCGCACCCGGTTCGCGGCTCGGGGAAGTGGCGGAAAATTTCAAGAGGGGATTGCCGGAAGGAATCGAAGGCCTGCATTTTCACACGCTTTGCGAGAGTAGCAGTTTTGATCTGGAACACACCCTGGAGCACTTTGAGCGACGCTTTGGCGCGTTTTTGCCTGATTTGAAATGGGTCAATTTCGGCGGTGGGCACCTGATGACCCGGCAAGGTTACGACGTGGAGCATCTCATCGGCGTGCTGCGCGGATTTCGGGCCAGATACCCGCACCTGCAGGTGATCCTCGAACCGGGCAGTGCCATCGCGTGGGACACCGGCGTGCTCGTGGCGAGTGTACTGGATGTGGTGAAAAACAAGGGCATCAAAACGGCCATACTCGATGTGTCCTTCACGGCGCACATGCCCGACACACTCGAAATGCCTTACCGACCCCGGGTCCGAAATGCCAATGCCGAACCGACGCCCTCCGACAAATACCAATACCGGTTGGGCGGGGTTAGTTGCCTGAGTGGCGATTTTATGACCGAATACGCCTTCGACCGGCCGCTGAAGGTGGGGCAAAAGATCGTGTTTGAGGACATGATCCACTACACCATGGTCAAATCTACCACCTTCAATGGCGTGACGCATCCCGCCATCGCGATCTGGCGCGAAGACGACCGCCTCGACGTGGTGAAAAAATTCGGCTACCGCGACTACAAAGGCCGTCTTTCGTGATCCACCTGCTCTTTACTTGATCAGAATGTACACCAGTACAATCAGAGCCACCGTGGCTATCGCCACAATTGTGAGAAATTTTTGCAATTCGCCCTTGTCTTTCAGGCTCTGGCGCGACTTCGGTGCGAGTTTGTGTTTGCTTGCCATAATGCGTTTATTATGAGTTACGAACGAGAAACTTTGTTTGAGTTTACACCTGATTTTTAAACGATTCCCTGTTCTCGGAACAACCTGTTAAGCCATTTTAACATAAGGGCCAGTGCTACGGCTGCGATGGCCAGCAAGATGAAATTGACCCAGAAAAAGTTGGCTTTGTTGTCGTAGCCATCCCACATGGTAGCCAAAATACCGCTGAGTTTATTCCCGATGGAGGTGGCGAGTTGCCAGCCGCCCATCATCAGCCCGGCAATACGGGCCGGCGCCATTTTGGATACCATGGAAAGTCCCATCGGACTGAGGCACAATTCGCCGACGGTGACCACGCCATAAGTAGCAATAATCCACCAAACCGAGGCTTTTTCGGCGCCGTTGTGGCAGGCATACACCGCCCATACGGTGACCAGGGTAGACAAAGCCGAGATGACTAAGCCCAGACCGATTTTACCTGGCGTAGTCGGTTCGCGTTTTCGCTTGCGCATAAAACCGAAAAACCAGACCACAAGCGGGGTGAGCACGATCACAAAAAACGGGTTGACGGACTGGTAGATTTCCGTGGAAACCAGTTTGATCGTTTGGCCCAGAGGCGGACGTTCCGGCTCCGGCACATTCAGCAGATAGGGTGGGGTAGTGACCCCCATCACGATTTTTCCGGTCTCCGGGTCTTTGGTGGTGCGGAACTGTTCGTCGTACACCGGGAAGGTGTCCGGTTCATTTTTCACTTCCTGCACCATACCCATGAACCGGGCGGGCGATTCCATCCAGGCCGGCATGGATCGGTCGGTGTAAAACTCCGCCCAGGTGGTGAGCGCCGTGCCGTTTTGTTTGAACACCGCCCAGAACACAATCACCACCGCGTAGATGGAAAGCAGGGCTTTGATGCGTGATTTTTCCTCCGGGGGGGCTTTCCACAAAATCCACAGGAAAAAGCCGACGATGGGGAGCGAACCGAAAATGAATGCGTCGTTGGAATCGGAGCCAAGTACGTTGCCCGGGATGTTCCAGGCAAAAAGACCGGTCAAAATCGCCGGCAACAGCACCGACGATAGCAGGGTAACCACACCGGCTTCGGCGGGATTCACTTCCTTGCGTACATCGGCATGGGCCATTTGTTTGGACCCAATCATAAATACCAGTACCCCGATGAACATACCGATGCCCGCTGCGGCAAAGGCATAGCCCCAGCCGTAATTGTTGCGCAGGTAAGCCGCCACGAAATTGCAGATCAGGGCGCCGATGTTGATGCCCATGTAAAAAATGTTGTAGCCGTCGTCTTTTCTGGCCCGGTACCGGTCTTCGTTGTACAAGTTTCCCAGCAGCGTGGAAATGTTGGGTTTGAAAAAACCGTTTCCAAGGATCATCACGCCCATGGACAAGTAGAACGTAGTCAGGTTGTTGGGTATCGCCAGGAGCAAATAACCGATGCCCATCAGGGTACCGCCGAGCACAATGCTGCGCCGGTAGCCCAGTACACGGTCGGCTAAAAGCCCGCCGACAAAAGGCGTGACATAAACCAGCGCGATGAAAGTGCCGTAAATATCCGAAGCGGTAGCCCGTTCAAATCCGAGGCCGCCGGCTTGCGTATCGGTCATGTACAGGAAAAAAATCCCGATCATGAGGTAGTAGCCGAAGCGTTCCCACATTTCGGTTAAAAACAGGAAGGGCAATCCGGCAGGGTGTTGGCGCATAACGTTGATTTGATGTTCGGGGCAAAAATAGGTGCAAATGAAAGTTTCGCAAGAAAAGGGCCGTCATATCTTTACGGCTTCTTTTTTCCGTGTTATTGAAATCTGATTTTACGATGGAGAATAAACTCGCGCCCTTGATCCTGGCACTCCTGCTGGGATTTGCATCGGCGGCACTCGCGCAGCAACCTTTACCCAAACCAGCCCCCCCTTCGCCCGGCCCGTCCTTCGAACCACAAGCGCTGCAGATGGAAGACAGCGTCATGGTGACGATCATCCTGAAGCACCAGCAAGGTAAAAATTTGTTTGAAATACGCCGCGTACTGGAAGCCCAGGGATTCTGGGATATGTTCCCGCCTGAGGATACCCGAATAATTTCCTGGACACTGGCCATGGGCCTGGGGCACGTTATCGTGCTGCAAGTACCCGTGAGCGGGGTGCGCCGGCTCAACCTGGCCATCGAAAACGGGGCATGGGGCGCCTTCGACTCGGAGTTTTACCTGTCGTACGACTACGAGTCGCTCTGGCGGGAATACCTCGAAAAACGCGAAGCGGCCAAGGATGACCGCAATTAGAAATTGCTTTTCCGACTAGTCATTTCCGGTCGCCGGCACAAACCGGATGGACAACGAGTTCACACAATGACGGGTATTTTTAGCCGTCATGCGTTCGCCGTGAAATACGTGGCCGAGGTGGCCGCCGCAGTTGGCACAAAGAATTTCAACCCGGCGCATCCCAAGGGTACGGTCTTCTTCCCGCAGGATTGCACCGGGTATCTCGTCGTCGAACGACGGCCAGCCGCAGCCGCTGTCGAATTTGTCTGCCGAGCGGTACAGCGGCGCATTGCAACGCCTGCACACAAACATGCCCTGCCCTTTGTGATTCCAGTACTCGCCCGAAAATGCGCGTTCCGTACCCTTTTGGGCAATGACATACTCCTCTTCGGGCGTAAGTTTGTTCCAGTTATCCTGATTTTGCATGGCAGAATTGTTTGCTACACGTCCATGGACCAATTGAAGGGTTTGGTTTTCAGTTCTTCCAGTTTTTCTTTGAGTTTGTAGTCAATCAAGGCTTTTTCGGCAGCAATTCGCGCCACAACAAGGTGCTTTCCGGTGTCCGTGTCGAACTTGAGTTTGTTGTTTACGGCATTTGCCCGAAGCGTGGTGGACTCCCGGTTGGCCATTTCAAACACGTGCTCATGCTCGTGCAGGAGGTAATCGTACGGGCTGCGGTACGAAATCAGTTTGACCATGATCGGCGCCGTTTCGATGGCCATAAACAAAAACGTGATGAAAAGGCTGGCGTAGAGAATGGCAAGGCTTTTTCCGCTCAGCCGCGACAAGGCTTCCATGCGGGCGGCGAGGCCGTCGTAACGTGTGCGTTTCAGGTTGACGATTTCCGTTTGCACGGTCGTTTCAAGCGCCTGAACGGCTTTTGTTTTTTCAACTATTTGGGGCTGGTTGAGGGCAAGTGTTTGCTCCAATTCTGCCTGCGCCTTGTCGGCTTCATCTTTTTTGGCGCGGTAAATTGGTCCCAGATTTTTTTTGCCCGAGCCTCCCGTACCGTCGGCTTCCTGCACGGCTTCTTTGACGAGTGCGTCGCGTTTGGCTGTTTTTTCGGCAATTTCGGACTTGAGTTGCTCGATTCGTGCGGCTTCCACCTTGATTTGTTCCTGGTAACGTGCTTTGAGCCGGTCTTCCTGCTGTTTGTACACTTCCTGTTCCATGGTCACCAACTCCGCCTGGATTTCTTTGTCAAAAATCTTCAGTTCGAGTGGTTTGGAAATAACAAGTGCCAGCAAAACAGCCAGCAACAGACGTGGTGCTGCCACCATGAGATCGCGCCACCAGTTGCCGTTGCTCTTCATGCTCAACACGATGTACCGGTCGAGGTTGAAGATCATTGCCCCCCAGACGAGGCCGAAACCAATTGCCATGAAGTAGGAACCGAATACGGTGTACAGGGCATAACTTGCAGAAAAAAAGGCAAGTACGCCCGTGAAAAAAATTGTGGCGCCAATGCCCGTGTACTTGTTGGTGTCGGACGGGCAGCGCTCCAGAAAGGACCGCTCCACGCCGGAGCAGAAGAGGAAAAAATCTTGTAGTTGTTTCATAGCCGGAAAAGTTTGAATGCTTCGGGGCCTTAAACTTGAATTGCCCGAAATTATTTGTTTTCGGGGGCAATTATCGGCGAATTTTTGACGCGAGAAAAGTTTTTTTTGGGAGCCGTCATTTTTCTGTTTCATGGAACTTTGGCCGAAATCATCTATTTTTGGGGCCGCAATCGCGGTCAGGCCCTTTTTGAATGGAAATAAATTGTACGCAAGCTTCACACGGATGAACCACATCAGGAAAGGGCGTTTACCCGAAGTTAAAGGACTGGTTTTGGCTGGAGGAAAATCCACCCGGATGGGACGCGACAAGGGATTGATCCCGTGGCACGGTTTGCCCCAGCGGGAATATCTGGCCGATTTGCTGCAATCGCTGGGCATCCAGACCTTCATTTCCTGCCGTCCCGATCAGGTTGCCTCCATCGTCCCTCGTCAGGTAATTCCGGACAAATACCCGGACTCCGGCCCCCTGGGCGCTATCGCATCGGCATTTGCGGAAGACCCCTTTGCGGCCTGGCTTGTGGTAGCCTGTGATATGCCGCTCGTTGACTTAACTGTTTTGAAACACCTCCTGGCATCTCGCAAACCCGATTTCGCCGCAACGGCTTTTCGATCTCCGTCACTCCCGGGCGAAACGCCTGATCCGCTACTTGCCATCTGGGAACCTTCGGCCCTGCCGGTGCTGAAATCCTCCATGAAAAAAGGGAACAAAAGCGTACACCGCGTTTTGACGACTGCCGGTGTCTTTCTGCTGCCCCCCCCGGAGCCTGCAGTGTTGACGAACACCAATACGCCTGAAGAAATGGCTATGATTGACCCGTTTTTAAAAGAAATTATCTTGCTTCACTAATTACATAGTAATGCCATGAGTGCAAATTCCAACTCCCGCGTATACGGCATTGTGGTCACCATTTTGTTGCTGCTTTCGGCCGCTGTAGGCTGGTTTTTCTGGCAAAAATCAAAAGCGGCGATTGCAGAAAACGAGCACCGCCAAATGGCAATAGATTCCCTGACGCAGGTCAAGACCGGACTTGAGCGGGAGCTGGACAGCCTGTCGTTTGCTTATTCCGATTTGCGTACCGAAAACGAAAACCTGCAAGGCAAAGTGACCACTACGGCAGCCTTGATCGAGCAAAAGGAAATCGTTATCAAACAGATAAAATCGGCTGCCGCCAAAGACGCTTCCGATCTGGAAAAACAGATTGCCGACCTGCAACGTGTAAAAACCGAATATGAAACCGTTGTGACGGTACTGCGGCAGGAAAACCAGCAGTTGCGCGAGGCCAACGAAGTCCTGACGGACAAAAACGCCAAACTCGAAGAGCAAGTCAACGATCTGGCTAAACAGTTGGAAGCACAAATTCAAAAAACACAGGCCGCATCGTTCAAGGCTTCATCGTTCCGGGTGGAGGTCGAACTGCGCAACGACAAACTCACCGTACGCGCCCGCCGGGCACGGGAGTTGCTCATCAGTTTCGATCTGGCCGATGTGCCGCAAAATTTTCAGGGGCCGCAAAAATTATACTTGTCTGTAACCGACGACAAGGGCACCCCGATCACTACCAGCAACCCAATCAAAGCCACGGTGTATGCACCCACCGGGCCGGTAGAAATTGTGGCACAACAGGTCAAACAAGTCGTACTGGAAACCACGCAGCGCCTGTCCATCGCCCACAAATTAGAAGATCGGCTCAAAGCCGGCAATTACGTGGCTGCCGTGTATTGTGACAAAGGACTTCTGGGTGCGTCAAGTTTTCGCCTGCGTTAAAACCGAACCCGAACCGGAAGCACGCCAGACGTGCCCCAATCGAAAAAAATGGAAGAGACAACGCCCAAAGCACATACCGACCCCGAAGGTGCGGACAATGCCCGGCCTCGCCGGCAGGCAGTGCTCCGCCGTGTGTGGCGGCGGCTGGAGAATGTCGCTTTCGTCATAGTCGCTACCCTGATTTTTTTGTATTTCCTCCTGCAATCTTCCGCAGTACAAAACTGGATCATCGGCAAGGTGACGGCATATTTGTCGGGCGAACTGGAGACGACGGTAGAAATCCAGCATGTGGACATTTCCTTTTTCGACAACCTGGTGCTCGACGGCCTGTTTGTGGCCGACCGACGCGGCGACACCCTGCTTTACGCCGAAAGATTCAAGGTCGGCCTCAACTCCAATATTTTTTCCCTGCTTCAAAACAAACTGGAAATTAACGAAGTATCCCTTTCCCGTGCCCGGGTAAACATCCGAAAACTGGAAGGCGACACCACAACCAACCTCCAGTTTGTTCTGGACTATTTCGCCGGCTCACCACCCGATCCGAACAAAAAGCCAGCGCCTTTTCAACTGCGGGTTCAAAACCTGCGCTTGCATGACGTGCAGTTTTTGTCGGAAGACAAAATGGCCGGCAAACGGATGTTCGCCTCGGTCGGCACCGGTGCCATACGCATCAACAAATGGGACTTCAAAGCCAACACCATCGAGGCGCCGACGATTGACCTGAACAACGTGATTTTTGCCATTGCCGAGTACCCCGAACTGGAAACCCGTGAGGAAGATGAAAAAATTCCTGAAAAATCGCCTCCCGACCCCAATCCGCTACGGGCGCTCGTGGGCAAACTTGTGCTCCGAAACGCGCAATTTTCGTTAGACAGATTCGACGATACACCCACCCGACATGAATTTGACGGGAACATGGACTTTTCGCATCTCTCGGTTCGCGATATTGCCATCGAGGCGGACAGCGTGACAGCAAGTTCCGACTTGGCCTTTACAGGCAGGCTGCGCCATCTGGCTGCCACCGAAAAATGCGGCTTCTCGATCCAGCACCTCGAATCGAACGAGGTATATGTAAACGACACCATCACCGCACTTTACGGAATGCGCCTGCAAACCAACGGCAGTACCCTGGGCGATTCGCTTGCCCTGCGCTACTCGACGTACTACGACTACGAGCGTTTTACCAACCGGGTGTATCTGGATGGGCGGTTTGCTGCAGGCTCAAAAGTCCGGTTGGGCGACATCATGTTTTTCAGCAAAAACCTCGAGGAGAATTCATTTTTCCTGAGAAACAGGGATCTGGCGCTTGAACTCACCGGCTACATGGACGGTAGAATTAACCGCCTGAATGGTCGCGCGCTGAATATCCGGTTGGGCAACGAACTGTCTATCGCGGGCAGTTTCGATGGCGACGACATGGCGGAAGGCAGCGACCGCATGCGCCTGTTTTTTGACCTCGAACGCGCCAAAACCAACATGCAAACCATTCGCGAAATCATCCCGGGATTCGAGGCGCCGGCATACTTCGACCGCTTGGGCAACATCAGTTTCAGCGGAACCTACCAGATTCTATTCGGGATAAACCACATCCTGACGGGCGACCTCACCACGCAGATCGGCTACGGAAACGTGGATATGAAACTGGACCTCCTCGGCGGGCCGGAAAAGGCGACCTATTCCGGGTTCCTGAACATGAACGATTTCGACCTGGCCCGTTGGACGGATAACGACGACTTCGGCAAATCCACGTTCCGGGTGAATATTTCGGAAGGCACCGGATTGACGCTCAAGACCATCAAATCGCAGTTGGACGGCACTGTGGATTCCTTGTACTTCCGGGGGTACAATTACCGGAACGTGGAGATGAACGGCCGTTTCGAGCAGTCCGTTTTTGCCGGCAAACTCAACATCGAAGACCCGAACATCAATTTCTCCTTCGACGGTACCGTCAACCTGCGTGACTCGATTCCGGAGTACGATTTCAAGGCGGACCTGAACCGGGTAGACCTCGGGGCGCTGAACCTGGTGGACAAAGACTGGGTGCTTTCCGGGAAAATCCAGAAAATCAAACTGTTCGCCCGAAACCTCGACGACCTGCGCGGCGCCATTGTGCTTCGGAATTTCCAACTGATTCAGGATAAAAAATACCACCACCAGGTGGACTCACTGACCTTCGCAGCCGCCAACCGCCCGAACGGGAACCGGTATTTCATCCTGTTGTCGGACATTGCCGACGGCATACTTGAGGGGCGTTTCGAGGTGAACAAAATGGCGGCCAATGCCTTACAGTTTTTTCAGCAATATTACCCCAACCTGTCGCGCCAGTCGTTTGGCGTGCAGGCATATGACTCCACCTACCTCAATGACAATTACAAAGTCAACATCCAGATCAAAAATACCCGGAGTTTGACCAAACTGCTGGACCCGAATCTGGACACCCTGCGCAATGTCAACATCAGGGCGAACATGAATGCCCGGGCAGGCACTTCGGATTTCCGGCTTGATCTGCCGGGATTTCGCTACAATGGCCTGGGACTGTACGACGCCGATCTGGTTTGGAACAACGATCGGGATCGGGGGAGTTTTGCGGTCAATGTGCCCAAAACTGTCATGGCCGATGGCCGGCAAATCGCGCACATCCATTTCGACGGAGAACTGGCGGACGATGCCGTCAAGTTTACCCTGAACACCGAAGACACGACTTCCATTGTCAAAAAAATCAACCTGCGCGGGGCGTTGTCTACCGTGGATACGCTCTGGCAACTGCATTTCAATGCCGCCGCTATCACCTTGTTTGACGAACAGTGGTACATGGAAGATGAAAACTACCTGCGATTTTCCGACTCCTATTTTGAGGCCAGAAACTTCGATTTAATGAGCGGAATCCAGCGGATACGCTTGGAGAGCCATAACGAGGGCAAAGGCGCCCGGTTTTCGCTCGCCAATTTTGACCTCAACTTCCTGGAGCGCCTGTTCCGCCTTGACAACATTCGGTACCGGGCCAAAATTTACAACCTCGATGTGGAAATCGAGGATTTGTTTGCCATGCGCGACATCCGGGGGTACATCACGACCGACACGGTTTTCCTGAATGAAAAACCCTACGGCAAAATGAGCGGAAACCTGGAAATTCCGGACTCGGATTCCCCGATCTGGTGGCGGGTTTTCCTGCGCGGAAAAGACAATGCCCAGATGCGGATACTCGGGGCGTTCGTTGCCGAAGACCTGGGGCGCCGGAAAGTGGACGAACTTGGAGAGATCAAGCCCGGGGAGTTCAAAGCTTCTGTACAGTCGGCTAATTTTCCTTTGCAGGCGCTGGAACTGATCGTGCCGGACATTTCCAAAACACAGGGCACACTGGGGCTGGACGTGATGCTCGGCGGCCCATTCAGCCGGGTGGGTATGAAAGGCACGGCGCGCGTGGACGGCTCGTTTCAATTAGACTACCTGAAAGCCCGGTTTTACATTCCCGACGAAGTCATCCAACTCAGCGAAACGCAAATTTGGGCCGACAAGGATACCATTCTGGACGGGAGCCGGAAGAACGCTGCGATTATCCGGGGAGGGTTGCGGCATGACCATTTCAGCGACTGGCAATTGGACTGCGATATCAAGTCGGTAGGTTCCAACTTTATGGCCCTCAACACCATGCGCGACGACAACGACATGTACTACGGGCAAGGTATCGGCAGTTTTGAGGCTAATTTTTCCGGCTCGTTCAGCAAAACCGATATTCGCATCACCGCCGTTACCGGCAAGGAAACCCGCCTTTTTATCCCCCTTTCCTCCGCTCGGACGGACATCAAAGACGCCAGTTTCATCACGTTTCGAGACAAAAATGCCCCTCCGGAAACCCGTTCCGACACGCAGAAACGCTTCGTTTCCAGCGACCTGAAAGGCTTGAACCTGGAAATGAACCTGACGATAACCGATGATGCGGAGGTGCAATTGATCTTCGATGAGGCCGCCGGCGATATCGTGAAAGGTAGGGGAGACGGCAACTTGCGCATTGTGATTAACCGGGAAGGCGAGTTCAAAATGTACGGGAACTACCAGATCCGGCGCGGCGAGTACATGTTCACCTTGCTCAATCTGGTGAACAAACCGTTTACAGTAGCGGACGGCGGCACGATCAGTTGGTACGGCGATCCCTACGGCGCGCAGATAAACCTGGACGCCACATATGCGGAAAACACGTCGCTTACGACCTTTTTGCAGGAAGAACTTTCGGTCACCAACAACCTGAGCGCCGAGGCTGCCAAGTCCACACGGGTGGTGGTGACGATGCACCTGAAAGGCGACCTGTTCAAGCCGAGCATTAGTTTTGACCTGAGTTTCCCGAACCTAACAAGCCAACTCAAATCGCTGACGGACAGCAAAATGTCGCTGCTCCGTCAGGATCAGAACGAACTTACCCGGCAGGTGTTCGGCTTGATCGTCGTGGGTTCATTCTTGCCCTCCACCGGGTTTGCTGCCAATATCCAGAGCAGCGATTATCTGGCTTCAGCATTCAATACGCTCACGCAGGTATTGAGCAATCAGTTTTCGAGTTACCTGACCACGCTGGCTTCGGAGTGGTTTGGCGGTGCGGTGTCCAGCATTGAGTTCAACATTGCCTACAACGAGTATCGAAACCAGACAACACCGGACCAGAGCAACCTTTCCCAAATCGGCCGCGAACTACAGGTCCGACTCAGCAGCGGGTTTGCCAACGACCGCATCACTGTGCAGTTGGGTTCGCAGTTTGGACTGGGCCAGCCCGGAACCACCACATCGGACGGTTTTCTGGGCGAAGATGTGACTGTGGATATTCAGATTACTGAAAACCGGCAGTGGAAACTTCGGGTGTACCAGCGCACGGAACCCGACATTGCGGGCGGCTCCCGGCGTTCCCGCTACGGGTTCGGTATCAATTTCCGCAAGGAGTACGACACTTTCAACGAATTGATGCAGGATTTGACGGGCTGGCTTCGGAAGAAAAAATGAGGGGTTACCCCAGTTGCTCCAGGGCTGTTTCCCACTCGGCATACACTTGCTCCAGTTCCGATTTTCCGGAATTGTACTTCTGAAGCACGTTCTGCGATTCGGGTTTGTTGTAAAAATCCGCTTCGGCCATTTTTCCCTCCATTTTTTTCAACTCCGCTTCGATTTCGCTAATCCGACGTTCGGTGCGCTGAACGGTGCGTTGCAGTTGCTTTTTCTCTTCCGGCGTAAGCGCCGTACCGGACTTGCTCTGGTCGTCAGGTTGGGCATAGCCGCTTCCAGTACGTCCACCACCGCTTGTCGTGCGCATTTCCACCTGACGCATGTTGTCGAGGCGACGTTTTTCGAGGAAATAGTTTACGTCGCCGAGGTATTCGTGCAGCCGATGGTCGCGGAATTCGATGGTGCGTGTGGTCAGGTCGCTGAGAAATTCGCGGTCGTGGCTCACCACGAGCAGTGTGCCGTTGAAATCGAGTAGCGCCTGCTTGAGCACATCTTTGGATAGCATGTCAAGGTGATTGGTTGGCTCGTCGAGCACCAAAAAGTTGAACGGACGGAGCAACATGCACGCCAGCGCGAGGCGCGCGCGCTCGCCACCGGATAGTGCCACTACTTTTTTGTCCACGTCCTCGCCGCTGAATAAAAAGCCCCCGAGTACAGCGCGCAGTTTGGTACGCATTTCCGGCGGGCTGTATTTTTCCATGGTTTCCAGCAAGGTAATTTTGGGGTCGAGCGTCTCGGCCTGGTTTTGGGCGTAGTACCCGATGGACACGTTGTAGCCCAGCGTGGCCTTGCCGCTTGTGGCTGTTTCGGCGCCCACGAGGATTTTTGCCAGCGTAGTTTTTCCTTGTCCGTTTTGCCCCACAAAAGCCACGCGTTCGCCGCGCAGGAGTTGAAAATCCACGTTTTCGAGCACTTTCAGGTTGCCGTAGCGCTTGGTCAGGTGTTCGGCGGAAGCCACCACCTCGCCGGAGCGCGGGGCTTCCGGGAAACGCAAGCGCATGACGGACGTATCCTGTTCGTCAATTTCCACGCGCTCCATTTTGTCGAGTTGCTTTTGCATACTCTGGGCCATCTTCGTTTTGGTGGCTTTGGCCATGAAGCGGGCGATGGTGCGTTCGCGGTCGGCAATGACGCGTTGCTGGTTTTCGTAAGCGGCGTTGAGTTTTTCGCGGCGTTCGGCGCTGAGTTCCACGTATTTGGAGTAGGGCGCCTTGTAGTCGTCGAGGCGACCGAGCATGACTTCGACAGTCCGGTTGGTCACGTTGTCGAGGAATCGGCGGTCGTGGCTGATGACGATAGCCATGCCCTGATATTTGCCGAGCCAGTCTTCCAGCCAGAGAATACTCTCGATGTCGAGGTGGTTGGTCGGCTCGTCGAGCAGGAGCAAGTCAGGCTGCCGCAGCAGGATTTTGGCCAGTTCGATGCGCATTTGCCAGCCGCCGGAGAACTCGTCGGTCAGGCGAGTCATGTCGGCGTGCTGAAAGCCGAGTCCGGTCAGTACCCGTTCGGCATCGGCGGTGGTAGTGGCATGGCCGAGGTGGTGCAGGTGCTCGGTGAGGTCGCCCATGTCTTCGAGCAACTTGTGGTAGGAATCGGTTTCATAGTCCTCCCGCACGGCGAGTTCGGCCTGAATGTCGTGCAGTTGTTGTTCCAGCGCGAGCACTTCGGCAAAGGCGGTCATGGTTTCGTCAAGCACGGTTTTGCCCTTGGGCAGAAGCATATCCTGGTGCAGGTACCCGACCGTGAAGTGCGTGGGTTTGACGACGTTGCCCTCGTGGGGCGACATTTCGTCGGCGATGATTTTCAGAAGTGTGGATTTGCCGGCGCCGTTGCGGCCTACGAGACCGATGCGTTCGCCGGGTTTTACCACAAGATTTACGGAATCAAGCAGGGTGCGATTGCCGTATTTTACGAAGATATTGCTGAGGGTTAGCATAGCGGGCGCGAAGGTACGAATTGCCCTACCT
>CAYMQY010000085.1:0-16589 GCA_964392655.1 uncultured Saprospiraceae bacterium
TCGTTGCCGAAATTAACCTGCTGCACGTACTGATCCTGCTTGCGGAAGGAGTAGTTGTAGCCTGGGTATATGCCGAAACGCAGGGCATCCGAGGCCTGCACGCCGATGCCGGCACTGATGTTTCTCGACTCGACCTCGTTGCCAAAGCCGTTGAAAAAGTTTGCGTCGGCATTGAACGACACTTTTTTCCGCTCATCGGAATTCACGTAGGCAAAACTGCCGTAACCGTTCGGGCGGCGCAGGGGCGAATCGCCGCGCAGGGCATTGTTCGAAATGTCGTGCGGATTGAGGAAAAAACCGGTGCCCACGCTCCAGTTGCTTTGGAAAAACGCGTGGGCATTGACGTTGTAAAACGTGAACGTATGCCGTCCGCTGAAATCCCAGCGGAACCAGTGGTTGTAGTTCACGCGCAGGTTGCGGAAAATCGAAAACGGCTGCTGGATGTGGTAGCCCGCCCACACGAACTGGTTGATCTCGTCGGCAGTTTGCATGAACCCGATGTCGTTCACCTCAAACTCGGGCGAACGCCAGGTGCCGCCCACTTCAAACTTGGTGATGCCGCCCCACTTGTCCGGTTTGCCGCCGTATTTCCCGAGTTTGAAGGTGCCGCTGGTGCCGGTCAGCGACGTGCGCGTGGGGTCGAGTTCCACATGCGGGGCATCGGGACGCTGGAAGTAGTGCTCAAAACTGCGCTGGGTTTCCAGAATGGCCTCCGGCGTGCCGGCCACGTGGCTGAACAGGAATTTACCGGTCACATTCCACCAGCGACTTTTCCAGAAATGCTGCACATCCAGCCCACCCGAGTACGCGCTGCGGTGCAGCCAGTCAATACCTTTTTCGCGGTTTACGGCGGTGAATGCGGCGCCGATGATCGTGTTTCCGGCGTCGTAGTCTTTCATCAGGCGGCCCACGAAGTAGTTGGTTTGCGGTTCCACGAGTTCCTCGCGGCGCTCACCGTTGTTATCCACCACCGCGTTTTCGCGCCGCGTGACACTTTCCAGGATGCCGATAGACCAGCCTTTTTTGGTTTTTCCCGAAAACTTGGCCGCGCCGAGAATCGAGGTGGCCTGCGGCACATCGGCAAATTCTCCGGAACCGAGGTTCGGTCTGCCGTGCGGCGCGCCACCGATCCGGCGCGAGTAAAAAAGCAGGTCGCTGTCGAAGTCGAAATCGGTGGCGGAGCCGGTCAGGTTGTAGTCGAACAGGTTGCGGCTTTCCATAAAAAACGGACGGCGTTCGCTGAAAAAAATCTGGTAGCCGTCGAGCCGCACCGCTCCAGGGTCGGCTTCCACCTGCCCGAAGTCGGGGTTGACGGTGAAATCGAGGATCAGGTCGCGGGTCACGGCAAACTTTCCGTCCACGCCGGCGGTGATCTTCTGCCGCGAGCCGTCGGCAAAGGGATTGCCTTCCTCTTTTCGGAAATGTTCGGTTTTGGCCAGCAGGTACGGCGCAATCTCGACGCCTTTGTTGTGCGGCAAGTTTTTTAGGCCGTGCAGTTCGGCAAACCGGCTGACCCAGCCGCTGCCGTTTTGGGGAATATGCTGGAACGTAGAGCGTTCGTTTCTCCGGAAAATGTTGCGTTGTACCTGAAAACCCCAGACTTGCTCTGGGTCGTTGTTGTAGCGCAACTGGCTGAACGGAATTTTCACCTCGGCGGTCCAGCCCAGCGAGTCAATGTTGGAGCGGCCATCCCAGATCGGGTTCCAGTTTTCGTCCCAGTTGTTGCCGTTGTTGCTGATAAACTCGTCGCCACGCACACCGCTGCATGAAAACGTGAACGAAAACGCTGTGCGCTGGTCGTGGTAGCTGTCAATGTTGATTTCCACCCAGTCGCCAGGGAATTCATCGCGGCGGCCCATGCGTTCCACGAGGGAGTCCGGCGCGGCGTCATAGGCACGGACACCCAGGTACAGGAACTTGTCGTCGTATAAAATTCGGAACTCGGTCGGGTGGCTGGGCGGGGTGCCTTCGTCAGGTTGGTATTCAACAAAGTCGGCGCCCGGCTCCACGTTTTGCCAGAATGCTTCGTCTAATTTACCGTCGAAATTGAAGGCGCCGGAATCGATTTTTTGCGTGACATACCGGCGCTTGGGCGGGTCGTCGGAGGGTTTGGTATCGGGTCGTGCAGGTTGGGCAAAAACAGGAGCGCTCAGCAGAATGCCGAGCAGACAAGGCAGCAGGAAGAATTTCATACGAACAGAAAGGATGAGAAAAGGTGGTTCGGAAGGACAAGGAACCCTCGGAGAAGCTGCATCGGTTCCGCACACTACCGGATTTTATATCTACCGCACCGTCAGCACCGCACGTTGCCGGATATCCTGCGACGACGCGCCGATCATCACCCGGAAATCGCCCGGCTCAATCACGGGTCGCAGGTCTTTGTCGAGCAGGGTCAGCATAGCAGGGCTGATGGCAAACCGCAACTCCCGCGATTCTCCCGGCTCCAGACCAATGCGCTGAAAACCCTTGAGTTCCATGACCGGACGGGCCACGGAGGCCAGTTCGTCGCGCAGGTACAGTTGCACCACCTCGTCGCCGGCGACCTTGCCGGTATTGGTTACCCGCACGGACACGAACGCGGTTTCGCCGGCGGCGATGGTGTCGGCTTGCAGCCGGATGTCGCTGTACCGAAATCGGGTGTAACTCAGCCCGAACCCGAAAGGAAACTGCGGCTTGCCGGTGAGGTTCAGGTAATCGTCGCCGCGGCCTGTGGGCTTGTGGTTGTACACCAAGGGCAACTGCCCTTCCGCTACCGGAAAGGTAACGGGCAAGCGCCCCGCCGGGCTGTAATCGCCGAACAACACCTCCGCCACCGCATGGCCGCCGGCCTCGCCGGGATACCACACCGCGAGGATGCCCGGCACCCGTCCGATCCAGCGCTGCATGTTCACGGCGCTGCCACCTACCAGTACCACAACCGTCGGTGTACCCGTGCCGGCCACCAGTTCGATCAGTTCTTCCTGCCGCCCCGGCAACCGCAGGTCGGCGCGGTCGAGGAACTCGCCCTCCTCGATGCCCACCACCACCACGGCTGCGTCGCTGTGGGCGGCGAGTCGGGCGGCCTGCTGGATGGTCTCGTCCTGCCGGTCGTCCACACCAAGCGTCCATACCAGGCGGAACCAGGCGTTGCCCACGGGTTCGTAAAACTCGATATGCAGGTCGTAGGCCCGGCCTTTTTCAAAATTAAAATCTGCCAGTTTGGTCTGGCAAGTTCGTTTGACGAAGTTGTCTATCACCAGTTTGCCGTCTATGTACAGGCGGTAGCCGTCGTTGCCGTCAATACCGATCTGGAAGCGCCCCTTTTCAGGGGCGGTGATGCGGCCTGTCCAGCGGACGGAGTAAAAATCGTAGTTGAGCCGTTCGGGGTCGGGGGAAAAAAGCGTCCACTGAAATTGAATTTGCGGGTCGCGGCGCACGAGTGCCGGGTCGCCTTCCCAGTTGACATTGGCAAAATACTCCCCGCGCAAGCCCGGCTGCGTGCGCCCGTCAAGCGTACACGACAGCGCACTTTCCGGCACGGTGACATACGGCACTTCGGTGCGCGGGCAGCCCTCGGCGTACTGGACTTTCACCTTTTCGCCTGCCCGATCCTGAATGCCCTGCAGGATGCTCACCGGCGCGTTGCCCGGACCGCTGTACCCGCCCAACCGCGCTTCGGCAGCGTCGGGGCCGATGACGGCGATGGAGCGAAAGGTCGGGGAAAGCGGCAGCACTTCGTGCTCGTTTTGCAGCAGCACAATGGATTCCAGCGCGGCTTTTTTGGCTAAATCCCGGTGGGTCGGGTGGCCGTTCCAGAGGGCGGCTTCCTTCGGGTCCACGTATGGATTTTCAAAAAGACCGAGGTCAAATTTGGTGCGCAGCACCCGCGCCACGGCTTCGTCAATGATTTTTTGGTCTATGCTGCCGTCGCGGAAGGGGGGCGAAAAAAGGACGTTGTGTTCGAATTGGGTTTGAAAAACAACATCCAGCCCGGCGGTGATGGATTGGGCGGTGGCGTCCGGGTAATCGCGGGCGGTGAAATGCAGCACGTTGGCGCCGCCGGTGGCGCCGGCGTCGGAAATGACGAAGCCGCCGAAGTCCCACTCGTCGCGGAGCAGACGGCGCAGCAGCCATTCATTGGCGGTGCAGGGCCTGCCGTCGAGGGAATTGTAGGCGGTCATCAGCGAGCGGGCGCCGCCGCGCCGGATGCAGGCCTCGAACGGCGGCAGGTGTATTTCGCGCAGGTTGCGTTCGTTCAGTTGGATGGGGTAAGAGTCGCGCCCGCCGTCGCCGACATTGGCTACAAAATGCTTCGGCGTCGCCACGATGCCCGCTTTTTCAAAAGCAGACACGAAGGCTACGCCCATTTCCGACACGAGGAAAGGGTCTTCGCCGTAGGTTTCCTCGGTACGGCCCCAGCGCACATCGGTGGCCACGTTCACCACCGGCGACAGCACCTGCCGGATGCCACGTGTGCGGCATTCGACGGCGATGGCGCCGGCCACGTCGTGCAGGAGCGCCGTATTCCAGGTGGCAGCCAGTCCGATGGCCTGCGGAAACGCCGTGGCGCCCGGGCGCACTAATCCGTGCAGGGCCTCGTCGAAGGGGATGATCGGGATGCCGAAGTGACTATGCTCACGGAAAAAGCGCTGCAAGGCGTTGATTTTTTCTGCTGCTTCCTGGGCTGCGACTCCGCCTTCGGAGCGGAGCATCTGGCCGGAGGCGTGTTCCGACTGACCTGCGGTGCCCACCTGGAACCCGAAAAGCCCGGCGTGATACCGGAGGCTGTCCGAACCGAGGTCGCCGGGCAGCATGAACAGTTGCCGGAATTTTTCTTCCGGCGACATGCCCACGAGCAGGTTCTGCACGCGCTCGTAGGTGGATTTTCGTCGGGGCTGGCTGAACGCCGGCAGGCAGAAAGCGGTGAGCAGCAGGGCAAGGAGGATTCGCATGGTGTTAGCGATGAGTGATGAGCGATGCGTGGGGGTGAGGCGTTTTGGGGCGCGAATATCGGCAGGATTTTTTTGAGGGTGTGGTTTGGCGAGGCGTGGTGGTGGCATTACCTTTCGGCTCTGTTTGGGTGTTTTTAACTGGCGACAAAGGGGTATCTCATAAGTCAATCAGATGGCCGCATGTTCAGATACATCCATTTTTCAGACAGGATCAGCAGGATTTACAGGATTTTCGGCGGCAAAGCCGCCTCATATATCTTGTAAATCCTGCTGATCCTGTCTGAAAAAAAAGCGGCAATCGTCAAAATCGCACTTACTTATACACCCAACTTTGTAGCACGAAATCAGATCAATTTATGCTCCTTTTACGAAACTTGATTGGCCTTTTCATTGTCATTTCGTGGCTCGGTTGTTCAAAAAACGATACTACCGGCGGCCATCCAATGCCCTGGCTTTACGGCATTACTGAAGCGCAAAAACAACTGCACCGCGATTTTAAAGCAATAATAAACGACACAGGTCCCTTCGGCAAACTTGACAGTTTTCTGGTGGATACGATTTATTGCAACATGGGTTCGGGCGATACCTGCCGTGAAATAAGCATTGATTTCTTCAATAATGCTTTTGTCATTAATCAAGGCGACGTGTTCGTGTTGAAGGAAGGCCGGATCAGAATTATGGATATCCCGTTTACCGGCGGAAATTTTCACGACATTGGCCTGATCCAATCTTCACCGGAGGATTTCAAGTATATCGAATTTGGAATCATGCAGAATGGCGAAATGAAAAATTGTTGCTTCTATTCAAGTCTTGTCCGGCTTGATGTTGCCAACAAGGAAATTGAATTTACATACCCGCTTATATCCTTATCCAACTACCTGATCCGGCTCAAAGGAATTGACTGACATGACCACCACCGTCACCGAAACAACCACCTACCACTGCTCCCTCGAACGTGCGTTCAAAACGCCCATGCTTTGCGATGTGTCCAAAATCCACACGGGTTTTGGACTGATGCCCCGCGTGACACACTGCACCGACGATGCCTCGTGGGGAAAACCCGGCGGAAGCAAAAAAGTATTCACCGCCCCTTCACCCACGTTCAAGGGGGGCGAAGCCTCGGTGGACAGGGTGCTGGAACGAATCGAAAACAGATATTGGAAAATCGAGGTGAGCGAATTCAAGTCCTGGATGCTGGGCTTCTCGAAATTCGTCGGCGAGTGGAAAACAACCGAACTGAAGGAAAACACCATCCAGATCGAGTACACCTACACCCTGCATTCCGATATTGTCCTGCTCTACCCGCTCAACTGGCTGTTCGCGCATACCTTCTGGCGGATATACATGAAACGCGTGCTGGAAAACGTGCGAAAACTGGCGTACAATCAGGAGCCGTATGTGTACCGGTAACATATACATCAAGGCAACTACAACCGCTAGCGGCGGCATGACTACATTCTTACTAAAAATCAATTCATCTCAACATGAAAATACCACAATTTTTACCCTTCCTGATTCTCCTCTTTGCCGCCTCCTTCACGGCCTGCAATTCCGGCGGCCCAACTGTCCCGGAAAAAACAAATTCAGCGAACACCGCTGCGCCACAAGCTGAGATTCCGAAACCCGAAGTGTACCTGTACTGCACCTTTTACGACGCTGTTTTGCTGCGCGAAACGCCCGACCTGAAGGGGAAAGTCGTGACCAAACTTCCGATGTGCGAGTTTCTGGAGGGAACAGGCGAAGGCTCTAAGGAGAAATTCGATGCTATGCTGGGCGGCATCGGTTGGCACGAGCCGTTTTTTAAAGTCATGCACCTGACGCCTGAGCAAAAGTCGGGTTGGGTGTTCGGCGGCGCTGTGGAGCCGCTGTATGCCGGGCCGCGAGCCGGCAGCCCGAATCTGGGCGATCTGGCCAACTTCGGCAGCCATTTGGCCAAACTTGATGTAAAAAACCTGGACAGCGGCGCCAAAGCCTGGGCCTACGTCCGGCAACACCACGCGACTTCATCCGGCGCGCTTGCCGACGCGATCTACCTGATGCTGGAGCGTTTCCTGAGCCGCATGGATGCTGAAGGCAACTTTTACGATATGACCGAAAAAATGAACTGGTCAGACGAGGACTACACCCGGGTGTACGAGAACACCTACGACATGAGCAAATCGCCCGGCACAAAAGCGCTGGAAGCAGCGGGTTTTCGGTTGGCAACCGCCGAGGGCATGATTTTTCCGGTTGTTGACCGCAAGAAACTGCTCGACTTTTTCGGGAAAAACGTCACACCGGGCATGAAACTGTATCTGGAACAAAGTTGGACCGAACTGGCCACGCCTTCCATGTCCGACGCCCACATCTCGATCGAACTGGAAAAACTGGCCGACCGGGGCATTTTCTGGGAAAACTTCAACAAGGCGAATCCGTATTTTGTCCGCAAGGACGAGACCACCGAGCATGAAGCCTGGGTACGGCTGAACATGATTAACGGATTGATCTTCAATGAACAAATCGGGGAGGCGTATCCCGAATACGTCAAGGCCTGGGCGTACATCCAGCAGAAATATCCCGATTCACAGTTGGGCAAAGACGTCGCCGCATTCACCAAACTGCTGGCTGCAGAAGGCAACAAAAAGACGCAGAAGGTGGCGGATTTTCAGGAGGCATACGCCAGGGAGTACAACGGCGAATCGGAATGAGCCGGCTACCCCGGATTTCATCCGGGGCTATTCATATTCAATCCATTCGGGATTTTGAGGTAGTGTTAAACAGTTACCAATAGGCTATAAAACTAAATTGAATGATGAAAAATGCGATCTCCTTTTTAGTCCTTGTATTCCCTTTCCCTGCTTTCAGCCAAACCAACGCGTCCATTGATTTGGTCGCAGGGCTGGAGCATTCCTATCGAAGTTTGAGCACTTCCAGTAAAGATGAAATTGTCGTTGGAATATTGGAGGGCCGAAATGGCAAGGAATCAGGAAAACTGAACTGGAGAGCGGGATTCAACTACAACCGAAGGCTGTCCAACAGATTTCACCTGAAAACGGGACTCCGGCTCGCAAGTGTCGGGTATAACGGCGAAAAAAGAACTGGACTCCGATATGCGAGCGAGTTCATAGCACCCGAAGTCTGGGTGCCCGACCCAAGTTTGCCGCATGAAGTTCAGTTTATTTACGATTACTGGTTTATCGAGATTCCAATTGTCGGAAGATTTGAATGCACAGACAAGAAGATCGCGCCATTTCTCGAATTGGGAATTGCACCGTCTGTTTATGTAACCACCCGAACCAAAATAGTTACCGATTTGGGGACAGACGTGAATTTTGATAACGGGGTAGATGCTTTCGATTTCCATCAATTCCATCTGGTCGGTTTCGTTTCTTTTGGGGTCAATTTTTCAATAAATGAACGGATGCAATTGTTTGGCCAGCCAACATTCAGGTACCATCTGACGAAATTGGCAGATGCCACTATTGAAGAGCACTTGTTCAACTATGGAATTGAAATAGGGGCGAGAAGAAAGTTTTGAAGTGCCCCGACCAACAAATTATCCGTCCACCACACCCGCTTTTCTGCCATGCGATTTTTTAAAAGCCTCCCGTTCTTCTGCCTGTTCTTCGGCGCCTGCTCTACCGGTTACCAAAAGGAAAACGGCGACTGGGTTTGGGTGGATTACAACGAAAACGTGGGCAAAAAGGTAACCTGGATAACCGGCGTGGACAACAGCAGTTTCCGGGTTTTGAACGACGAAAACTACGCCGCCGACCGGCATCAGGTGTACCTGAAGGGCATCCCGATTCCGGGCGCCGACCCGGCTACGTTTGAAGTGTTGCACCGGATGGGCTATGCCCGGGATAAAAACCACGCGTACCTCGACCGCGAACACGTACTGTTTGCCGACCCGGCCTCCTTCCGGGTGCTGGATTTTCCCTACTCCCGCGACGCCCGGCGCGTGTTTTGCGGCATCCTGCCCCTGCCCGACCTGACACCTGCGGAGGTGGAGGCCTTCCGGGCAACGAACACCGACAAACTCATGCAAAACATGAAATCCACCACCCTCCTGTCGCATTTCATTGAGTACGCTCCCGAATATCAATGGCTCGACACGATCGGCGGAATCCAACATGTGGTCGTCGGCGAGTGGGGAACCGGCGAAACCACGGGGAAGAAGTTCAAGGGTTACAAACCGGTGGAGTAATTCCTGCCGTTTTTTCTAAACCAATACCTGCTTTTATGCATAAACACACGTTCCTCTTTCCACTCTGTCTCCTTATCGCCGGAGTCGCCATCGGGCAAAACGGCTTGAACCAATCTTTGGCATCCCGGATTGACTCCATGACTGCCGAAGATCAGCATTTCCGCAGTATCCTGCGCGATGCCCGCAACCAGCCCGAGCGCGATGAACAGGCATTTCGAAAATCTGCGGACGACGTGCGGCGGATTGACAGCATTAACCTGCTGAAAGCCAAAGCCATTTTTGCAGAATTTGGTTACCCGGGCATTGACCTGATCGGCTCGGATGGTTCGCACCACTTCTGGTTGATCGCCCAGCACTGCGATACCGACCCGGGGTTTCAGGAAAAAGTGCTGTCCGCCATGTACGATCAGGTGGCGAAAAAAAATGCCGACGCCAAGGACTACGCCTACCTGCGCGACCGGGTGTCCGTAAACCAGGGGCAATTGCAGACGTACGGCACGCAAATGCAGATCAATGCCGACTCCACCAGTTTTGAGCCGAAGCCACTGCTTGAGCCGGAGAAAATTGACGAACGACGCAGGGAAGTGGGTCTCGGAACCATGGAAAACTACATTATGATCATGAACAACACATACTACGGCGCCCTGAAGAAAAAGAAGGATGAGTAGTTGAAGGCGGGGTGCAACACAGGCACCCTCTGCCTGTCCTTGGACAAAACAAACTGCTCATGCTTTCACGAAAAAAATTTATTGCACTTGCCGCTACCGGCAGTCTTGCCACGCTCTTTGGCCAAACCCCTCAACCCAAAAAACCGAAAGGTGACCCGCTTCCCGGCGAGTTGGTCAAGGAATGGGTCAGCAAAGCCCATTCGGATTTTGCCCGTGTGCAGGAATTGTTTGTGCAGGAACCGCAATTGCTCAATGCTTCCTGGGACTGGGGTGGCGGCGATTTTGAAACCGCGCTCGAAGCCGCAGGGCATGTGGGCAATCGCGAAATCGCTGAATTCCTGCTCGCCAAAGGCGCAAGAATGAACATCTTTTGCGCTGCCATGCTCGGACGCCTCGATATTGTAAAAGCAGTGCTTCAGGCTTATCCCGAACTGAAACATTCCGCCGGTCCGCATGGCCTGAAATTGATACACCATGCCAACAAGGGCGGCGATGCGGCCAAAAAAGTGCTGAAATATTTGCAAAAAATCGGGGCGGATTGAGCGGAAATCTTTCATCAAACGAATCAACGACACCGCCGGGTCTGGAGGAGAAATTGCAGGTTTACAGTACGATCCAGCGCAGTACCTCCGGCAATTTACCTTGTATCCGAACGACAACAGTGTAGTGCCCTGCCGGCAGGTTCGTGGCGGTTTCTATTCGCTGCCCGGCTTGTATTTTTCCGATATTTTGAGCAAAAACCTGCCGCCCCGTCAAATCAAATACGAACAAGGAAACTTCGCCGGAAACAGGTTTTTCAAATAAAAGGCTCAGGATGCTACCGGGGGATGGATTTGGAGCAAGATGTACAAAGCCCCTTGGCAAAAACGTCGGTTCTTGGCTGAGCACCGGGCAGCCGTCGTAAGACAAAATCTTCAGGCCGGTCCAGTTGGATGCAAAAGGAATTACTGTGTAGATATAAGCAAGGTAAATATATCCGTCGTCGGCGCCGAGGCCATAGGTTCCGATCCCGTTGGTTGTGCCGCCGAAGTTTTCGCAGGTTGCCGGTTGAGCGGGAGTGGATACCGACACGGCGAACAGGTCGGATTTGCCTGTGGCTACAAACAACATCCGGCAGGTTTTATTCAAAAACAGCTCATTCGCGTGCCCGTCGTTGGCAGCCCAAACAAACGGGTTGTTTGTCGGAGTGCCGTTCCAGTGGTTCCACCAGCCAAGGCGGGCGATATGGGCCGGGTCGGAAATATCCAAAACCTCCAGCCCGAGGTAGTCTACCGACACATACGCATAGTCGCCGTCGAGCACCACATCGTTGTACGCGGTAGCAAATCCCGTCATGTTTTCATTGCAATAGTGCCCGACCTCGACGGGGTTGGCGGGGTTGAGTACGTTGAGCACCCGCAAACCGCCCCTGTCGAAGCAGGTGTAGAGCAGGCTGTCGCGAAGGGCAAAAGCCCGCACATTATACTTCACCGAGTCGGCATGTGTGGGTGGCACTCCGTGCGGGAAGTCCGGATCGGGCAGGTAGTGTCCGATTTCCTCGATTTGTTGCGGATTGCTCACGTCCAGTGTAATCAGCCCGTTGAACATGGCTCCGAGGTACACCACACCGTTGCCGACCTCAAGTGCGCCGGCGCCTCCTTCCGAAAAATTGCCGGCCCACCAGTCCAGTACCTGCGGGGAAGCCGGATTGGCCACAGACACAATGGCCAGACCGGGCGCTTGCAGGGGTTGGTTGAAATGGTTGCCGACGGCGAGGTAGAGCAGGTCTCCCTTTTGTTCGAGGCTCATCAGGTGCATACCGCCCCAGTTGGAAACCGCGACTTGTGTGACCGGAACCGGCTGGGCAGGGTTCGCTACGGAATACACTTTCAGGCCGCCCTCCTTCGAGGCCGCATAGACAAATGGACGACCATGGGCATCCTTGCGCGCGGTCAACATATTCTGAGTGGGAATGGAGGCGATTTCCGAAACCACTTGCAGGTTTGGCGAAACCGGGCACTGGGCAGGGATCATCTCCGGGAATATCACCGGAAGCAATACGCCTGTAATAATTTTTTGTAAAAAAGTTTTTCTATTCATCATGCCGGAGAGACGCTGCATACAGTTTTTTGTTACTTGTCGGAGGCGCATTGCAAGACTCCTCCGGAACATTTTTTTTAAACCTGCCGCCAAAATTCGGGAATTTTATTCCTTTACGGGTCGAAACCACAACCGTTTCTTTTCATTTCAAAAACGACCCGCATGAGCGTTGCTACTCCCGGCACCAACGGCCCCTCCTGGCAGAAACCACACCTTTCCTTCTGGCAAATCTGGAACATGAGTTTCGGGTTTCTGGGCATCCAGTTTGGCTGGGGTCTGCAAATGGCCAATATGAGCGCCATTTACGAATACCTGGGCGCCGACCCGCACGAAATCCCGATCCTGTGGCTGGCCGCACCGCTCACCGGCCTCATCGTGCAGCCGATCATCGGCTACATGAGCGACCGTACCTGGAGCGCGCGTTTCGGTCGGCGCAAACCCTACTTCCTTGTCGGCGCCATTCTCGCCTCCATCGCCCTGATTTTCATGCCCAATTCCAGCGCCATCTGGATGGCGGCAGGCCTGCTCTGGATTCTGGATGCGAGCATCAACATCAGCATGGAACCCTTTCGCGCATTCGTGGCCGATATGTTGCCCGAAGACCAGCACACGCGCGGGTTCACCATGCAAAGCATGTTCATCGGCCTCGGCGCCGTCGTTGCCTCGGCGCTGCCGTACATCCTGACCAACTTTTTCGGCATGGGCGCGCTGGACGACTGCACCAGCATCAGCGCCATTCCGCTGTCGGTCAAAATTTCGTTCTACGCCGGCGCCGTAGCCTTCATCGGGGCGGTGCTGTACACGGTGCTCACCACCAAGGAGTACCCGCCGATGGACATCAGCGAATTCCAGAAAGCCAAAGAAGAGAAAAAAGGCTTCGGTGCCGGCGCCCGCGAAATTCTGCATTCCATTCGCAACATGCCGGCCACGATGCGCCAACTGGCTTTGGTGCAAATGCTGACCTGGCCCGGCCTTTTCCTCATGTGGTTTTATTTCGGCGTGGCCACCACGCGCTCGGTGTTTCAGTACGACGACAACCTCTCGAAATACGAGGCGTACCACAAACAGTACCGCTGCGACCTGAAGGCTGGCCAGACCACAGATTTTGCCGCGCTGGCAGCGCGCACGCCGGTGAAAGACGAAAAAAGCCGCGTCGGCGCCGACGAACTCAGCACCCGATTCGGCACCATCTCGGCCTTCGACGCCACGGTGGGCGACAACCTGAAGCGCCGCCTGAACGGCAACGAATGGGGGGGCGTCTGCTTCGCTTTTTATTCGCTCATCACGTTCCTCGTCGCGTTTTTGTTGCCTGCCGTGGCGCGGCGTTTCGGAAAAAAAGGCACGCACGCTCTGTGTCTGGCCATCGGCGCGGCTGGTCTGTTGTCGGTCGGGCTGATACACAACCAGTACCTGTTGCTCCTGCCAATGGCCGGCGTAGGTATCGCCTGGGCGAGTATTTTGTCCATGCCCTACGCCATGCTGGCGCCTGTCCTTCCTGCAGAAAAAACGGGGATTTACATGGGTATCTTCAACTTCTTCATCGTGCTGCCCGAGATAGCCGCCACGCTCTTTTTTGGCTGGATTATGAACAACCTGTTGGACAACAACCGCCTTGCTGCCGTCATTGTGGGCGGTTGCCTGCTGGCGTTGGCGGCGCTGATGTGCCTGCAAATCAAGGAAAAAAAGTAAAAAAACATTCACCTGTCAACACATTGCACATGATTTACACCATTATTATCGGCGCCCTTTCGGGCTGGCTGGCCGGAGTCATCCGCCAGGGTTACGGCTTCGGCCTTTGGGGAAACATCGTTATCGGCATCATCGGCGCCTATTTGGGCAGTTGGCTGTTCGATCAAATCGGCGTAAGTATTGGCAGCGGCACAGTCAGCCAGATTGCTACCAGCGTCATTGGCGCATTGGTACTGCTGTTTTTGATCGGGTTGATTCGGAAAAAATAGGCTGATTCTTAGCCCCGAAGGGGCGCTACTCTCAAACTCGGGGTGTAGCCCCGGGTTTGAGAGCCGAATCGAGGCTGAAGCCCTGAAAGGGCGCAATACAATGCGCTATATGTGCTATGGCGCCCTTTCAGGGCTTTCTCCTTGGGTGGCCTGTTCGGGCAAGGCTGCGCCCGGCCCTGCAAGATGGCGCCCTTTCAGGGCTTCCTTTGTGGAGGGCCTGTCCGGGCAAAACTGCTCCCCGCTCTGCGAAATGGTGCCCTTTCTGGGCTAAGTAAAAACTAACTGCAATATCATTGTGACATGAAAAATATCTTTGTCCTGCTCCTGCTTGCTGCCGGGGCGTCTGTTTCGCTTGCCTGCAAAAACTATTTTGGAAATCCACACCCCACGCCTGTGTCGCCCAAGGTAGTACCGGCCATTTCCGGCGACCTGCGCGTAGAACCGCCGAACTGGTGGACGGGCATGGTACACAACCGCGTGGAAGTACTCGTGCATCGCGAGGGCCTGGCGGCGTACGAGGTCCGGCTGGGCGAAGCCAAAGGCGTGACGCTGGAAAAAGTCGTGCGCGGCGACAGCCCGAACTACCTGTTCCTGACCCTGAACATTGCCTCGGGTGCGCCGCAGCAGAAGGTGCCGCTGGTGTTCACGCACCCGAACGGCGCCAATTCGTTCGTGCACGAATACCCGATCTGGTATCGAAACCCGGATGTGAAAGCCCAGGGTCTGGACAGCCGCGACGTGGTGTACCTCATCATGCCCGACCGTTTTGCCAACGGCGACCCTTCCAACGACAACGTGCCGGGCATGCTCGACGGCCTCGCCCGCGACTCGCTGACCGGCCGCCATGGCGGCGACCTGAAAGGCGTGCTGGACCGACTCGACTACCTGAAAGACCTCGGTATCACGGCGATATGGCTCAATCCCGAACTGGAAAACGACCAGAAAGAAGCCTCGTACCACGGCTATGCCATCACCGACCTCTACCGGATTGATCGCCGCCTGGGCACCAACGAACTGTATCGCGAACTCGTGCGCGCCTGCCACAACCGCGGCATCAAAATGGTGCGCGACGTGGTGCCTAACCACATCGGCATACACCACTACTGGATGAAAGACCTGCCCTTCAAGGACTGGGTGAATGTGTGGCCCGAAATGACCACCACTTCCTTCCGCGCCCCGACCCTGGTGGACCCGTATGCTTCGGAGTACGACAAAAAACACTTCAGCGACGGCTGGTTCGTGCCCTCCATGCCCGACCTCAACCAGCGCAACCCGCACCTGGCTAACTACCTCATCCAGCAGGCGATCTGGTGGGTGGAATATTCCGGCCTCGACGCCTTCCGCATTGACACCTACACCTACTCCGATCAGGATTTTATGAGCCGGTTTTGCAAGGAAATCCGCGAGGAGTACCCGGCTATTCACTTGTTCGGGGAAATTTGGGAGTATGCCCTGACTGTGCAGGGCTTTTTTGCCGACAACCAGCCGATGGCCCGCGCCAAATTCGACTCCAACCAGCCGGGCGTGGTGGATTTTCAGGTTTGCTTTGCCATTCAGGAAGCCCTCAAACGCGAGCAGGGCTGGACGGAAGGAGCCGCCCGAATTTACTACACGCTGGCGCAGGACTATTTTTACGAAGACCCCACCCGAAATGTGGTCATGCTGGACAACCACGATATGACCCGGTTTTACTCTACCGTGGGTGAAAACATGAACAAATTCAAAAGCGGCATCGCATTCCTGCTCACCACGCGCGGCATTCCGCAGTTGTACTACGCCACCGAAATCCTCGGCACGGGCCTGGAGGCGCCTTCGCACGGCAACATTCGCAAGGACTTTCCCGGCGGCTGGCCCGGCGATCCGGTGGATAAATTCACCGCTGCCGGTCGTACGTCGCAGGAAAACGAAGCCTTCGATTTCGTGCGCACGTTGCTTCGCTACCGGAATGCCACGCCGGCATTGCAAACAGGCAGTCTGATGCAGTTTGTGCCCGAAGACGGCGTGTACACGTATTTCCGCTACGACGCGGGAAAAACGATCATGGTATTGCTCAATACCGCCAACGCCGAGCGCATGGTGGACACCCGGCGTTTTGCCGAACGCATGCAGGGATTCAGCCGCGCAAAGGATGTGGTGACGGGGCGGGAAATGCCGATTTCGGCAAAACTGTACGTGGAGCGCAATTCACCGCTGGTACTGGAATTGTTGCGATGACTCCACGCGATTCTGGCCCAGTTTTCGCATTGGCAGTAGCGCCGTAATACCGTTCAAATTCACCGCAGAGTTTAAAAAAACTCCGCGCCTCCGCGTCTCTGCGGTGAATTTGAAATAGACTACAGCGCCAAACGCCATTTTTCTTTTACTATGAACCGATTTATCGCCTTTGTCTTCCTTTTCGGCTTTTCCTTGCGCCTGTGCGCCGAAGCGCCAATCCGATATAGCCCCGAATCACACTTCCGCACTCAGGCATTGCTGACGGATACCGTGCCGCCGCTCATCACCTGCCCGCCCGACGTAACCATAGCCCTGGCGCCGGGTACCTGCGACTCGGTATTTACCTACTTGGTGACCGCCTTCGATGATACTGTGGCTATTGTGCCTACGCAGTGGGCCGGCATTGCCTCCGGCGAAACATTCCCGATCGGCGCCACCCTGAACGTGTTTGTGGCAGCCGACTCGACAGGTAATACCGCCGAATGCTCGTTTACCGTGACCGTAGCGCCGGATACGTCCGCGCTGATGTGTCAGGACACGGTAACGGCATATC
>CAYMQY010000086.1:0-16506 GCA_964392655.1 uncultured Saprospiraceae bacterium
GACTTGCCCAAAGGCCCGACCACGATCACGTGGACGGTGACGGACGGCATGAACATGGCCTCGACGACCTGCCAGATCACGGTGAACGTGACGGACAACCAGCCACCGACAATCACCTGTCCCGCCCCCGTTGCCGTCACCTGCGCAAGCCAGATACCTGCCGTGAACCTCGCTGCCGTAACAGCTACCGATAACTGCGACACACCGACAAAATCTCATGTAGGCGATGTCACAAGCAACTTCACCTGCGCCAATCGCTTCATCGCAACTCGTATCTACCGCGCCTCCGACGGCACAGGCAACAGCACTACCTGCTCGCAAGTCATTACCGTGTTCGACAACGTAAAACCCGTATTCACATTCGTACCTGCAAACGTGACCGTACAGTGCAACAGCATCCCCGCCGTGGGTGCCCCCACAGCTTCGGACGGTTGTGGCGGTTCTGTGAGCATCGCCTACGAGGGCCAGGTGGTGTCCAACATCTTGTGTACAGACAAATACACCCTGACCCGTCAGTGGACGGCCACTGATGCCTGCGGCAATACCAAGACTGCCACGCAACGAATCATCGTCATTGACTCGCAGCTGCCCAATTTCACTTCGACGCCAGCCAACGTGACGGTGCAGTGCGACGCCATTCCGGCGGTCGCCATGCCTGCGGCAACCGACAACTGCGATACCACGGTAGCCATTTCGTACATCGGCCAGACAACTACTGCCGGCGCTTGCGCCAACGCCTACACGCTGACGCGTCGCTGGGTGGCTTCCGACAACTGCAACAACACGCGCTCCATTTCCCAACGCATCACAGTGGTGGACAACGGCAAGCCCGTGTTCACCTCGTTCCCGGCCAACACAAATATCGCCTGCCATGAAAACGCACCACCACTGGGTAGCCCCACAGCTTCCGACGCCTGCGGCGGTAACGTGACCATTACCTATCTGGGGCAGAGCAGCACGAGCGGAAACTGCCCGGGCAACTACCAAATCAAACGCACCTGGCGTGCCACCGACGCCTGCGGCAACAGCACGGTCGGTACGCAAACGATTCAGGTGTCGGATAGCGACGTGCCGGTATTCACCTCCACGCCCGGCCCGATCACCATTGAATGCGGCGATCCGCTGCCGCCCCTGGTGAACCCGACCGCTTCGGATGCTTGCGGTGGTTATGTGCACATTACCTTCCTCGGCAACGTGCCCTCGGGCAGCGGTTGCGCAGCGGACTACACGATTACGCGAACGTGGCGGGCCGACGACCTTTGCGGGAATACCGCCACGACGACACAGTTGATTACGGTGCTGGGGAACAACAACGCGGAGGCAGAGGGCGCAGAAAACCGCAATGAGGATGCTACAATACTCATCGCTCATCGCTCATCACTCATCATTAACCCCAACCCGACGACAGACCGGTTCTGGCTGGATTTGTCCGACTATGCCGGTGAAGCCGTCACCGTTTCGATCCACAGCGACCTGGGCCAATTGGTTTGGGAGCGGAAAATTCCGGCGGTGGAGGATTTGAAACTGTCGGTCAGCCTGCGCGAGGCGAGCGCTGCGACAGGGATTTACACGGTCAGCGTGCGCTCGGCGAACGGGGTGGTGGCGAAGCGTGTGGTGTTGGTGGAGTGAGCGGAGTGGATTGCTTCACCGCTGTTGCGGGCGCGAACACCCTGGTCTGGGACGGACGGTCGGATACCGGGTCGTGGTTGAGTTCCGGGGTGTATATGGTACGTTTGCAAACGGAAGCGGGAAGTGCGAGCCGGAGGGTGGTGTTGCAGCGGTTGCCGTGGCAAGAGGTTGGTCACAGTTTTTTTTACCGCAATGACTCCGTTTTGCATAATTTTGAGTCAACTTTGTTTGTCAATTTGAAAAAATCCATCTGCTGTCTGGACAAATACCGAACCAGGCTTCCTTTTCCCGGGGACGGATTATTTCAAATTGACAAACAAAGACAATGCAAATGAACAGGATCTGCACAACCCGTACCCTTTGCTCCGGCTTCTACTGTTTGGCTCTTTTCGTTGGAATACTGCTCGTCTCCTTCACCTGGCAGGGGCCAAACTGGTATTTTGGAAGAAACCGTCAGTACGTCATGTACACCGAGCCTTTGCCGCCGATGTACGCCCCCATAAAAGAACGAACGCTTGAGAAGACTTTTGAGGCGCCGAAAGACCTGGGCGATTACGACTTTTTGCAACAAGTCGGGGGTGTTGCATTCCAATGCGTGGCCCGCCCGGAACAAGGTTTCCCATCCGGACGCCTTTCGCTTCGGTACAACGCAAAAAAGCCGGACGGTCGGCGCTTGAGTCTTGTTGCAGGAAAGGATACGTTGGTCGCTGCGCTGTACGACTGGCAATTAGTGCCCATTGCGAAATATGCCGACAGCAAGTATCAGTCCTGTATGTCCATGTTCGGGCCACAGACAACCCAACAGGCCTACCACCTTGTTTATCACCCCGCTTTGTTGAATACCCTGCTCGGCGTGCGGCTTTCGCAGTGTGACGCCCTGTTTTTTGACCTTTCCGAGTTCTGGAAACTCCCCGAATTCGGGAACAAACTGGTTTTGGGGGCGGGCGAATCCGAAGGCGAGCAGGGGTCCGCGCTTCAGGCAGCACTGGCCCTGAGCTCAGTGTTCCAAACCGAAGCCCGTTATCAGGCGTATGTGTTCACAGATGCCGGAGAAGACGTGCATATTGGGCGAAGAGGGCAAACGCTGGCCCTGACCGGAGCACCGTACTATTATTTCTGGACATCCGACCAAGCCGTTTTCGTAGCAAACAGGAACCGTGTGGTGTTGGAGGCCAATGCGATTATGGAACGAATCAACGCTATTTCGGACTCCATTGCCAACGCAAGCCTGCCGTATGCCGAACGCGTCAAACTGAATGACCGTCGCAACGATATGATCCAGCATTACAACCAAAAAGTGGAGGAGGCAAATGCCTTGAAACCGGAGGTTGTACCTCTTGATGACCTGACCCGGAAAATGAAGGATCAGAGGAAAACCCTCGAAAAATTCAGCCCTGCCGTTTATGAGGCGGCCCGCAACACCATGCAATTTTCTGCTTTGTTCCGTTATGTCAAACAACAAAATCCGACGGATTGGAGCCACTTTCTTCGATCCCTTGAAAAAGTTGCTGTTCAACCGGCGGTCAAAACACCCGTCGTCTGGGACAGCTTTTGACGTTCAGGCTGCGCCTTCGCTGTTTCTCAGCTATGCTTCCGAGGATGGCCACCTTGCCATGCGCATCTACGACGACTTGACGCGGTCGGGCATTAAGGTCTGGCGGTACGAAAAAGACAGCAAAAAGGGCACCGATTATCAGGAAGAATACCTTGCCGTTCTCCGCACTTCGGATTATTTCTGTTTATTGGACAGCCCACAAGCCCGGTCCTCCGGGGACGTGCAAATAGAAATTTCGGAAGGATGGGCAAAATTTTCCCCCACCAGTTGCTTTTTTGTTTGCCTTGTAGCCAAGCCGGGAGAATGGCGGAAGCAGGCTGTTTTCAATAAAGTGACCTATTTTGACATTTCCCCTCGGGACGATGACGACAAGTTTGACCAGTATGGCGCCTACGAAAAAGCCATCCGGGAAATAGTTGAAAAAATGGGGCGCCGCTTTGTCCCATGGGCATATCAGCCCTGGGTCGGCGATCTGGAAGCGGAATTTTTTCACGCAGCACCCTCGCACCTGACGATGGAGGCAAAAGAAGTCCTGCTCACAGAGTTTAAATCGGCCAATTTCTACTGGCAAAACGGGGAACTGGAAAAAGCGGAATCGCGCCTGAAAATTCTGTTCAAGGACCACGCCTATTTGAATCTGATTTCCCCGGGCTTGCTTCTCGCTGCCGTGTATTTTGATGGCTTCAAAATTGAGGAAGCATGCGAAACGTACGACATCCTCACGAATAACTTCCCCCACGATCCCAGAACATGGTTTGGCCTTGGCCTTGCAGCATTCCATTGCGGGGATTTTGAATTGGCGGCTCAATCTTTCGGCCGGGCATTGAAGGAAATCGAACGCAATCCGGGGAACACCTATCACCAGGATGCCAAGCCGAACGTGGTCATAAACCTGGCGACGACTTTTCTGCAGATGGCGCGCGTTCCGGAAGCGGAAAAATGCCTGACGTGGCTGCCGGGCAATAGCGCCGATCGACCGGAGGCAAAAGTTGTCAAAATTTTGCTGCTGTTGAAGGCAAAAGAGCAGAGCGAAGCACAACGGCTTTTCCAAACCCTTGAGCACCTTAACTCAGACATCGACAAAAACCCGGAGCACATCAATATCATGCTCGCCGACCTCAATGCGCGTTTTGCAAGCCACACGCAGGGTGTCTCCGCCGTCGGCCATCTCCAAAGGGCTGTTCGCCTTCAGCCGCTGAACATCCAATATTGGGCACAACTGGCGCTCCTGCATTATTACGAAAAAAACCTGAAGGCAACCAGTCATGCGGCGGAGCAGGCAATGCGGCTACCGCCTAAAACCGCACACGACAGTTATTTTCTTGGGCTGGCATATTTTCTGAAAAACGATATAGCTCAGGCTCAAGCCCATTTCGAGGATAGCAAGAACCTTGTAGCCGGCTGGTACGGCAGTCATATCGCATAGTCGGGTAACAAAATTCCGCAGACGCTATTCCTTTTCCCTCCGGGGTGCACTTTTTTAGTCAAACGATTATTTTGCAGACTGAACCCTGAACTTTCAATTTGCAAAAAAAGATTGATCGGTACTCGGTAGAAAATTATTGTAGCACCCCAAAAATGACGGTTGTGGCTGTGACAGGCGCTCGGCAAGTGGAGCGGTATCGCATAAAAAATCAGGTAGAAACCAACGTATTGCCGATTCGGGGTGTCTTCAGGTAAAAAACAGGATCATTCACAAAACACAACCGAATTAAGCATGAAACACACCGCTACACTTTTTGCCCTTTTCCTCCTGGTGATACAAACAATTACCGCTCAGGTAACCTGGTTCAACCCCGCCGACCAATGGACATTTCACATCCATTCCGGTTGGGTTGGCGAGGGCATCGAACAAATCAACCCCGAAAAAGACACCACCGTTGGCGGTGTGGTGTACAAAAAACTGCTTCGCAACACGCAGTTTGCCATCGGCGTCTCCCAGTCTGATTTCCGCCTGATGCGCCAGGATGGTCAGAAAATTTATGTGCGTGCCCAATGGCCGGTGACTTCATTCGATGAGCTGCTGCTGTACGATTTCTCCCTGCAAGTGGGCGATACGGTGCATTTGCCGTTGTACGAAAACCATGCGTCGGACCTGGCCTACGTGATCACGGAAGTATCCACCATTGAACTTGGCGGCCAGTCGCGCGTAAAACAAACCATTGTCTGGCTGAACTCCCTGGTCCAAAAAGGCACCCTGATTGAGGGCATCGGCTGCGTGGAAGGCCTGCACAAAATCGGCGGTGAGGACTGCCTCACAGAGGCATACCTGTTTCTGGACGAACCTTCGGCGCTGGCTGTGGACGGCCCGGAGCGCAAGTTTTGCAGTTTCCAATCGGGTTCCTTTACGTTTGAAGGGCTGGGCGTCGTGCTGTGCAAAGCGCTGCCGGTTCAAACACTTGCCGAGGTGCCCGCGACGGTGTTCCCCTCCTTGAGTTCGGGTACGGTTTACGTGTCTGTGCCCGGTCAGTCGTCTTCGTACCAGGTGACGTTGTTCGACCTTGCGGGCAAAAAATTGCAGGAAAGCACCCTGCTCGGCGACGGTTCCATCCACACCTCATACAAGGGTACGGCCATCCTGTTGTTGCAAACGCCAGCCGGGAGAGCCGTGCGGCGCGTGGTGTTTTACTGAAATTGGATATGTTCCAGTACCTTTGGCCGCTATTTGAACCCGATGCCCGGTTCAAATGGCGGTTTTTGTTTATTCGGCCATGCGTGCTCCCCGGCTGTTGTTCATCTTCCTGGTTTTGACCATCTGCCCTGTCGTCGAGGCGCAGGATTATCGTGCTATTGCACGCCGGTATGGCATCGAAGACGGGCTTCCGCACCGGGACGTATATTCCATCATACAGGACAGTCGAGGCTTTATCTGGGCGGCCACATTGGGCGGCGCGGCGCGTTTCGACGGACGGCGGTTCCAGGTGTTCAACAAGTCGGAAAGCGGCCTCAGCGGCGACATTGTTTCCTGGCTCGCGGAAGACACCGACGGCTACATCTGGGCTTGCCGCCCCGGGCCTTCTCCCTGGCTGGATATTATTGACCCGGTAAGCGGCAAAGTCACTCCCGCTGCGGATTTTCTTTCCCACGGCCCGCCTCCGGCATCCCTTGAAAACTGGTTATTTATCCCGGTAAAAACAACCGACGGCACCCTGGTTTTTAATGACCCTATCGCCGGCTCCCTGTTTTTTTACCATCCGAAAACGGGATGGAAGCAAAGCAAGATCGCGGGATCCTCGTTTTTTTTTGTGCTAAAAGTGACCGGCAGGCAAACCATTTGGGGCATTCATACGGACTCCTCCAGTCACCAGGCTTTGATTGAAACCGATTTTCAGGGCAAAACGCTTCGCAGTATACCGGCCCGACCGGGCGGCTTTTTTTGGTACAAAAAAGGCACCACCACCGACCCCGACGGCTTTTTTGTACTCGAACGCCTCCCCGAACGAGCACCGGTGTTGTGGGAAATTGACGGCAACGGCAATCGGACAACGGTGTCAATGCACAACAAATATGAGTATGCACACCAACATGCCCGCATCGCAGCCGGTCGGATCGAGGTGCAATTTCCCTACATAATGGACCGGCAGGGGCGGGTACTACTCGACATCACGGAACAATACCCTGACATTGACCCGCTGCAATTTCACGATTACCTGCTCGACCGGAACGGCAACGTCTGGTTCGCCACCACATTCGGGCTGATCGTGGTGGAAATCCGGAAAAACCATTTCCGGCGCCTGCTGCACGACGAAAAAGCATCGGGTGGTCGCGGCATCGCCTGCCGGGGGCTGCTCGAAATCGGCGGAAAACTGACGGTAAATGCCGAAGCCTATGGCGAAGGTCGCTACTTCGTGGATCCGAAAACCGGCGCTTTCGAACGGCTACCGGGCAAATCGGCACTCGGAATCAGCCCGAGCGCCGACGGCAATGTGTGGACGCACATCAATATTCCGACCGACGGTTGGCTACATCTTTCCATTCAAAAAACCACGCCGGCGGGCCAACCAATCGGCCCCGGGCTGCTGAAAAAACGCTATCGCGGCGAGGTCTGGGCCATACTGGAAGAAAACCCGCAGCGAATGCTGCTGGGGCACTACGACGGGGTCACTGTGTACAATCCCCAAACCGGGTACACGGAACCCTGGCGCGATGAAAGCGTACCCGAATTTGACAAAGCCACCGTCAACCACTTGCAACGCGACCGCTCCGGACGCATTTGGGCCTGCACCCACCAGGGCCTGTTTAGCCTGCGCCCGGGCGGCGGCGTCGAGCGGCGCTACTGGTCGGGCGGCAAGGGTGACACCTGGCTGCCTTACGACCACATCAACCATTTTTACGAGGATAATGCAGGCATTTTCTGGCTGAGCACCGGCGGCGGCGGCCTCATCCGCTGGGATCAAAAGGCGCCTGTCGGGAAGCAAACCCAGGTGTTTTTCCGAAAAAACGGCCTGCTCAACGGCACGGTGTATGCGGCATACGAAGACCGGCACGGGCACCTCTGGTTGCCCACCGACTACGGCATCGTGCAGTTTGACAAAAAAAACCTGCAGGTGCGTCACACCTGGCTGGAAGCCGACGGCATCACGAACAACGAATTCAACCGCATCTCGCATTGCCGCGGCGCCGACGGTACGCTGTATTTCGGCGGCCTGAACGGCGTGACGGCCTTCCATCCCGACGACTTCTATTCGGCGGCAGACGCAGAAGAAAGTCATATCCCATTAGTTATTTCCTCGTTCGGCGTGCTGGATGCCGGCAGCGGACAATTGGAAAACCGCCTGGCGGAAATCCTCCAAAACAAGACGTTCACGCTGCATCCCGGCGACCGCTATCTCCAGTTGGAATTTGCGCTGCTGGATTATGTCGCTCCGGAGAAGGTCACCTACACCTGGAAATTAGAGGGCGTATCGGCCGATTGGGAAAACCTCCGGGAGCCGGAGTTGCGCCTGTCGAGCCTGCCCTACGGCACACATCGCCTGCGTGTACGCGCCCAAGCCTCCGACGGCGCACCCGCCGCCAACGAACTGAGCCTCGAACTCACGGTATTGCCGCCGGTGTACCTGCGCGGGTGGTTTCTGTTGCTGGCCGCCGTCTTGCTGGCCGCCGGTATTCGCGGCTGGCTGTACTGGCGCACCCGCGAACACCGGCTCGAACAGGAACGCCTCGAAGCCGAAGTGGAACGCCAAACCGCCACCATACGCCGGCAAACGGAGGAATTGAAAAAACTGGACCAGGCCAAAAGCCGCTTTTTCGCCAATGTGAGCCACGAACTGCGCACGCCGCTCACCCTTTTGCTCGGGCCACTCAGTTCTATTTTGAAAGCAAACCGTCTGGAAAAAAAAGATCGGGATTTCGCGCAAACCGCCCAGGAACATGGCAAGCAACTGCTGCAATTAGTCAATGAAATCCTCGACCTGAGCAAAATCGAATCGGGGAAAATGCACCTGCAGGAAACGACGGTCTCCCTTCAGCCATTCCTGCGCCGTGTAGCCGGTGCTTTCGAAAGCCACGCCGAGCGGCTCGGCATCCTGTTTGTGTTCGAATACAAAGTAGCCGAGCGCCTGCGCGTGCTGGTGGATGAAGACAAACTGCAAAAAGTGCTGAACAACCTGCTGGCCAACGCCATCAAGTTCACCCCGCCGCATGCCGGTGGCAAAGTCGGCGTACGTGTGGTGGAAACAGACGGCTACCTCCGCCTGACGGTGTACGACACCGGCCGCGGCATCCATCCCGACGACCTGCCGCATGTGTTTGAGCGGTTTTACCAAACCTCCCAGACGAATGCCCCGATCGAAGGCGGTACGGGTATCGGCCTGGCACTCTGCCGGGAATTCGCCGAACTGATGCATGGACGCATTTCCGTGGAAAGTACGCTCGGTTCGGGCAGCACCTTTCACTTTGATTTCCCGAAAAAAGAAGTGCTCGGCGTGAATAATGATAAATTATTAATGCTGAAGGGTGAATCAGAAATGCTGAATGCCGAGCACGATTCCACTCAAGATTCATCATTCATTCCCGATAAATCGGGACAGGCTATTCATCATTTATCATTAAAAAACCATTCATCCTTCAAAAAGACAATCCTTTTGGTGGAAGACAACGACAGCCTGCGTAACTACGTCTCGTCCATTCTTTCCGAGAAATACCATGTCGTTACTGCTGAACATGGGCAGGCAGCCTTGAGCATGATGAATAATGAATTTTTAATGATGAATGCCGATCGCGATTCCACTCAAGATTCATCATTCATTCCCGATAAATCAGGACAGGCTATTCATCATTTATCATTAAAAAACCATTCATCATTTATCATTCCGCATTTAATTATTAGCGACATCATGATGCCCGTCATGGACGGCTTCCAGTTGCTGGAGAATTTGAAAGGCGACGACCGGTGGCGGCACATCCCCATGGTCATGCTCACTGCTCGTGCCGACCTGCGCGACAAACTCCGCGCCCTGCGCATCGGCGTGGACGATTACATCCTCAAGCCCTTCGAGGAAGAAGAACTGTTGGTCCGTGTGGAAAACCTGCTGACAAACTACGACGCCCGGGAATCAACCAGTCAACCAGTCAACCAGTCAACCAATCAACCAGTCAACCAGTCAATCAGTCAACCAATCACTGCCGAGGACCAGACCTGGTTAGAGACCTGCGAGCAGCAGGTAGAACAGCACCTCGGCGATTTCAATCTGACTGCTGAAACGCTGGCTGATGCGCTGGCGATGAGCCGGGCCTCGTTTTTCCGGCAGTTGAAACGCCTCACCGGTCTCACACCGGCTCAATACCTCGACGAGGCGCGGTTTCAGAAAGCCCGTCGCCTGCTGGAGAACCGGGAGGTGTCGTCGGTCAAGTCGGCGGCATACGCGGTCGGGTTCCGGCAGGTCAAACACTTTTCACAGAGTTACAAAAAGCGGTTCGGGAAACTGCCGTCGGAGTGAGTGCCGCTTTGTCATTCCGCAGGAACCCGTCCGCCCTACGGCGAGCCACTCGCTGCTGCCTTCGTAGAGCGGACGAATCCCTTCGGGATGGCAAACGGAGCAAAAAAAACCATTTTGATACGCTCGTGTACCCATTTTGATACGCTCGTGTACCGGGCGTTGCCCGACATTTGTCGGTAGCAAATCCGCTGTGGGTCTGCTTTGCTTTAATCCATAATCACAATCGTTCTCGTGAAAGGTCTTGACTTACCGCTGCCCGCGTTGCCGGGATGTTGTCCCGCCGGTTCTTCGGCGGTTTCGACTTAAAGTTACCGACCTTTTTTCTTGTCACTCCTGCTTGCCGCCGCGAAGCGTCTTCGCCGTGGACGCAACCGGTATTGCCGAATACGCCGCATGGCGCTGTTCCATACACCTTGTTAAAAAATGTATTCCACATCACTGCAAAAGTCACTGTACACAATGAAATCACGTATCCTTTTTCTGCTCTTTTGCTGCCTTGGCGCAGCCATTCTTCCGGCACAAAACACGCCTGCACTCTCCATACAAGGTGTGCTGAAAAAAATAGACGGCAGCGCCGTACCCGATGCTATCTACAATGTGCGCTTTTCCCTTTATACCGCCGAAGTCGGTGGCACGGAAGTATGGTTTGAAGAACTCAACAGTGTGGAAACCACCGGCGGGGTGTACAGTGTGGTACTCGGTATTAATGGCAAAACACTGAATGCGCTGTTCGATGTCCCCTACTACCTCGGGGTGAAATTCGTCGGTTCCAGTCAGGAACTATTGCCGCGCCCGCGCCTGACTGCCGCTCCGTACGCCATTTCGATGACGGGGGCTACGAACAAGGTGCCGAGCAGCGGCCCAGTACGTGTTGACGGCCTGATCTTTAATGTTTTCCCGGGGGCTGGATCCGCTTACGATCTGTACTTGGAAAACGGCGCAGTCGTGGTTAACACGTCCTCCGCGCGATACAAAGAAAACATTACCAGCCTGAAGGAGAACTTTGAGGTGCTGCTGCAGGCGGAGCCCAAAAAGTACACCCGTAAAGGAGGCAACCCGAATGCCTGGGAGGCAGGTTTTATTGCGGAAGAGTTTGATGCGCTGGGCCTGAAGCCCTTGGTAGTTTACGATGCGCAAGGACGCCCCGATGCGTTGCACTACGACAAATTCGTCACCTACATCATTCCTATCCTTCGAGATAAAAGCGAACAGATCAAGACTCAAGCCGACCGAATCAAAGCATTGGAGGCAGAGAATGCTGAAATGAAAAAAATGTACATGTCTCTGCGGGCGGACGTGGATGCGCTGAAAGGACTGAAGTAAGTGCCCTTCGCCCAGGGTGGCCGGGTGACACAAAATACCCGGTCACCCTGGGCCGGGTTTTCACCCGTAGCGGCTCCTTTTCCGCCCACGGTTTTAACCGTGTGGGAAAGGAGGCTTCTCAACTTTTTTCCATTATTTCTAAAACAATTGATCGTGAAAAAATCAATTATCCTCCTAGCCGTACTGCTCTGTACGGCCAAGTTATTGGCGCAATCCTACAAAATCGGATCCACATACGAGGGCGGGATCATCTTTCATGTGTATCCGGACGGCTATGGCTTGATCGCAGCGCCAAACGACCTGCTGCCGAAGCAAACCATGATAAACCCCAACAACTGGAATCAGGCCTTCGTATCCTGCAGAGACCTCGTGCTGAACGGCAAGGGCGACTGGTACCTCCCCTCACTGGATGAGATGCAGAAATTGCAGGCCCAAAAAGCGCTCGTGGGAAATTTCAACGCCGGATTCGCTTATTGGACCTCAGATGCATCCGGCAATTCTGCCTGGACGATAGAAATGAATCTAGGCAATGTATTTTTTATTGACAAAGCGAATCCCGCAGGTGTACGCCCCATCCGCAAGTTTTACATTCCGCTCACAAACCCTGGAGGCGAGCCAGCCTGTTTGCCGCCGACGGCGGCGGCGTATGTTCCCGGCCGGGCATTTATCAACTACGGCGGCAACACGCGCATGCAAAACAACTCCCGGCGCATGAACGTCGTCGTTGGCGACCCGGCGGTGGGATCGGCCCAAAACAATACGAATTCGGCCGCCTACGGTTCCCTCAGCGATTACCTCCTGCCGCCGGTTGCCCCAATCGCATCTGCCACTAAGGGCGAACTGCTCGACCGGATTCAGATTACCTGGGAGCCTAATCCCATCGGCCCATTCCCGACCGACGGATTTAAACTGTACCGCGACGGCATCTTCCTCGGCAGTTTCGACAACAAAGTGCGCAACTACAACGACTTCAACGTCATTGCCGGAAGGCCGTACAAATACGAAGTAGTCGGTCGGAACGCCTACGGCGACGGCGCTCCCGGGCCGGCTATTGGTTTTCAGGTGCCCAACGGCATCGTGACCGGTTACGTCCAGACTACCAACAACCGCCCGGTAGTGGATGCCGTCGTGTCGCTTACACCCATGCAGGGGTTTTCAGCGCGTTTTGTTACCAGCGACATCGCGTTTGCGGAAGACTCGCTCGGCTTTTTACACAATGCCCCACGCTGGTCGCTCACCGCCTGGGTACAGGTGGATTCTGCTAACTCGGGCGCTAAACTGCTCGAATTTGAAGGCGCCGCCTGGTCGCTTACGCCACTCGACAGCGCCGGCCTGAAAGGCGTGGTGTTCCAAAAAGGCAGCGACAAAGTGCTGCTGCCCTTCCCCGACTCCACCAAAACCGGCTGGCACCACATCGCCATTACGCAGGACAGCAGCCAGTTCCGCCTCTACCGCGACGGCATCCTGACGGGCATTGTCATGGGCGCTGCCGGCTCGGGAAACACCCAAACACTCAACCTGAACGGCGAAGGCTCCCGGTGGCACGGCCGCATGGACGAACTGCGCATTTACCACCGCCGCCTCGACGAACTGGACTTCAGCGAGGTCATGGAAGGAACGGCCTCCACGCTCACGCCCGGCCTGAAATACTACTGGAAAATGGACGAAGAACTGGGCACCCGTTCCTTCGACCTGATCGGGCGCAAGCCGTTGATTTTCTGCGGCACGCAGTTTGACCCGAGCCGACCGCCTGTGCGCACTTCCGGTAAAACAGATAGCGACGGCTACTACCGCATCGAGTCGGTCAACTACGGCACCGGGACTACCTTCATCGCTACGCCGGGCAAACTGTTTTACATGCACCGGGCGCTCAAGTTCACCCGCGCCGAAATGGACTACGCTACGCTGCCCAATATCGGGCTGGACGACAGCACCAACCTGCAGGCCGCCACACTCGAACTGTGGGCGTACAGCGCCGGCCCCGACGGCGACCAGTGCCTGATTTCCAAAAAATGGGGCACCAACGAGTTCCGCCTCATGCTCACGCCCAACGGCGTGGTCAACGACCTGAAGTGCTACCTGAACGGCACCCTGCACAACTTTGGCACCCTCGGCATGGGCTACCAGCACATCGCCCTGACGTTTGAAAAAACGGGCGCCAACCTGACCGTCAAAGCCTACAAAAACGGCGTAGCCGCGGGCATGAACACATTCTCCGGCGTGACCGGCAACGGCTCCGACACCAGTCAGACCTGGCTGCTCGGCGCCCGCTACAATGGCGCTACCCGCACCGACTACTACGGCGGCCTGATAGACGAGGTGGCTATGTACGACACCATCCAGCCGCTCGATTCCATCCTCGCGCACAAGAACAACGGCCGCGACCCGCAGGGCCGCCACCTGCGCGCCTACTTCGCGCTCGACGAGGGAGCCGGCAGCCGCCTGAACAACCGCGGCTCCCAACTCACCGGCTCCGGCACCGCGTTTGGTACCGAGTGGTCCACGTTTGCCGCCTTGCAAGAAACAGAGCCGCACGAGTTTGCCCCTTCCACCCGGCAGGTGACGCTCAACCCGAGTATTACGTCGGTGGACCAAGTGGATTTCACCGACCGTTCTACGGTGGCGGTCACGGGGTATGTGCGTTATGTAAACACCGACTGTTTTGCCCAACAAGTAGAGATTTTGGTAAACGGTGAATCGTATAATCCGGCCGTGTACACGGATTCCGTAGGTCGTTTTGTGCTTGATCTGGAACCGGGCGCTACGGTCATCCTTTCGCCAAAATTCGAAGACCACCAGTTTTTGCCGGCTTCCTGGGAGATTACCAATATTTCCAGCCCGATCGCGGGTGTGTTGTTCAACGATATGACTACCCGCAACGTCACCGGCGTAGTGGCCGGCGGCAGATGCAAGTTGTCAATCATCCCTTCGGGCACGGTGTGCAAAGTGAAGATCAGGACGCTGGACGGCTGCTACGAGAAAGAACAGACGGTCACGGACCCTGACGGAAATTACGAATTTGCCAACCTGCCCCCGGCCCCCTTCACGGTAGCCGTAACCGAGCACAGCGACCCGGCGATTTATCAGGCCTTCCAAACCGCGGGGGGAACTCAAATTGATTTGGCCGCACAGGATACCGTACTGGATTTTATCTACTACGCCGACCCGGAAATTATCATCGAAAGCGGTTTGGACACGATCGCGCCCTGTTCGCAGGTGGTGCTTGAAAAAGGCGCACTAACTACATTAGTCATCAAACTAGTGGAGAAATACTACGGCCAACCCTGCGACGTGGACACGGCTTCCGTACGCATTCTCAACGGATTTTCCAGCGCGGAATTAGACACGACGCTGGGCGGACCGGATAAAAAGTTGGTGTACAAGTTCGTCGTAGGCGATCCCAACCCCGTGCCGCCGCACCTGCAAACGCTCCAGATTATCGCCACCACGTTGGGAGGCAACGAAGTGAGCCTGGTGAAACAGGCCATCGTTACCGGCATTCGCCAAAAAGAAAACACGTTCACCACGGCCTTGCCCGAAAATCCCTGGTTAGTGCTTCGCGACCCGCCCGGCGACGGCAGTTATGCCTACTGGGAAAAGGGCCAGACGATGTGCAAGGCGACGATAATAAACGTGGAACATGAAAACACCACCGAAATCGGAACGGAAATCCACCTCGGGCCCGATTTTGAAGTAGCGCTTTCCTTTCTGGGGGTAGGTGAAAACATTCCGTTTGAAACGAATGTAGACGTAGGTATCGCCGGCGTAACCACAAACAAGAAGTTAAACGACACGACCTTCCAAACCTGCCTGACGCTGAATCAGCGTATCAGTACCAGCGATGGCGATTTGATTGTCGGCAGCGGACAGAATACGGACTCATTATATGTCGGTAGCGGGCGCGGCAGCGACGTGTTTGTCGGTGGCGGCCTGAACATCGTGTTTGGCTTTGGCGATATGGTCAAGTTCAACGATACAATCTGTGAAGCGCAAGTAAAAACCGTACTGGACGTACAGCCCGAAGGTTTCAAAACGACCTTTATCTACTCGGAGTATTACATTCGGAACTATGTGATGCGCTACCTCGATTCGCTGATTACCGACCCGAACGCTACCACCGCCGATTCGGCCAAGTACGAGCTCTCCAAAAAGAACTGGCAGAATATCCTGAACAAAAACGACCTGCAAAAAGGAAAGGCAAAGACCGACCGGAATATTTCCTTTAACGGTGGAAACGAATATGAATCTTCGGTCTCCTGGGATACAACCAAAACGATCAGCGAGAACACTATCCGCGGCGGCGGGGTACATTTCAACTCGACACTCGGATTTACCCTTGGCGGTCTTGGGGTTGATTTATTGGTTGACGCGTTGACACTGGATACGAGAGGAAATGCGGATGAGAAAGGCACAGAAAAAAACCTGACTACCGGTTTTGTCCTCAAAGACGACGACCCGGGAGATGCCTTTTCGGTAGATATCGGCCTGGACTCCTTCTACAAAACGCCGATTTTCAAAACGAAAATAGGCCAGTCCTCCTGTCCCTGGGAACCGGGCACCGCCCACCGCGAAGGCTGCCTTTTGTCGCTGCGCGACGGCAGCGGCAGCGTAGCTACCGATGTGCCGGCCAACGAACCGGCAGTGTTCAAATTCACCCTCGGCAACACCAGTGCCGTGAATGAAATGCACACCTACGCTTTCACCGCCGGGCCGGAAAGCAATCCCGACGGGGCCGTGATCAAACTGAACGGTGGAATACTCGACAAGCCGATACTCTACGCTATTCCCTGGGGCGAATCCATCCCTATTACCGTGACCGTGGAGCGCGGACCGGAAAAGTACGAGTACGACGACCTCGAACTGGTGCTCTACTCCGAGTGCGAAGATTTACGGGCGAGCAATCTGGGCTTTCCTCCCGACGACGACACCATCCTGTATTCGGCTATTTACGTCAGCGCGCACTTCGTCGAACCCTGCAGCGAGGTGGACATCAGTTTCCCGCAGGCCGGCTGGGTGGTACACCCGGATACCAGCGCCCTTACCGACGACAACCTGCTGCCC
>CAYMQY010000087.1:0-2621 GCA_964392655.1 uncultured Saprospiraceae bacterium
GAGTGTTGCGCAGGAAACAATTTTTTGAAACCTCTGCGTAACACTCCGCGTCTCTGCGCCTCTGCGGTGAAAAAAGGCGACATCTCGCCGCGTCTCTGCGGTGATGAAAATTACGCCACGTGCGCCTGGTACGCGGCAGCATCCATCAGGCTGTTCAGGTCGGCAGGATTGGCGATTTCGATTTTCACGATCCAGCCTTCGCCGTACGGGTCTTCGTTGATGAGCGCCGGGTTTCCGCCTTTGGAGTCATCGAGTCCCGGGTTGAATTCCAGCACTTTGCCGGCTATAGGCATGAACAGATCGGAGGTCGTTTTCACAGCCTCCACGGTGCCGAACACCGCGTGAGCGGCTACGTTTTTACCGACAGTTTCCACCTCGATGTACACCAGTTCGCCCAGTTCGCTTTGGGCGTAATCGGTAATGCCCACGTAAGCGATGTTACCGCTCTCGACGCGTACCCACTCGTGGTCTTCGGTGTATTTGCAGTTGCTCGGAAAAGTCATGTTGTTTTACGATTTACGATTTACGATTTAAATTGTGCGGGCCAAAAGTAGACGTTTGTCAAAAGTCTACCAACTCGATTTCAAAGACCAGAACGGCGTTGGCGCGAATACCAAAAGGCGGGTTAGGGCCATAGCCTAAAGCCGAAGGGATGAAAAATATGCCTTTGCCGCCTTTTTGGAGGAGCGGCATAGCAATTTGCCATCCCTGGATCAGGTTGCTCAGCGGGTAGGTAGCCGTGTTGTTTCCGGTTGTTTGGTCAAACACGACGCCATCCAGATAGTAACCTTTGTACTTGAACGTGATTGTCGAATTCAGGGATGGGCTTCCGCCTGCGCCCGGTGTTTCGATGATGTGAAAAATGCCGGACTCGTGCTCCGTTGCGGTCAGGTTGTTGTCATCCAGATACTTCAAAATGGCATCGCGGTCGAACCGGGCCTGGTCTTCTTTTCCGCATCCCGCTGCCAGCAGCACGAGAACAATAAAAGCGGTCAGGGGTGTTAGTACGTTTTTCATCAAAAATTGTCGGATTTGTGTTTGTCCGTGTTGCCTGATTTTGGAAGCGCCAAAGGTAAGGCTCGGTTTGAGAATGTCAACAATTCGCAAATCTGTTTCCCTGCCACGGTGAGCGGCGCTATTTTTGCCCGCCGAAAACCGGACAAATACAAAAACACTCAGACCATGCGCATTCTTGCCTTGCCAGTTTCTCTTTTGCTTGCATTTGTTTTTGCATTTTCAAACGCTGCCGCCTTTGCCGCACCGGTATCGGCCACGCTGCCGGGCGACCCGGACAGCACCCGCATCGAGGTGTTCATCGAGGGTTTACAGGCCGGCACAGTTCGTCTGATCGGCAATTACGGCGACCAGAACTACATTGCCGATACCACGGTGGCCGATGCTACAGGCCATTTCGTGTTGCGCCGCGCGCGTCCGCTTCAGCCCGGGTTTTACTATTTTCTGTTGCCCGGGCAGAAAAACTTTTCGCTGCTCATTGACAAGGAAGACCAGTTTATGACCCTGCGCGCCAAGGTGGCCGACATTCCGGGCACCATGCAGGTCAAAGGCTCGCTCAACACCGAACTGCTGTACAGGAATTCCCGCTTTCAGGGCGCCCAGGAGCCGGAAATGAATCAGTTGAGTCAAGTTTTGCGCAGCAATCCGGCGACTTCTGCCGAATACAAAAAAGCCAAGGAGCGCCAGAACCAGATGCTTGCGGAACGCAAAATGCACCTCGACACGATTTTCCGCGAACACCCGAACGCCTTTTTCACCAAATTCAAGTTAGCCGGCCAAAACCCCGACTGGCCGGAGTTTCGCAAGCCCAACGGCGACCTCGACACCTTGCGCAACCTGCAACATTTCCGCGAGCACTTCTGGGACGGCGTGGATTTCACCGATACCCGCATGTTGTACACACCGGTGATTTTCAACAAACTAAAACGCTACATCGTCGAACTGACGCCTCAAAACCCCGACTCCATCATCAAAGTGGCCGATCCGCTGGTGCAGCGTGTCATGCCCTATCCGGAGTTTTTCAAGTTCATGGTCAACTGGATAGGGCTGAACTACGAGAACGGCAAAACCAAAGTCATGGACGGCGAGGCGGTCATGGTGTACCTCATTGACAAGTACATCACGCCCGAAAACGCATTCTGGGACACGCCTGAAAACGTGGGCAAACTGCGCAAAAAAGTGGACGAAATGAAAGCCAGTCTGCTGGGCCGCAAAGGCCCGGATGTGCGCGCCAACGACATCAACGGGCAGCCGAAGTCCATCTACGAAATGACGGCTCCGCTCATTGTCGTGTTTATGTTCAGCCCCGATTGCGAGCACTGCCAGGAGCAGGCGCCGGAAATCCAGCGGATTTACGAAAAATGGAAAGACAAGGGCGTGGATTTTTACGGCATCGCTGTGAACACCAAGGAGGACGAGTGGAAGAAGTTTGTGAAAAAGAACGGTTTCACGTTCACCAATGTGTTCGATCCGACCAACCGGGCCATTTACGCCAAGTATTTTGTGGACATCACGCCCGAACTCTACATCCTGAACAAAGACCGCACGATCATTGCCAAGAATCTCGCGGCAAGTCAGTTGGAAACGATTTTTGAGCGGGAAATGAA
>CAYMQY010000087.1:2721-13780 GCA_964392655.1 uncultured Saprospiraceae bacterium
AGCACCATTTCGAGCACTTCCGGGGTATGGATGTCGGAGAAACCGGGCACATGCAACTGGTAAAACTTCAGCAGACCCTGCAACAGCGCCTTTCGTTCGGCGCGGTCGAACGCTATTTCATGGCAATGCTCCAGCGGCGTGTGCAGCAAATCGAGCAAGGGCATGGCTTGCTGCGGGCCGAGGTATTGTGCGTGTTGGGGAGGTTCGGGCAGAAAAATGCCTTCCTGAAGGTCCAGAAACAGTTCGCCGCCCGGTTCACCCTGAGGCTGAAAACCGAGGTAGCCCGACAGTTGCACCAAAAAATGCAGATGCAAATTAGCCACGTTGTGCGACGAAGTATCCAGCAAGCGCAGGTTGTCCAGTAAAAACTCGAAAAGAGCCGGATTTTCTTCGCCGGTATGGATGCTTTTGCGGCACACCTCCGCCATGAACAAGGCCACCGCTCCCCGCCGGATATCGAAGGGGATTTGGCTGAACACCTCCGCAGCGCGCATTTCTTTCAGGCGATTCAGGTGCTCGTCGGCATCCCGAAAATAAGCCACGAGGTCCACCACAGTCATCGGCTGAAACAACCCGAAAGGCATACGGGCCTTCGCCGTGCGCACACCGCCGCCGATGAAGGCCCGAAGCCCCTTTTCCTCGGTGAAAATATCGGCGATCACACTGGTCTCGCCATATTTCAAGGCCCTAAAAACGATGCCGCGGGTGTGTAAAAGCATGATTCAAGCCCATTCGAGCACCAATCCGGCATACACGAGGCCGCCGCCAAATCCGATCATCATCAGGCGGTCGCCTTTTTGCACTTTCCCTTCCCGGATGCCGCGGTGCAACGCCAGCGGTATGGAAGCGGATGAGGTATTGCCGTAGAGGGAGATACTTTCGAGCGTTTTTTCGAGGGGGAAACCGGTTTGTGTACAAAGCGCCTCGATGATACGCATGTTGGCACTGTGTGGAATAAACCAGTCAAGGTCGGCGATGGCAGTACCGCTGCGTTGTGCCAGAACCGTCATCTGTTCGGTAACGGTGTTCACCGCCCATTTGAATACCGCCCGGCCGTTTTGATGAATCTTGTTGTCGGTGATCACATCCACACCATTGATTTGTTTGCGCAGGTTGGACATGTACAGGTCTTTGCCGCCGTCGCCGTTACTGCCGGTTACAGAGGCAAGAATGTTGCCTTCCGGTGCGGCTTCTACTAAAACAACTCCGGCGCCGTCGCCAAACAGGATGCAGGAAGTTCGGTCTTCAAAATTGGTAAACTTGGTGAGGGTCTCGGCGCCGAAAACGAGCACTTTGCGGTGCGTACCGGCAGCAATAAGCCCTTGGGCAAGGACAATTCCATAAGCAAATCCAGCGCACGCTGCGGAAATGTCAAGTGCTCCTGCGCGTGTCAATCCGAGTTTGTCCTGCACCTGTGTCGCCACGCTTGGCATCGTTTGGTCGGGTGTCACTGTGGCTACGAGGACAAAATCAACGTCGTCCAGCATAACCAGATTTTCTTCGACCATATTTCTGGCAGCAGCCACACACAGGTGCGAGGTGTATTCGTGCTCGGCCGAGTAGTGGCGGGTACGAATCCCGGTGCGGCTGACGATCCACTCGTCATTGGTGTCCAAAAATGTTTCGAAGTAGTGGTTGTCTATGATGCGCTCCGGGACGTAGGTGCCGAGAGCCGTGATTTTTGCCTGCATGAGTACGGATCGTTCGTTCGCACAAAGGAACATCGGGCTGCGTAAGTTTTTACGCGTTTTCCATAAAATTTGTACGCCGGTTTGGAAATTTCTCCCTGCTGAAAGTACCTTTGCGTTCGCTTTTGGAAAAGGTATATCTAAAATTGCCTTTTTTCAACTGATTACTAACAAGTTACAAAATAATAGCAACAAGTTTAAAGGTATGCCTACCATCAATCAACTGGTGCGCAAGAGCCGCGAAAAAGTGGAGTACAAGAGCAAGTCGCGCGCTTTGGACGGAAACCCCCAACGCCGTGGCGTTTGCACCCGCGTGTACACCACCACGCCCAAGAAGCCTAACTCCGCTCTGCGCAAGGTAGCCAAAGTGCGCCTGACCAACCAGATCGAGGTGATCGCGTACATTCCCGGCGAAGGCCACAACCTCCAGGAACACTCCATCGTGCTGGTGCGCGGCGGTCGTGTGAAAGACCTGCCCGGTGTGCGCTACACCATCGTTCGCGGCGCACTCGACACCGCCGGTGTGAACAACCGCAAAAAAAGCCGCTCCAAATACGGCTCCAAGCGTCCGAAGAAATAAAATTCTTAATGATGAATGATAAATGATGAATGATGAATCCTTGCAGGATTTGCGCTCATCATCAAGCATTCATCATTTATCATTCATCATTCATCATTACTTAACAAATGCGCAAACACAAACCGAAACCTCGAGTATTGGCTCCTGATCCGCGGTACAGCGACACGATGGTAACTCGTTTCGTGAACCACATGATGTGGGAAGGCAAGAAGAGCGTTGCGTACGGCATTTTCTACGAGGCCATGGACCTCGTGAAGGCCCGCACCAACGAGGACGAGTTGCAAGTGTGGAAAAAAGCACTGAACAACGTCATGCCCCAGGTGGAAGTACGCAGCCGCCGTATTGGTGGCGCTACCTTCCAGATTCCGACCGAATTGCCGCCAAACCGGAAAATTTCCATCGGCATCAAATGGATGATCAAATACGCCCGAGCTCGTGCCGGTAAAGGTATGGCCGAAAAACTGGCCGCCGAAGTCGTCGCCGCAAGCAAGGGTGAAGGCAATGCCGTCAAAAAACGCGAAGACACGCACAAAATGGCCGAAGCCAACCGCGCCTTCGCCCACTACAAAGCGTAAGCACGCGACCTCTACCTCCAGCCTGCCGTTGAAAAAATCCGGACCCTGTTGCCCCGCAACAACCCGGTTTTTTTCGACGGTTTTGCTGTTTTAAGAATTGCGGTTTGTTGCCCCTTTTATCATGTTTCCAAAACATATAAAATCCAACACGACCGTCCTCGAAATTTTGACTAAAACTTGCACTGATTTTACTGAAAAAAACAAATTTTCGTCAAAATCTCGTGCAAGCACCCCAATCCGGATTAAACGTTCAATCACTCAATCACTCAATCACTCAATCTCGCACTGAAATGGCAAAGGACCTCCGGTTCACCCGTAATATCGGCATTGCCGCCCACATTGACGCCGGTAAAACAACTACTACCGAGCGTATCCTCTACTACACCGGCGTGACGCACAAAATCGGCGAAGTACACGAAGGTGCTGCTACCATGGACTGGATGGAGCAGGAACAAGAGCGTGGCATCACCATCACTTCCGCCGCTACCAAATGCGTGTGGGAAGTGGCCGGTCAGAAATACGATTTCAATATCATTGATACCCCGGGCCACGTGGACTTCACCGTGGAGGTGAACCGCTCGCTGCGTGTGCTCGACGGCCTCGTGTTCCTCTTTTCCGCAGTAGACGGCGTGGAACCGCAGTCCGAAACCAACTGGCGCCTTGCCGACAACTACAAAGTGCCCCGTATCGCGTTTGTGAACAAGATGGACCGTACCGGTTCCGACTTCTTCAACGTGGTCAAGGACATGAAAGCGAAATTGGGCGCTAATGCCATACCGCTTCAAGTTCCCATCGGCGCTGAAGACAGTTTCAAGGGCGTTGTCGACCTCGTGACCAACCAGGCTATCGTCTGGAACGAACACGATCAGGGCATGACCTTCCAGGTGATCCCGGTACCTGCCGACCTGGTGGAAACCGTGAACGAATACCGCCAGAAACTCATCGAAGAGGTGGCATCCTACGACGATACGCTGCTGGAGAAATTCTTCGACGACCCAAACTCCATCACGGTGGATGAAATGCGCGCCGCTGTTCGTGCCGCTGTGTGCGACATGAAAATGACCCCGGTCATGTGCGGTTCTGCCTACAAAAACAAAGGTGTGCAGGCTTGCCTCGACGCCGTGTGCTACTTCCTCCCCTCCCCCATTGATATTGAGGCCGTGAAGGGCACCAATCCGAAAACGGACGCAGAAGTAACCCGCAGACCCTCGGTGGACGATCCGTTCTGCGCACTCGCGTTCAAGATTGCTACCGACCCCTTCGTAGGTCGCCTGTGCTTTATTCGTACCTATTCGGGTAAACTGGATGCCGGTTCGTACGTGCTGAACACCCGCACCAACGAAAAAGAGCGCATCAGCCGCCTGTACCAGATGCACGCCAACAAGCAAAACCCGATTGACAGCGTGGAAGCAGGCGACATCGCCGCTGCGGTTGGTTTCAAAGACATCCGTACGGGCGACACCCTGTCCGACCTCAACGCGCCGATCGTGCTGGAAAGCATGGTGTTCCCCGAGCCGGTAATTGGTCTGGCCATCGAACCGAAAACGCAGAAAGACCTGGAAAAACTGGGCATGGCCCTCAACAAACTCGCTGAGGAAGACCCGACCTTCCGCGTGCGTTTCGACGATGAAACCAACCAGACTGTGATCTCCGGCATGGGTGAATTGCACCTCGAAATCATCGTAGACCGCCTGCGTCGCGAATTCAAAGTGGAATGCAACCAGGGCGCTCCGCAGGTGAACTACAAAGAGGCTTTGACCACTACGGTTTCGCACCGCGAACGTTTGAAAAAACAAACCGGTGGTTCTGGTCTTTTCGCCGACATGGAATTCACGCTCGGCCCAGCCGATCAGGAATTCCTCGACAGCGACGATTTCAAAAACGGCAAGAAAAAACTGCAGTTCGAATGGGGCATTGTCGGCGGTGCTATTGATAAAAACTACATCAAGCCCATCACCGACGGTTTCACCCAGATGATGAGCAACGGTATCATGGCCGGCTACAACATCGAATCCATGAAAGTGCGCGTGACCGACGGTGGCATGCACGCGGTGGACTCCAAGCCGATCGCCTTCGAACTTTGCGCCAAAGACGGCTTCCGTGCCGCAGCACCCAAGTGCAAGCCGCAAATCATGGAGCCGATCATGAAACTGGAGGTAATTACGCCCGAAGAGTATGTCGGCCCCGTTATCGGCGACCTGAACCGCCGCCGCGGTATGCCGAAAGGCCAGGAAGGCCGCCTCGGTGGCGCCGTAGCCATTCAGGCCGAAGTGCCGCTGTCCGAAATGTTCGGCTATGTGACGGCTCTCCGTACTTTGACTTCTGGTCGCGCTTCGTCCACCATGGAGTTTTCGCACTACTCCCCGGCGCCGGAAAATATTGCCAAACAAGTGATCGAAAAGGCCAAAGGAACGGTGAAAGCCTAAACCATCTGGTTCTTTGTAAGAGAGCAATTTGAAATACGAAGCCCGCCTCCTGATACCAGGGGGCGGGCATTTTTTTTGTTTTGGAGAAGACTCCCCGTCACGCATGGTGCTTTTTTTGTCAGCCAGGCACACTCATGCCGGCAAAAAACACCTTACCGGTTGTAAGAGGGGCAGCGAATCTCCCCAAAGTAGTATTGCAGGCCAATGCCCAGAAAAACGTAGGTATCGTTGCTTTTGCCGTTGCCGCGCTGACGGCCCGGTTCGCCGATTTTGGGTTCAATGGAACGATCGGAAAGTGCTGCCGCCACTTCGCCGCGCAAAGAGCGGATGTCGCGCCAGTCGGCGTACACGCCACTCACATCGTCGAGGTAGTCTGTGAACAACAAGCGGCTGCTGAGTTCGACCGACATACTCCAGCGGTAGGAAAAATCCACTTTGATGCCTAATCCATACGCCCAGGCGCCCTGGGTCAGGCTGTATTCCTCGCCCCGAAACTGGCCTTCAGTACCTTGCGAGACGAGGTCGTACCATTTGCCGTCGAGTTGCGCCTGTGGGTTGAATGAAAATATTGCCGGCCCGGTGAACACATAAGGCGTGAAATAATAGTCGCGGTGCCCGTGCATGTACGGCATGAAATTGAATTCCAGCAGCATGGTGCCGTCAATTACAGTGCTGCGGAACGACAGATTTCGCCGGAATTCGTAGATGTTTTTGGAATCGGCGTCCGAGGCACTGATCTGGCCATAACTGCCTCCGAAACGAATGGCCAGACGGTCGTTGAAATTGTACCGGGCAAGCAAGCCTCCTGCAAGATGCAGGTTGTCGAGCCGGTAGTTGGTATTCAGATCGCCGAAATAGTTGGAGGCGCCGATCCAGCCGCCAAGTTCCCAGCCTTTCATTTGTCCAAAAACAGTGTTCGTTTGCACGAGGGCGAGGCTGCTCAGCAGCGCAATAAGTCGGAAATAATTCATGTTGCAGGTAGTTTTGCACCCGGCTCCGAAGGCGTCCGATCGGGTGCGTATCGGTTTATGGTCGTGATTTATTAAAAAAATGCGTGCAAAAGTAGGCAGGTTTTGGCCAGCCTGTACCGCTCGCCTCGAATTTCAACAGGAAACGCCCGAGAGTGGTTGCGTGGTATGGCTCAGAAAGGTTTGTGCCAAATAACGACACGCGCCGAGATTACTCATCGCGCATCGCTCCTCACTTTTTAATAATCGCCGGGCGTTGCGACATTTCGTGGTAGCACAGCACATCTTCGGCATAGTAGTGGCACACAACGCTGCGCCGGGTAGCCCCCGCACGCGTGATGGCACTGCCGCCGTGCAGCAGATTGGCATGCCACACCAGCACATCGCCACGTTTGGCGAGAAACACCTGCTTTTTCATGTCATGCTCCCGGATCAGCGCCTCGATCCGGTCTTCGTAGCGGCGGTTGCTGTTTTCTCCGATGGTGAACCGGGTGTTGCCCGAATCGTAGTCCTGCGTAGTGATATACGGCAAACGGTGGCTGCCGGGGTAATAAAACAGCGGCCCCGAATCCTCCGGACAATCCTCCAGCGCTGACCAGGTGGCGATCAGATAGCCCGGCGGTTCGGTCATCATGTGAATGGAGTCGGAGTGGGCGCGCTGCTCGCTGCCCTGCACAAAACTCAGCGACTGAAAGGGCACCACGGGTTTGCCAAGCAGAAATGACAGCAGGCGAAGCAGGGTTTGATTTCGGAAAAAATGGGTGTCGGCCAGCCGGCTTTGCTCGTGCAGGTTGAAAATTTTCCGGCCCGTGTAGTTGAATCCCGCTTTGCCGGCACCCAGCAGTCCGTCTACCTCGGCGTTCATAGCGTTGGTAGTGGCAGTGTCGTAAAATTGTTCGAGTACAAAAAATCCGTCGCGCACGAATTGCCGCAGTTTGTCCTGCAGCACGGGTTCCATTTCCCGAAACTCCGGGTGTGCTTCCAGGCGCTCCGCCGCGTCGGGGCGGTCGAGCCATGGAATGTCCGGATGATGCTGCGGGAAATCTGCGCTTCCGATGGGCGCAAGTACGCTTTTGCGCAAACCGAAACGCGTATAAAGCGACTTGTTGCGGCGCAGATGCCGAATATTCATCAGGTTGTTGAGCACATACACAGCCTTCAGACTGCGCAAAATGCCGGTGTACTTTTGAAAAATCCGCTGGAGCATGGAGGGTATGCGATTGAATGTTTTTTCTCCCGCCTCCTCAATACTACGGGAAATGCGGAGGGCGCTGAGCGTACTCGAAGTAATGAAAAAACTTCGTGCAAACTTAGCGCCCTCCGGGTACTTGAAGCGGTTTGTTTTCAAAAAAACACAGTAGCCAAAAACTGGAACAAGGCTCTGCCGTTGGCAGTAGTTTGGCGCTCTGTGGCAAGTTTTTCCAAGCTCGGGTTGATATTGCTCGGTGTGCTCGCGCCGGTATCCGCTGCCAGCCAGGAGGTATCGCTCAGGGCGCGAATCGGGCTTTGGAAAAACAGGCCAAGTTCGATACTGCGCGTTGCGCGGAACGAAACGCCGACGTTCCAGCGGACATCAAGGCTGCGCACTTGTTCGCTCACCCGGCTGTTCAGGTTGCTTGCCGGCGTTCCTGCTTTCACATCGAAGGTTTTGTACCCCTTGAAACTCTGGTCGTCCACCTCGGCATAAGCGGTGGCGCCGAGAGATGCCCCGCCAAACAGGCGTACTTTGGGCAAAGGCTGCCAGTATGCCAGCAAAGGCATTTCTATCCGGTGCAGACGCGACACGGATACGTACACCGGAGCCGTCAGGTCAACGGCAGTGGTGACGAATCCGCCGTTGTCAAAAATCGTCTGGTCGCCAGTGGCCTCGGCGTAGGTGGCGGTGGTGACGGTGGTCAGCGGACGGTCGCTTTCCGGCAGGGTGTGGTACTGATACGCCAGACCGGAGCGGAGGCCCCATTTTTCGCCCACTTTCCAGTCGAGCGTCAGGCCCGCCGTGGCGCCGCCGAACTGTGCCGACACGTCGGACAATGCGCCGGTACTGGCGCCCCAGTGCAGGCTTTTTTCCCGAATCGGCTCAATCGGCGGTGCGAGCGCAAGCGCCGTTTGCGCAAGTGTGTCGGCTGCGGCAGGTGTCGCAGCAGTAGGCATTACTGTTTCGGAAGGTGCGGTTTGAGGCGCCGTTTGAGCAGGTGTTGGCTCCGAAGTTACCAGCGCCGGGCTTTCATCAGGAGTAACGACCGGAACAACCGGTTGTGCCGTTTCGGCAGGCGCCGAAGCGGGTTGCGGCTCCACGGAAGCGTGCAGGGCCGGAGCAATTGCGCCGTCCACAATGGGATGGCTGACAGTTCCTTTTTTGGCGGGCTGCTTGGGCGTCGGCGGGGTGTCTTTTGCAGATTCGCCACCAGGCTGTTTTTTTGAAGCGCCGGGTGTAACGTTTCGGTTGTCCGGGGTGATTCCGCTCGCTGTCCAGTCGGCTGAACCGGCGTCCGGGTGGGTGGGCGTTGCGGATTTGCCGTTTTCGTTTCTACGGGTTTCTGCGGAGTTCATGGCGACTGCTTCGGGGTGACCAGGTGTTGCAGCAGTACGCTCTGCCACCGGCTGGTCGGCCGGAGAAACCGGTACAGCGGCCGGGCCAAGGTTGCTCAGGAACCACGTCAATGCCCCAAGCAGGGGCAGCAGTACGGCTGCCAGCCGGTACAGGATCACAAATGCCCGGCGACGTTTGCGTTCCACCGGCATTTCCCGGTCGAGGATTTCCTGCATCGCCTGCCACCCTTTGTCAGTGGCATTTTTTTCCGAACGATATGACTTGTTGCTCATTGCTTTTCTTTTTGTGTTCAGCGTGCGTAGTAGTGCCCCAATGCCACCAATTGATCCCGGAGTTTTTGGCGGGCGGTAGACAGGTGCCATTTGGATGTGCCTTCGCTGATATTGAGGTTTGCGGCTATTTCGGCGTGGTTGTACCCTTCGATGGCGTATAGGCGGAATACCTCTTGTGACACCGGCGGCAGGGTATTGACCACATTCAGGATATCGGATTCGTAAAAAGTTTCGTGCCCGCGTTCCGGCACCACTTCGTCCCGTTCTTCCAGCACGAGAAAATGCAGGTAACGGGCATTGTCGCGGAAATAATCGGCCATACTGTGGTACACCAAGCGGCGCACCCACCCTTCGAGACTGCCTTTGAACGCGAACGTGTGCAGTTTTTTGAAAACACGCAAAAATCCGTTGTTCACAATCTCGATGGCGGTGTCCTCGTCGCGGGTGTACCGCATACACATGCGCAACATTTCGGGGAAAAACTTGCGGTAAAACGCCTCCTGTGCGCGCCGGTCATTGCGCACACAGCCCGCTACGAGCTCTTCTTCCGTATATTTTTTTGATCCAAACATGCTTTTTTGCTATTGGCTGTTGGCTATTGGCTTCCGAATATGGCGCGGTGTTATCGCGCCCGGAGGCCAACAGCCAATAGCCTAAAACAACAACCCTGCTCCCACCACAAAACGTGCGTGCAGGATACGATCCGTTCCGGATTCCTGAGTCCACCAGTTAGACGACCACTCCCGGCGTTTTTGTTGCAGCCGGACGCCCAAATTTATGGTGAAATTATTTCCGATCCGGTAACCCACATCGCCCTGCGCCATCCAGCCGCCCGACCAGTTTTCCAGGCGACCAAAATCGCCGGTGGTACGGTTGCCGGAAAAGGCCCAGCCGGCGCCCAAGGCCAAATATGGCGTCACGCGCCGGGCGGTCAGGTAACTGCGCACTTCGGCAAAGACGGGGTAGGTGGCTACATCGCTGCCGTCGAGGCCGAAATGATCCACGCCCACACCGAGGCCGACACCCAGAAGCCGCGAAAACATACGTCCACTGCTGTGCAGCAGTTGAATTCCCGTCACGTTTTCCCCGAAATACGTTTGACCGACCAGGAAACCGCCCCGTGTGTGGTGGTACCAGCCGGTTTCCCTGAAATCATACACCTTGGGCAACTTGTCTTCGGAACAGCGCTGCACAATGCGTTTCACCGAGGCGCGCGGAATGTCCATTGCGAGACCGCTCCAGGTTTTGAACGACAGAATAGCGCCGTTGTCCAACGTGGCGGTGATTTGACCGCGCAACTGGCTGCCGTCGCTCAGGTACAGGATGTCGTGGCATTTTGCCGGAACAGCCGTCATCGTTTCCTGAGCCGACAGAAACCAGGGCTGCCCTAAAAGCAGCAGCAGCCCCAGTCCTACGTGTCGAACATGAATTTTCATAGCCAGGTTGTTTAAGGCGCTACGAGTATTTGGCTGATCTTTTTGGGAGCCGCCGGATCGGATACGTCGTACTGGTAAAAACCTCCTTCGCCCACGATCAGCAGGTGCGTGTCGTCAAGGGCGATCACGTCGTAGGTGGTTATGTCGGAAACGTGGCTCAATTGTTTGATTTTCAACGGATCGGTTTTGTCAAAAATCTTCAGGCCGTCATCGCACAGGTACAGGTAGTTGCCGTACACCGAAAGGCCCTTGGGTTTTTTCATCGGATACGAAATACGCAGCGAGGCAAACGGCAGGGCCGTAATGTCAATCACGTCCAACTGGTTGAAGGTGCCGTTGCAGGTAGTGCCGTCGTGGATGGTGACGTAGGCGTTTGCGTCGTCGCATACCACGGGGTCGCACCCGGTGGCGTGGCTGAACGATGCTTCCTGTATGGGGCGGGCCGGGTTGCTGGCATCAAAAATGAATACACCCGTTTGGGCCCCCACGAACAGTTTGTTTTTCCAGGGGAAAATGGTCTCGATGTTCCAGCCGATTGAAACTTCCGGCTGAGCCACCGGGCA
>CAYMQY010000087.1:13880-16256 GCA_964392655.1 uncultured Saprospiraceae bacterium
GTCCACATACTGATCGGCGTACAGGTAGTGGTCGCGCACGGCCATATCCACATTGCCGGGAAGATTCCAGAACACCACCGGTTTGGGATCGGCGGGGTTGCTGTTGTCCAGCACGTGGATGCCTTCGTGAATTTCATTGATGAGCAGGTAATCGCCGATCAGGTACATTTTACCCGGATTTTTAAGCGGGCGTGGCGCTTCGGCTTTCACCGCTACGCGAAATTCCGCCGGAGTTTTGTACACCGGGTCGAACCGGACGTAGGTACGCGTGCTGTCGCACGAATCGCGCAGACAACCGGAGAGCAAAGAGGCGGCTGTAAAAGCCAACAGAGCGAATAATGTAATTTTTACTTTCATGGCAAAACTGGTTGAATTGATTCGATTGATCCGATTGATTCGATTTGGCTGCTTGGGGTTGGCCGGCTTTTTTCAAAGACAGCGGTTGTGGCTGAAATAGTTGGGTGCTGCGAAAAAAATTATGCTCGGCCGTTTCATCACCTTTTTAGTCCTCCTCTACCGCCAAGCCTTGGCTGCGCATTTTTTGCGTCCGCACTGCGTTTGTCATCTCGCAGAGACCCGTCCGTGTCACGGAGGGCTGCCGCACGTGACTGCCCTTTAAGAGCGGACGGGTCTCTGCAAGATGACAAACGTAGTGCGGATGGTTCTCTACAAGATGACTAATGTGGCACGGACGTCTCCCAACAGCCAAAACCCCTACCTTTGCCGCGTTCACCACAATCCAACCGCCATTTATGCGCTTGTTCCGTTTGCCCCTGTTTCTTTTTGCCGGCATATCCTGCCTCTTCGTGTTTTGCCAAAAAGAACGTTTCACGACCGACCCTGCCGACAAACTCGAATTCAGTACCGACACCCTGCGCTTCGACACCGTGTTCACCAGCCTCGGGTCGGCTACGCGGATTTTGAAAATTTACAACCGGCACGACGAGAGCATCCGTATTGACCGCGTTTACCTGCAACTCGGCGGCCAGTCGCGCTTCAACCTGAACGTGGACGGCCTGCCGGGCGATAGCCACAACGGCATTGAAATTGCTCCCAACGACAGCCTGTACATCTTCGCCGAAGTAACCATCAACCCCGATGCGCCGCTCAGCGTCAGCCCGTTTGTGTTGCAGGAAAACCTCGTGTTTGAAACCAACGGCAATGTGCAAACCGTCGTGCTAGAAGCCTGGGGCCAAAACGCCGTGTACCTGCCCTCGCGTTTTGCCGCAGGCGAAGCCACTTTGTACACTTGCAGCAATGGCGAATGGGTGTGGAATGACCCGCGCCCCTACGTCATCTATGGCGTGTTGGTCATTGACGAATGTACGGTACGCATACCCGCCGGCACCCGCATACACGTGCATGGCGGCCTGGCCCGCACGGTGCAGGACTCGATGGTGGTACGCTACAACGACGGCCTGCTGGTGTTTCAGGGTAGCGGACGCCTCATCGTGGAGGGCACGCTGGAGCAGCCCGTGATTTTTGAAGGCGACCGTATCGAGCCTGAATTTGCCACAACTGCCGGGCAGTGGACGGGCATCTGGCTTCAGGAGGGCACCACCGGCCACCGGATGGACCACGCCGTGGTGCGCAATTCCATTATCGGCGTTCGGGTGGATTCGGCTGCCGACCTGAACGTGCGCAACACACAGATTTACAACACGGCCAGCAGCGGACTTATCGGTTTGCACGCCAAAATAACCGCCGAAAACTGCCTGTTCCACACCAATACCGGCTACGCCATCCAGTTGGAATACGGCGGTGATTACAACTTTTCCTACTGCACGGCAGCCAGTTACGGCGTGTCGGGCGAAGCCCTGCGCCTGAGCAATGTGCTGTGCTACGACGACCTGTGCTCCACATTTGACGTCAACCCGCTCAAGGCAAATTTTCAAAACTGCATCCTCACCGGCGGGCGCGCCGACCAAATCACGCTGTTCGACCGAACCGGCGTGGCCGGCGAATTTGAGTATTCCCTGAAAAACTGCATCGTGCGGGTACGCGACCTGCTGCGCCCCAACGACCACCCCGATTTTTTCAATTTCTGTAACCCCTGCCTCAATGTGGAAAGTCAGGACACGATCTTCCTGGATATTGCCGAAAAAAACTTCCGGCTCGACACGCTGCACTCGAAAGCCAATCGCTACGCTGTCCCGATCCCCGGCATCGGTACTGATCTGGACGGTAAAACCCGCGATGCGGTTATGCCGGACGCCGGGTGTTATGAAATTGAGTTTTGACCGACCCACGTAGAGTGGAGTGTCGCAGAGGCTCACAGAGTTTGGGAGGTCACAAAGTTTTTTACCGATTAAGAGCGGACGAATTCGTAACAACTTAGCCATCCCTACAGCGAAGCAATTTTCACCACAGATTCCA
>CAYMQY010000088.1:0-4004 GCA_964392655.1 uncultured Saprospiraceae bacterium
CTTGTGGGAAAAAATGTGATCGAGGCAAGCCTGATTGCAGGCAATGCAGGTATTGATTTCATCGGCGCGACCGTCGCGGGCCTTGTTCACAAAATCCGGGTCGGCCAGAAACGGGCGGGCCATGCTGACCATATCGGCCTGCCCGGCAGCGAGAATCGCCTCGGCGGTTTGCGGGGTGTTGATGCGGTTGGTGGCGATGAGCGGGATTCCGACTTCGCCGCGCAAGCGCTCGGTCACCCAGGCGTATGCCCCGCGCGGCACGAGCGTGGCGATGGTCGGCACGCGGGCTTCGTGCCAGCCGATACCGGTGTTGATGATGGTCGCGCCCGCCTGCTCCACGGCTTTGGCCAGCGCCACCACCTCGTCCCACGTACTGCCCTCTTCCACGAGGTCGAGCATGGAGACCCGGAAGATGACGATAAAATCGGCGTCGGCTTTTTCGCGCACGGCCCGCATGATTTCCAGCGGAAACCGGATGCGGTTTTCAAAGGAGCCGCCCCATTCGTCCGCGCGTTTGTTGGTGCGCGGCACGATAAACTGGTTGATGAGGTAGCCTTCGCTGCCCATGATTTCCACCCCGTCGTAGCCGGCTTCGCGGGCCAGTGCGGCGCTGCACGCAAAATCCCGGATGGTTTCGCGGATGAGTCGCCCCGACATTTCCCAGGGCCGGAACGGCGAAATACGCGTCCGAACCGGGCTGGGCGCTACCAGCAAGGGGTGCATCCCGTAGCGTCCGGCGTGCAGAATTTGCAGGCATATTTTCCCGCCTGCGTCATGTACGGCGGCAGGCACTACGCGATGCTTGCGAGCTTCGGCGCCGGTGCTCAGTTTGGCGCCGAAGGGCGCCAGCCAGCCTTGCCGGTTGGGTGCAATACCGCCGGTGACCATGAGGCCGACGCCACCCCGCGCCCGAGCGGCGAAGTAGGCCGCCAGCCGGTCGAAGGACTTGTGTTCTTCCAGACCCGTGTGCATGGACCCCATGAGCACGCGGTTGGGCAGGGTGGTGAATCCGAGGTCGAGCGGGGCAAAAAGGTGCGGGTAAAGCGGATGCATAAGTCGGGTGTACGATTTTCGGGCTAAAGCAGGAGTTTTCGTTCGCCCCAGGTCTGGAATTCGAGGGGGAATTGGGGGTACGCCTCCGTAAATTTTCGGTATTTGTTCGGTTTGGCTTCTCCGGGACTGAATTTGGTTTCAATGGCTCTGCCGCCGAACGCTGTTTCTTCCACGACAAAATCCACCTCGTTGCCGTCGGCGGTGCGCCAGAATTTGATCTGGTCGTAGGCGTACCGTTCCGACAGGCGCCGGAAGGTGTAATTTTCAAGCAAGGCGCCCTTGTCGGGGCGTTGCTCAAGTGGTGCGAAGTAGTTGACGAAAACGTTGCGCAGGCCGAGGTCCGAAAAATAGGCCTTGGGCATTTTGATGAGTTCCTTGCGCAGGTTTTGGTAAAACGGACGCACGAGGCTCAGGTGAAAGCACTTTTGCAGAATGTACAAAAAGTGGTCGGTGACGGCATGGGTAAGTTGCAGCGTATTGGCCAACTCATGGGTGTTGACGAGGTTGCCGATTTGCGCTGCCAGGAGCATCATCAGGCGGTAAAACCGGGTTTCATCGGTAACACCTGACTCCAGCATATCGCGCTTTACAAACGAATCTTTCAGATCATGCAACCGTTCCACCTTGTGCTTAGGCTCGGGTTCCAGCACTACTGCGGGGTAGCCTCCGTAAGTCAGGTACAGTTCGAGCGCTGCCCACAGCCGGGGTTCAATGGCTGATTTTTCCACCTCGCCCGAGCGCAGGCATTGCAGTTCGCGCAATTCGGCATCCTGACCCTGAAACATCAGAAACTCCTCAAAATCGAGTGTCTGCAGTTCGAATATTTTTTTTCTGCCGGCCAGCGAGTCTTTGAACTGGCGGTCAATGTAAAACGCGCTGCTGCCGGTTACGACCAATTTCAGGTGGTCTGCATGTTCGTCGTAGAGCAGTTTCAGAAAATTCGTCGGGTCGTCGAGGTACTGAATTTCATCAATCAGCGCGAACACCCGTTTGTCGCTCCGTCCTGGCAAGTATTTGAAAATATTTTCGGGAGCAGCGTTCAGGTCAACCAGAATATCCTTGCGTTCCAGATTCAGCATCAGAACTGTTTCACCGGATGTTGTCAAAGTTTCCGCCAATTGTTTCAACAACGTTGACTTGCCCGTTTGCCTGGCCCCGATGAGCACGGTCATCTCGCGACGGGGCAGATGAACCAATAGTTCGTGGTATTTTTTTCGCAGCATGAGGCCGCTAAAGTCCGATAATTTTAATTTTTACATGAAAAATATCGGATATTTTTTTGTCAACCGCCGTACTTTCGCGGCATACCAGCACACCACCCAACCCATGCCCGCTATCCGCGAAACAAACTTCCATCTCCCCGGCCAAACGGCTTTTTACCGCGGCAAAGTCCGCGACGTGTACACCGTGGGCGACCGCCTCGTGATGGTCGCTTCCGACCGCATTTCAGCCTTCGACCACGTGCTGCCGCGTGCCATCCCGTACAAAGGCGCGGTGCTGAACCAGATTGCGGCGCATTTCCTCGAAGCCACGCGCGACATCTGCCCGAACTGGCTCATCGCCGCACCCGACCCCAACGTGGCCATTGGTCACCGCTGCGAACCGTTGCGGGTCGAGATGGTCATCCGGGGCTATCTGGCCGGTCATGCCGCCCGCACCTACGCGTCGGGTTTGCGCACGCTTTGCGGCGTGGTGATGCCGGAGGGGATGCGCGAAAACGATGCGTTTCCGGAGCCGATCATCACGCCCACCACCAAGGCCGAAGCCGGGCACGACGAGGATATTTCCCGGGAGGAAATTCTCCGGCAGGGTATCGTTTCCGCCGAAGACTACGCGCAGATGGAGGCGTACACGCGGGCGTTGTTCCGCCGGGGTACAGAAATGGCCGCCCGGCAGGGTTTGATTTTGGTGGATACCAAGTACGAGTTCGGCAAAAAAGACGGTCGCGTCGTGCTTATGGACGAGATTCACACGCCCGACAGTTCCCGGTATTTCTACGCCGAGGGCTACGCCGACCGGCAGGCACGCGGCGAAAAACAGCGCCAGTTGAGCAAGGAGTTTGTGCGCGAATGGCTCATCGCGCACGGGTTTCAGGGCAAAGATGGCCAGCAAATGCCCGACATGCCCGACGCTTTTGTGGCGGAAATCACCGGGCGCTACATCGAACTGTTCGAGCGCGTGACCGGGCGGAAGTTTGAAAAAGATACGTCGGATGAGCCGTTGGCGCGGATTGAAAAAAATATTCTTCAATTCCTCACCGCATAAACTCCCAGCCCGTTTTGTACTCCCCGCGCTCGGCGCAATAGTCCAGAAATGCCTGGTAAAATTTGTTGCTCCCAATGGTCGCCGAGTCGCCGATGACCACCAGCATTTTGCGTGCGCGGGTCATCGCCACGTTCATGCGGCGGTAGTCCTGCAAGAATCCGATCTCGTGTTTGGTGTTCGAGCGCACGAGGCTGATGTAGATCACGTCGCGTTCCTGCCCCTGAAAACCGTCAATCGTGTTGATGGTCAGAATGGGTTCCTGGTTGGAAGGTTTCTGGTTGAAGTTTTTTGGGTTGCGGGTTTTGAGCAGGTGGGCAAAGTTGGGGTCTTCCAGAAAAATTTGTTCCAGGTATGTCACCTGCTCGCGGTAAGGCGAGAGGATTCCGATGCTGGGCAAGGAAATTTCGTGCGGACTGTTTCCTTCGTTGTGTGGGACTTGTGTTTGTTCGCCGTTCAGGTAGTGCATCAGTTGGAGCAGATGCTCGCGCACGAGCAGGGCTTCCTCCGGATTGTACCGGCTCAGAGCACGGTGCAGGCTGCCGCTGCTTTCCTGCAAACGCTCGTCGAAGCCGCAGCCGGCGGTGTCAATGAAGGTGACAACCCCACCCCCGACCCCTCCCCCAGGGGAGAGGGGGGCTACATCGCGCCTTGCGGGCAAATCCCCGGGTTGGGATTTTTTAAGGTTG
>CAYMQY010000088.1:4104-16170 GCA_964392655.1 uncultured Saprospiraceae bacterium
GAAAAATCCATGATGGCCTGGTGCATCCGGTACTGCACGGTAAGCAGGTTTACCCGTTCGGGCAGCGATTCGATGCAACGCTCAATGAGGGTGACGGACAAACCGGCACGCGCGGCATCCAGGCTTTTGACGGTCGGTGGCAACTGGAACGGGTCGCCGGCCAGCACCACGCGGCTACATTTGGCTATGGGAATCCAGCAAGCCGGTTCGAGTGCCTGAGCGGCTTCGTCAATGATGCAGGTACGGAATTTGCGCTTGTCCAGCAGCGGATGTGCAGCGCCCACGAGCGTACAGGTGATGGCCTGGGCCGAGGTCAGCACCTGATCCACTAGCCGGTCTTCGAGGTCGTTGGCCCAGGCTTCCAGTTCGCGGGCCTGGGATTTCAGGTGTTCACGTTCGCGACGCTCTTCGTGCCCGAAACTGCGCTTGTACCGCCGAGCCTGGCGGCGGTATTCGGCGGCCTGAATTTTTACCTTTTTGATGTTTTTGCTTTCCGGGTGATTGGCCAGAATAGCGTCGAGCGTGTGTTCGAGCACTTTGTCGTCCACGCGGCTGATGTTGCCTATGCGCACCACGTTCAGGCCGCTGTCGGCAAGGCGTTCGGTGAGCAGGTCGGCGGCAGTGTTGCTGGGGGCGGTCACGAGCACGGTGTTTTCGCGTTGGCAAAGCAACCTGATTGCGGCTACGAGCGTGGTCGTTTTTCCCGTTCCAGGCGGGCCGTGAATCACGGCGATGTCGCGGTTTTCGATGACGGCCTGCACGGCGGCTTGCTGGGAGGGGTTCAACCCCACCCCCAACCCCTCCCCCAATGGGGAGGGGGGCATGATTCCGCTTTGTACTGGGAATTCCGGCAGATCAGATTTTTGTGTTTCCCAACTTGTTGCATAACCGGCAGGGCGCGATGTAGCCCCCCTCCCCGCTGGGGGAGGGGCCGGGGGTGGGGTTGCCAGGTCCCGCAGTTCGGCCAGCCGGTCGCCTTTGGCGGTCAGCACTTTTTCGAGGGCGCGTTCCATTTCGCGGTAACTGCGGTCGTCGAAGAGCATGTCCACGCCGAGATGGCCGGCGTTGATCCAGTCGGGCACATCGCGGGCGTTGAGGATGATTTTCATCCGGTTGCGCTCCACGTAGTTGATGACGCCCTGTTTTTCGGGCTGCTCGATTTGCGGGGCCTGGGTGAACAGGCTGACCGACTGGCCGGCGCGCAGCTGGTGCGGTTCGTTCAGGCGGGTGGTGCGTTCCACGATGACGAAGGCTTTTTCCCCAAGGGCAAAACCGGTTTGCAGCACGTTCAGCGGATACCAGGTGTAGCCCTGTTCGACGCGCTCGGACAGCGGTTTTTCGCGCACTGTTTGCAAAAAGGAGCGGTAATCCTCCTCCTTTTCCTGCCGGAGCAACTCCAGCAGGCGGGTATAGTGGGCGTGTTTTTTGTCGGACATGGCGGCGTATTATTCGCCTTCGAACTCCCGGGAAAGTATGCTCAGTACCTCCTTGATCGTCTCTTCCTCCAGGTCGGTACGGCGCAGGAGTTCTTCGGCACTCAGTTCGAGAACCTGGCGGGCCGTGTCGCAGCCGATGTTTTTGAAGGCTTCGATCACCCACGGTTCAATCTCGTCGCTGAATTCCTCGAGGTCCACGTCGTCAATTTCGAGTTCCTGCTGGTTGTTGCGGTACACGTCAATCTCGTAGCCGGTAAGTTTGGTGGCCAGTTTGATGTTGGAACCGCTCTTGCCGATGGCGAGGCTCACCTGGTCGGCGTCGAGGTACACAGCGGCGCGTTTGCGCTCGTGGTCGAGTTCGATGGTGGTGATTTTGGCCGGCGTAAGGCTGCGCTGGATGTACAGCGACACGTTGTTGGTGTAGTTGATGATGTCAATGTTCTCGTTGCGCAGTTCGCGCACGATGCCGTGAATACGGCTGCCTTTCATACCCACGCAAGCGCCCACGGGGTCCACGCGGTCGTCGTGACTTTCCACGGCTACTTTGGCGCGTTCACCGGGCAGGCGCACGATGTTTTTGATTTCGATGATGCCGTCTTCGATTTCCGGCACCTCGGCTTCCATGAGTTTTTGCAAGAAACTCGGGTCGGTGCGGCTGATCATGATGTACGGCGTGTTGTTGCGCATTTCCACCTTTTTGATGATAGCGCGCACCATATCGCCTTTGCGGTAGTAGTCGCCCTTGATCATTTCTGTGCGCGGCAAGACGAGTTCGTTTCCGGTAGCGTCGTCCAGTACAAGCATTTCCTTTTTCATAATCTGGTTGACCTCCCCGGTAACCACATCGCCCACCGTTTCGGTGTATTTGCGGTAAATCTCGTCTTTTTCGAGTTCCATGATACGGGACACGAGCGTCTGGCGGGCGGCCATGATGGCGCGGCGACCGAAGTCCTCGATATCTAATTGCTCGTAGCATTCCTCACCCACGTCGAGGCTTTCGTCCACGAGTCGGGCTTCGGATTCGCTGATCTGGGCGTTTTCGTCGGTGACCTCGCCGTCTTGCACCACTTCGCGTACGCGCCAGATTTCAAGGTCGCCCGTGGTGGTGTTGACGATCACGTCGAAGTTCTCGTCGGTGATATATTTTTTCTTGATGAGGGTGCGGAACACGTCTTCCAGCACGCGCACCATCGTTGGGCGGTCTATGTTTTTTCCGGTTTTAAACTCGGAGAATACATCTACTAAATTGACCATGTTGTACAGTTTTGAGTGTTGCCCGCCTTCGCCAGGGCTATGGCGGGTAAAAGTTTTGAGTTAGAATGCGGCTTTTATTACGGTTGATTTGATCTGATCGAACGGAATAGCCAGGTCCATAAGCACTTCCTTTTTCTTTTTACCGTCCTTTTCTACGACGGTTTGTTCGATAACGACCTGCGTCTCGTCGGCGGCTTTCAGGATGCCCCGCTCGCGGGTGTCGTCCTGCCGGGTCACGACCACGGTGCGACCCAGGTTGTTTTGGTACTGGCGCAGAAAACGCAGCGGGCGACCAAGGCCGGGGCTGCTCACTTCCAGCACATACTTCGTTCCGAGCCAGCCGTTGGTATCGATGTGGCTTTCGAGGTGGCGGCTGATTTTTTTGCACTTGTCGAAGTTGATGCCGGAGTCGCTGTCCACGAACACGTAGAGTTTGTTGCCGGGTCGGAGTTCGATGTCCACGGTGAAACAATCCGCGAGGGTTTCGTCGGTTGCGTATTGTTCTTCCAGAAGTTGTGCGATGCGTTCGGTCAGTTCCATGCTGTGCAGGGGCAAACAAAAAGGGAACCACCGGTTCCCTTTCGCATTACTGTGATCAGATTTGTGCCGCAAATGTAGGGCAATAATCCGTACAGACAAATAGTTTTTTTGAGGAGCGATGAGCTATGAGTGATGAGCTATGAGTTTCGTAGTGTCCACATCGCCCATCGCTAATAGTTCATCACTCATAGCTCAAAAAAACGGATTTTGGATATCCGGGTTGTTCACGAAGGTCGTGTCGGTCAGGGTATGCAGGAACTTGACGAGCGCTTTTTTGTGCGAGGCGTTCAGGCCGGTGTACTGCAACGGGCTGGTTCCCGGTATCGGGTAACCTACCTGCGGGATGAGCGGGTCTTTGTTCGGCGAGTTTTTCCCGTGGCTGCTGTAGTGTTCGATGACTTCCTCAAGCGTCTGGAAACGCCCGTCGTGCATGTATGGCGCAGTGAGGGCGATATTTCGAAGGGTTGGCGCCCGGAATTTGCCGTTGTCGGTCATTTTGCCGTTGAACCCTCCCCGGCCTTTATCGGGGAAATCCTCCAGCGTAGCCGCCTCGGTCAGGCCGTTATTGAAATACTGGTTCCCGGTGAGGGTGAGGCCGCCGTGGCAATGGAAACACTGCGCGTCGGGCAGGCCAACCGATTTGCCCTCCTCGAAATACATCAGTTTGCCGTCAAGTTCATCATCGTCAAGAATGTCCTTGTCTCCTGCCAGATACTGATCGAATTTGGAGGCGCCGCTGCTGATGAGGATGCGTTCGAACTGGGCCATGGCTTTAGCCGCCAGTTCTTTGGTCATTTCATTCGTATTGTTGATGCCGAATGCCTTGCGAAACAGCGCCGGATATGACGGATGGACTTTTAGTTTTGCCATCACGTTCGTCCAGGTGTTGTGCATTTCGATGGGGTCTTCCACCGGATGCAGGGCCTGGTCTTCGAGATCAGGTGAGCGACCATCCCAGAACAGTCCGTTGGTAGCGTACGCGATGTTGAGCAAACTCATGGCGCTGCGCCTCCCGGCTATACCGTCAATGCCCACCGACACGGCGAGGTTGTCGGTAAAACTGCCCTGCGGCAGGTGGCAGGAGGCGCAGGACTGCGTGCTGTCGCCCGACAGGATCGGGTCGTAAAACAGCCGGCGGCCCAGTTGCACGCCGTCCACCGTGATCGGGTTGTCGGCCGGAATCGGCACCTGAGGGAAATGGTCGGGCTTGATCACCGTGTACGCTTTGGGGTCGTAGGCAATGCTGCGCAGGTCGGTACCGGTTTCGCCGGGATCAGGTTCGTCTTTTTTGCAGGAGTGCCAAACAGCGGCGCCCAACGCAAGCACGAAGATCAGCGAGGCGCGTCCGGTAAGTGGTACGGCTGTTTTTTTCATAAACCTATTGTTTGACGGTAGTGGCGGCATCGAAGTTGTCCATCAACTTTTTGGCGATCACCACGTCGGCTACGTCGTTGGAGGTGATGTGGTTGTACGAGTCGTTCAGATCGAGCCAGGCACCGTTGATCACGAACAGTTTTTTCAAGTCGAATTCGACCACGATTTCGGCGGCTCCGGCTTTTACGGAAACGGGCAGATCAAACAGGTACTCGCGGTACACGGCGTCCGAGCCGCAGTGGTAGATGAGGCCGCCGTCGAATACGCCGTTGTTGTTCAGGTCCACCTGCCCTTCGATTTTGTTGAAAATATAACTGCCCCAGCCGAGCCAGTATTCGTTTTCGCGGCTAAGCGGGTGGCCGGGGGCAAAGTCCTTGGGTTGTTTGGCGTTGAGGGAGGCCGGTACGCCGTAGCCCAGGCGAATGCCGGTGTAGTTGCCCTCGGGCACGCCGCTGAACGTGACGGACACGTCCACGGCTTTGTCGGTAGGCGCCGAGTCGGGGGTGAAATCCACCCAGCCGATGTCACTGAGTTGCAGGGGCGTGTTGCCGTTCATCAGGGCGATATTGGCCATGTAGGCGTTGAAGCGGGTGAACTGTACCTGATAGGTGTCGTAATTGTACAGTTTGTATTTTTCGAGAGGCTGGCCGTCGTACAACGCTTTGAACGTGATAGTTACGTCGTTTACCGGCGCGGAATCTTCGAGGCATCCCGTGAATGTCAGAAGAGAAAACAGGAGGCTGGAAAGCAGTGTTTTTTTCATGTTGTCGTGTGTGAATTGTTTGGTCGGCAAAGTTGCCGTTTTTCTCACTGGGAAACGCGCAATGCAGTGGGCAAGTTTGCGACAATACGGGTTTTCCAGGCCGGAATGTCCACAGTTGTCAAATCCACCCCCTGAAACAGCGCGCGGTAGTCAGCAGTGAGTTTCAGGGAAAAATCGAATCCGCTTTCATGCAGGAAAACACCATTAGTTTGCACGACGGCGCCGGCAAAATCGGGGCGGCTGAACACCAATGTGTCGGGTATGGTGCTGCTGAGTGTATCGCGGGAGAAAATCAGTTTGAGCGCCACGAAACCGGTGTCCGCCCCCAACCACAAGCCCTCGTTTTGCGGGCGCAACGGATGCCCCTCGGGCGTGAGCGCCGGAATGACGCGCTGCGCCGCATCGGGCAGGCCCACGCGAAACCGCACGGACTCGAAGGCGCCGGAAGGCCGGAAGGTGCCCACCGCGTAGTTTTCCGTAGTGCGGCGAATGAGTTGAAAATCGTTGGTGAACACCTCGCGCAGGGTATCGCCCGCCGCGCCGAACACCGACAGGCCGAGTGTGTCGCTCACCGAAAAAGCCGTGCCGCCTTGCACCAACTGAAAATCGGACAGGTAAAAAACCGCCTGGTGCAGGCGAAACCACCGGCCCGGCGCATACTCGTAGGCGGTGTCGGGTTTCCACACGAGGGTATCGAAACGGGGCAGCAGGGTGAGCCGGAGCGCCGGGTAGGTACAGCAGCAGTTGTTGTCGGCTGCCGCGTCGAAGTTGGTGGCCTCGATGTCGAGGCAGCCCTCGCGGGGTTTGTAGCAGGCGGAGATGGCCAAAAGAACAAGGAACGCCGTCAGGATACATGCGGCGTTCCTTGCCTGAGAAGGAGCAAATGGTGTTTGTTTCATGGGGCAAAGATGGGACTACGGGCGCGTTTTATTGCCCTTCCGCCCCCTTCTCTTTCACCCTTCTGCTCTCACACCGGTCGCACAAATCCGTGATATTTTTCAACTCCCGCGCCTTGGCCACCGTGCCCTCGAAGATTTCGTTCGTCCGGGCGCTGTTGATGTAGGAGCAGTCCTGGTACAGGTGGTAACTCTTGCCCGATTTGGTCCAGTACACGTGGTTCACACCGCCCATGAGGTCCTGCACTTCTTTCGTTTGCTCGGCGTACTGTTCCTGCGAGGGCGGGTTGAAGTCAATGCCGACCACGCTGGCGATGATCAAGGCGATCACGGCAATGGAACCGACCAGCCCTTTTTGCTTGCCGCTCAGGTTTTTGTTGGTGAAAATGAGGATCACGAGCGGCAAAAACGCGAGTATAGCCAGGATCAAGCCCAACTGGTTCTGGATGAAAAACCGGACTTTGTCCCGCTCCGAAGCCGGGTCGAAGCGGTTGGCTTTTTGCCAGAGCAGGGAGCCGGCCACGGCAAAAATCAGATCCGCCACGATCAGCACGATGAGCCAGGTGGTACTTACCGGCGGTTTCTGGAGCAGCATGATGGCCCAGACTTCGGAGCCGATAGCCGCCACGAAGGCGATGATGGCCATGATGCGCAGGTTTTTGGCCTGAGCCTTGCTTTCGGCGCTTGCCACGAAGGTACCTGCTCCGGTGGAGGAAGCAGCAGAGTCGTCTTCTACCCGGGTTATTTTTTTCGATGATTGGTTGCCGTCCATTTCTTCGTTTGTTTTAGTGAAAAAAAATTCTTGTGCCGGAATAAAAACCCGCAGTATGTTGCGAATAGTTGGCCGAAGGTAGATGGGGAAACTGACTCAACCAAACCGTTGGGAGGCGAAAATTTGGATTACATGATTGCAGATTACATGATTGTTGATTTTTGAAGTATCCGTAGCGTACACCGCTCCTGTTTGGCCAGGAGCAACGCGGTCGTCGCCACACACTTCAAAAATCAACAATCATATACTCTGCAATCATGTAATCTTTTCTCCCCACCTCACCAAAACGCCCAGTACAGCGCCGTCAAAATCCCCAGCACCAGCACCGCGCCTGCCGCAAACCCGGCTTTCAGGCGGAAATCTTCCGGGTCCATTTCTACGAGTTGCCCGCGTTTTTGGTTCTTGGAATCGAGCAGGCTGATCACGACCATAAGTCCGGTGAGCAGCAGAAACACCCAACCCATGCGGTGCATGAACGGCATGGATTTGTACAGCCACTCCAGCAGCAGGCCGGTCGGTATGGTGGCCAGTGCGCCCACAAGAGCAGCCGTGGCCGTGGTGCGTTTCCAGAAAAAGCCCAGCAGGAAAATAGCCACCACGCCGGGCGAGATCAGTCCGGTGAAATCCTGGATGAACTGGAACGCCTGCCCGAAATTGGCCAGCACCGGCGCTACCGCCGCGCCGATGCACAGCGCAACCACGATGGCGACGCGCCCGACAACCACCTGCTTGCGTTCGTCGGCAGCGGGGTCGAAGTACTTTTTGTACAGGTCGAGCACAAAGATCGTGGAGATGCTGTTGGCTTTGCCCGCCAGCGAAGCGACGATGGCTGCCGTCAGCGCCGCAAACGAAAGGCCCTTCAACCCCGTCGGCAGCAGGTCGAGCAAAACCGGATAGGCCTTGTCGGGGCGCAGCACGCCGTTTTCAGTCATTTCCGTTTGAAAATGCCCTTGCTGGTGCAGCACATACGCGGCTATGCCCGGCAACACCACGATCACCGGCATCAGCAATTTCAAAAAGGCCGCGAAAAGCAAACCAGAGCGGGCGGTTTTCAGGTCGGCGCCCAAAGCGCGCTGGGTGATGTACTGGTTGAAACCCCAGTAACTCAGGTTGGCGATCCACATGGCGCCGAGAATTACGGCCAGTCCGGGCAGTTTGTTGTAGGCGTCTTCCAGGCCGCCCTTGCCGTCGGGCATCATACGCTGGCCCGGCTCGAAGATCATGTGAAAATGCGAATCTGCCTGCTCGCGCAAGAGCCGCAAGCCGCTCCACATACCGCTGGTACCGAACTGCTGCGCCACAAGATCGAGTGCGAGATACGTGGTGGCCAGTCCTCCCAAAATGAGCACCAGCACCTGAATTACGTCGGTGTAGCCGATTACTTTCATGCCGCCGAGCGTGATGAGGATGGCAAAAACCGTCAGGAAAATGATGCAGGCGGTGGACGAGAAACCCGAAATGGTGCTCACCGCGAGTCCGCCGAGGTACAGGATGGAGGTCAGGTTGACAAACACGTACACCAGCAGCCAGAAAACCGCCATGATAGTGGCTACGAGCGGACTGTACCGTTGCGCCAGAAACTGGGGCATGGTGTAAATTCGGTTGCGCAGGTACACCGGCAGGAAAAACACGGCCACTACAATCAGGGTTGCCGCAGCCATCCATTCGTAGGAAGCAATGGCCAGGCCCATCGCAAAGCCCGACCCCGACATGCCGATAAACTGCTCGGCGCTGATGTTCGAGGCGATGAGCGAGGCACCGATGGCCCACCAGGTGAGGGCGCCTTCGGCCAGAAAAAACGACGCGGCGCTTTGTTCGGCCTGTTTGCGGCGGTAGAGCCAGTACCCGTAGCCGGACACGCCGATGAAATACACGAGGAAGATGAGGTGGTCGAGCAGTTGTAGCGGCTGGTTCATACAGACCGGGTTTGAGTGTGGAAGATCGTTTTGTCGGGCAAAAGAACAAAGTATATTCCTGGTATGTGGTCAACTTTGGTGAAAAACTCCGCGCTTCCACGTCTATGCGTTAAAAACACGTAACCCACTCAAACCAGCCCTCAAATCCGCTCGCTCCCGACGTTTCCCCAACAAATTTGACCAAAAACCGACAGCCGGCGGCCAACTGATTATCTTTGCACGCGTTTTCCTTACCTCGTGACCTCCGCGCGCTGCGTGCGTTTAACAACTGTGCTGTCAAACAAAAACTACTGCTCCATGACGTTGCTCCGCCCTGTCCTGCTTGCCTTGCTCCCCCTCGTGCCGCTTATTGCGCGCAGCGGCGACCCGAATGTGGACATGTCGAAAGCCGGTTCCGACGGCCCGCATGTGTTTTACCGGGGTAAAAACATTGTGGTCAAAACTATTGAGCAACAGGATACGGCCAACCTGGTGCGTGTGCGCTACCACACCAAACGCGAAGGGATCATGCTCACCTGCACGGTACCCGAAACCGGCGATTCGTTCAGTTTTCCGCTCCGGAGCAAGCACAAGGTGGAAAAAGACCGCTACCCGCTTGCCGGGCGCATGCTGGTGGTGTCGGATATCGAGGGCAATTTCGAGGCGTTCAAAATCATGCTGCAAAGCGCCGGTGTGATCAACGACAAGTTCGAGTGGACATTCGGTGAAGACCGGCTCATATTGCTGGGCGATTTTTTTGACAGGGGCCTGAACGTCACGGAGGTACTCTGGCTTATTTACAAATTGGAAACCGAAGCCGAGGAAGCCGGCGGCAAGGTGCATTTCATTCTCGGCAACCACGAAGCCCTGAACCTGTGCGGCGAATTTGGTTACGTACGCAACAAATACATCGAAAATGCCCAACTGATTGGGGAGGATTACGGCCTTTGGTACGACAACAACTCCGAACTCGGGCGCTGGCTACGCACCAAAAACGCCGTGGAAAAAATCGGCGACTACGTGTTTTGCCACGGCGGTATCAGCCCGGAACTGGCCGCCAGCACCCTCACCCTGACCGATCTCAACGATATTGCCCGCAAGTATATCGGCACTCCATACGGGCAAATTTCCGATTCGCTGGCCCAGTTTGTGTTCAACCCGAACTTTGGAATTCTGTGGTTTCGCGGTGCCGCCAAAAAGAAAATTACCAATGAAGAAATGGACGCCGCCATCGCATTTTCCGGCGGCAAACGCATCGTGATCGGCCACACGCTGGTGCAGGATATCACCGCACTCTACGACGGGCGCCTGATTTGCATTGACCTGCTGCACGATGAAAACCTCCGCCTCGGCATTCTCAAAACGCTGCTTATTGAAAACGGCGCACTGTATTCCTGGCAGAGCAACGGCGAAAAAGCAGGAGTTTTTACCGTCCAGTTCACCGGCCGGGAAAAAAGCGGCGGATGACATGCAAACCTGTTCCCTGCTCGATCTGCAGGAATACATCCGGCAGGTACTTGCCCTGAATTTTCAGGAACCCCTCTGGGTTACCGCCGAAATTGCACAGGCCGGGCGTTCGCGCGGGCATGTCTTTCTGAATCTCGTACAAAAAGGCGAAACACCCGGCAGCGATATCGCCGCCTCGGCGCAGGCAGTACTCTGGCAACGCGACTTCCTGCGGCTGCGCCTGTCCGTCGGACTCACCCTCAACGAGGTGCTGCAGGAAGGGCGTGAAGTACGCCTCTGCGTGCGGGTGGAGTACCACGAGCAATACGGCCTTCGGCTGATCGTGACCGATGCCGACCCGGCCTACACCTTTGGTCGCCTCGAACTCCGTCGCCGCCAAACGCTGGACACCTTGCGCCAATTGGGCCTGCTGGAACGCAACCGCGCCCTGCCGCTACCCTCCGTGTTGCAGCGCATCGCTGTGGTGAGTTCGGAAGGCGCCGCCGGTTTTCAGGATTTCCGGCAGCACCTGACGCAAAACCCGTTCGGGTATGATTTTCATTGCCGGCTTTTCTCCTCAGCCGTGCAAGGCGCCGGCCTCGAACCGGAAATGATCGCCGCGCTGGAGGCTGTGGCCGCCCAGCGCGAGCGGTTCGATTGCGTGGTCGTATTGCGCGGCGGCGGCGCCCGGCTCGATCTCGGCGGTTTTGACAGCCTTGAACTTTGCAAAGCCGCCGCGACCTTGCCCTTGCCCCTGTTCACCGGCATCGGCCACGATACCGACGAAACATTGCTCGACCTCGTGGCTCACTCCGCCCTGAAAACGCCCACTGCCGTAGCCGATTTCCTCGTGCAGCACAACCTGGTTTTTGAAAATGACCTGCTGCGGCTGGCAGAACAATTCCGCGCTGTTGCCGACCGGCACCTGACAGTAACCAACCTGAATTTAAGCAACCTGGAATCCGCGATTTTCTGGAGCGCTCAGACGCGCCTTCGCACCGCACGCCAACAAGTGGAAGCGGCGACGGCGAGTTTGCCCGGCTTGTGGCGGCGAATTATTCAACATGCCGCAACCGATCTGCAGCGCGCCGATGACATTTGCGCCGCCCTGCATCCGGACGCTACCCTGCGCCGGGGTTTCAGCCTGACGTTCAAAGCCGGCAAGGTGCTCACTGACGCCGGTGCCGTAGCGCCCGGCGATGTGCTGGAAACGCAACTTCGGGAAGGGAAGGTGGTGTCGCGGGTGGAATAAGGCTCAGATTTTGAAGCCGATCCGCGGGCGGTTCTCCCAGGCGTCCGGGTCTTTGTCGGGCGGCGCCAGTTGGGTCAACGCTTCGTGAATATCTGCAATTTCGGCGTCGTATCTGGCTTCCAGTTCGGTGATTTTTTGGGAGAGTTCGGCGTAGGAGAGCGCGTAGTTCCGCAAGGCAACAAACACTCGCATGATGGCTATATTGGTTTGAACAGCCTGTGAGCTGCGCAAAACACTCGATAACATGGCCACGCCTTGTTCGGTAAAACAGTACGGCAGATACATACGACTTCGAAATTTCGCAGAGGGGGTCACAAATTGTGACCCCTTTTCAATTCGTAAGGCGTCCCACTCTTCAGGGGTCAGTTGAAACATGAAGTCATCCGGGAAGCGTTCCATGTTTCGTTTTACAGCCTGATTCAGCGCCTTGGTTTCCAC
>CAYMQY010000089.1:0-16102 GCA_964392655.1 uncultured Saprospiraceae bacterium
CCAGCGTATTGATTTTGGTCATGGCGTCCAAAAAATTGGAGCCTTTGAACAAAATTCCGTTGCGCGATGCCGCCCCGATGCCACCGAAATAACCCAGCGGAATCGAAATCACCAGCGCGCAGGGGCAGGAAATGACTAAGAAAATCAAGGCGCGGTATAGCCAAGTCTCGAAAGAATAATCTGGTACGACGAAATACGGCACGATGACCAGCAGTGCGGCCAGCAAAACCACAATCGGGGTATAGATTTTAGCAAACTTGCGGATGAACAACTCCGTGGGCGCCTTGCGGGCGGTGGCGTTTTGTACCAAATCGAGAATACGGGCGATGCTGCTTTCACCGAAAGGTTTGCTCACGCGAATTTCCACCATTTTGTCCGCCGCGATGCTGCCTGCCAGTACGGTACCGCCAGGTTCCACGTCGGTCGGCTTGCTCTCGCCGGTGAGCGCGGCGGTATTGAACGCGGCGCCGCCACCGCCGAGCAACACCCCGTCGAGCGGGACGCGCCCTCCCGGTTTGACGCGCACGGTGTCGCCTACTTCCACCTGATCGGGCTTGACGACAACCCAGGCGCCGTTTTTAAGCGCTTCCGCCGTGTCGGGTCGTACATCGAGCAGGGCCTTGATATTGCTTTTGGCGCGGCGCACCGCCGCCGTTTGAAACAACTCGCCGACGGCATAGAACAGCATCACGGCCACGCCTTCCGGGTATTCGCCGATGGCGAACGCGCCGACCGTGGCGATGCTCATCAGCAAAAATTCCGTAAAAAATTCGCCTTTGCCCATAGCCTGTAAGGCTTCCTTCAGCACGGGCAAACCGACGGGTAGGTAGGCCGCAAGATACCAAACCGAGCGCAACCAGCCTTTAAAAAATCCCGGCTGGATATACTGATCCAACGCAATGCCGCTGAGTAACAGCACTAAACTGAGGATGGCGGGAAGATATTCGCGCCAGGGGCCGCGCGCCGCGCCGCCTTCGTGGTCATGGTCGTGCCCGTCGTCGCCGGAATGGGGCAGGGGCGGCGGCGGGCCGGTTTTCAGGTCAATTTTTTCTTCGAGGGTGCAGCAAAGTTGACGGCCTTGCGCATCGTAGGAATGGACGTGAGGAGTTTTTTCCATTTTTAACAGCAATTTTTATCGCCTGCCTGAACCGGCGGGCATTTGACGGTACCATAAGAGCAAAACACACAGCAATCGCCCGGCTTAGGTTTCAGTAGTGCGTTGCAGTTTTCACATTCGTAGAAAAATTGACAGGCATTGGTGGGCATGGTTTCAATTTTTTGATGCCCGCACCGGGGGCAAGTGAGTAAGGATTGAAGATTCGACAGGCCGGTTTTTTGCCTTTTTTTGTAAATCAATTTCCAGCCGGCGTACCCGAATGACACGGCTGCCAGTCCGAAAAACAACCAGCGATACCGATTGGTGAACGTCGAAGCCGAAGCGGCGGCACTTGCCCCGAAAACCAGTGCCAGTATTGGGGCGATACAACAGAGGAACGGCGCGAGAAAGGCCAGAAGCCCCGAAGCCAACCAACCGGATGCGCCTTTTAGTTTTGACATATTTTGCTACATACAAAAGCAGCCGCCCGAAAAACAAATCTCGCCTTCCGGGCAGGCTGCGGGATGTTAAAAAACTACTCGTTTACTCCGGGAAACCGGCCTGCTTCCAACACTCAAAGGCATCCAGCTCCTCTTGTGTCAGTTGAGTTGACCCGGCCTGCGGCATTTCTTTCTCGATAACCACAGCCTCGTACATGTGCTCAAAATGCGAGGTCAGGCTATCGTATTCCGCAGAATAGGTCCAGTGTTGCGTACCGTCACCGGCTCCGCCGTGGCAACTGGCATTGCTGCATTTATTTTGCAGGAGCGCCTGCATTTTGCCTCCGTTGCTGGTGAAGGTAGCGCCCGCCACTTTGCTGCAATCCACCTTGTCATCTTTTTTACAGGAGTTAGTGGCGAGCATGAGGAAGGCAATAAAGAAAAGTACCGTTGTCCAAACGGCAGATATTTTTAGGTGCATGATTTGTAATGTTTGAGGGCGAACAGTTCTGAAGAAGCGGGCGCGGGTAACCCCGCGTAGTGTTCATCCAGGTCTGGTGGCAATTCCAAGACGGTCAGATGCCCGTGCAGCGTATGCCCGCCATTGGGAAGATACCGGCTTCCGCTTCCACGCTTGGAGACGTGCAATTCCAAGTGCTGACCGGATGAATCAAACTCCGAAAGTTCCCATTTTTTTAGCCATTTCGAAAGGGGCGTTTCCCGCGTTTCGCGCGGCAAAGTTTCGGCTTTTTGCAGTTGCTTGTGAAGATAGCACTTACCCTCACAATGCATTTGCGGTTTGCCCTTGTTCTCGCAATACTGCTCTACTATGTATGCGCGATTCGCTAAAAAATGCAACAGTACCACTCCTTTCACCCAAAACGGCAGAGTGAGCAGTGCGATTAGGAATATGGTGAAAACTTTGCGCATGTCGGTTTAAAAATAACTCTTTTCACAGTCGTTCCGGCTTGCTCAGCAGTATCCGTTGTCGCGAGTAGCGGATTATGCCTTCTCTGGCCCATTGTTTTAAAATCGTCGTAACCTGTTGTCGCGATACGTTTACCATTTCGCTGATCAATTCATGGGTTAGCGGCAGTCGAATTTCTATTTCGCCGTTGGCGAGCGTATATGCGTGATGGTGGGCCATTTCTTTCAGGAAAAAACCGATCCGTTGCCTCGTCAGGTTGAAACGATAACGCAACAAACGTTCTTCCGCTTTATGTAAACGGTCGAGCAAATAGCGGCACAACGTCCAGCCGAAGGCCGGGCATTGATGCGCCGTGTGTTGCACCCAATCCGCATCTATTTCAAGCAGTACGCATTCTGCAAGCGTTTGTGCACGATAAGCGTAACAGCCCGTTGCGCTCAGAAGTTGTTCCCCTACGATATCTCCGGGCTGTGCCAGGGAGATCACCGTGTCCTTACCTTGTGAGGTCGTTTTGCTTAATTTGAGCAAGCCGCTTATCACGAAATACAAGCCCACACCTTGTTCCGCCTGGTGGAAAACAATCTTGTGCTTTGGAATCGCCATCGGTCGGGCCACCCGGCACAGATCGAGCCATGCCGATTCCGGCAGGGCATTCCACGGTTCGGTGCGCCGGAGTTTTTCGATGACAGTATCAATGGTCATTTATTGAATATTATGCTCGATGAATGACTGGCAACGGAGCAATATCAAACGGCAGCCCCCCGAAAGAAACATGACGAAGAAGAAAGAATTCCCTCGAAAGGGCTGCCAACCCTGGCCTGCTTAATTCCAGGGTTTTTAATTTGCGCTGCACATGCGAAGCCTTTGCCTCCAAAAGAGGGCAGCGATAAAATATTACCGCCACCCTTGCCTTATGAATTGAAACTGTTAACCGTTCATCGCTGTACCGTGAAGCTTTTTGCAACCGCATATCTACCGTCAGGAGTCAGCACATTCAGCAGGTACAGCCCGGCGGGAAGATGCGCAACGGGGATTTGTCCGGCAATCGTTGAAACGCCTGTTGTCGAATACCCCCAAACCTTGCCCGCCATGTCCGTAATACGCCATTGGCCTTGCAGGTTTGCATCGGCGGTTACTACGTTCAGCATATCGTTAGCGGGGTTAGGAAATACCGATACATTCGTTACTTGCTCGATATTGACGGTTCCTGAAAGGCCGGTAGCAACAGCCACATATACGATCGTGTCAGCCCAGGTAATGCCAGGAGTTTCAGATTGTAAATAGAGTCGCAACACTCCTGTTCCCGGCACCTCGTTGGGATAAAAAATCGGTTTCAGCATACCGCTTTCTCCATTATTCAACTCAAATGTTCTAGTTGAAACAACCTCCAGATAGCACAGGTTTTTATCACAAAAGTTGACACTCCACTCTTGTGGTTTTTGTTCGATGACACGTGTCCAACGAATCAGTACCGTGCCGCTGGTTAAATTGGCAATTTGCGCGAGCAGGTCTATTTCGAACTCGTTTGAGGGCATCGAAGCATACAGACTGTCCGGGCTGACGACGATGTTTGGCTGAGCCGGCAGATTTCCTGTGCTCGCGAGAAATAAAACCAGTAACTGTAGAATACCTTTTTTCATGATAAAAAAATTTAAAAGTGAACGATTGACTGTCTGTAGCATCTGACTTTTTGAAAAAAGCAACCCTGAACAGGAAGAACCAATTCCCCTCGAAAAGGCTGCCGAACCTGTATAAACATAAGACGAAGAACTATTTTTTCAGTGTGCGTGTCCTTCTTCTCCCTGGGCGGCCGCTTTGGAGGCGGACTGGAGATAAAAAGCGCCCTTCACCACGACCCTGCTGTTCGCCAAATCGAAGTCTTCCGGCAACAACACTTCCACCCAGCCGCCGTCGGTCACTCCGCGTTTTACTTCCACCATTCGGAAGTGGCGCGCTCCATGCGTTTCTTTTTCGTCCCCGGCGTGGTCGTGTTCTTCTTTTTTGGCATCGTGGGCAGCTTCGCCCTTTTCGTGCTCATGGGCTTCGGGCTTAGGCGCTCCCTCCGGTTCTTCTACGAAAATATAGTCTTTGCCCTCACTGCTTACGAGCGCCGCCTCGGGCAAGGCCGGCACGGGAGAAGCGCCCGTTTCGACCGAGGCTTTGAAGTACATTCCGGGCAGCAGATTGGTATCTTCTTTGTCCAGATGGCAGTGAACGCGGATGCTGCGGCCAGGACTTATTTCGCGCCCGAAAAGATAAATGGTCGCCGTGCGTTCCCGTGTTTCATTGGCGAGCGTGAAGCGTACTTTCTGGCCGACATTGAGTTTTAGAATGTCTTTTTCAAACACGGTCAGTTCGGCGTGAAGGTGTTCCGTGTCGGCTATTTTGAACAGGACCTCCGTGCTTCCCACATATTTGCCCGCATTCACGTTCACCTCCGTGACATAACCGTTGGTGGGAGAGTAAAGGTTGATTTCGCTCTGAAAATTATCGGGCGAAAGGCGGTCCGGATCAATGCCCAGCAATTTGAGCCGGGCCCGTTGACCACCCGTTTTGGCTTCCAGGCCGGCAACCTTGGCCTTCAGCGTGGTGTACTCGGCTTTGGCCGCTTGCAGTGTCTTGCCGGCGTTCACGTTTTCACGAGCGAGCTCCTCCTGTCGTTTGTACTCGGCCTCGGCATATTCCAGTTGGCCTCGCGCGGCGGCAAGTTCTTGCCGGGCTTCGAGGTAAGCCTGTTGCTCGGTGATGAATTCCAGGTTGCGCAATACCGCGATAACTTCGCCCTTGCGAACGTGCGTGCCCTGCAACAGGTCCGATTTTTTCAAAAACCCCGGCGCGGGCGCGCTGATGCTCACGAGGTTTTGCGGCGGCACATCCAACACGCCGTTCACCTTCACTGTGCCAGAGAGCGGTCGGGTCTCCACCTTGCCGGTTTCGATGCCCGCTATTTTGTATTGGTCGCTTGTCAGCGCCACTTCCTGTTCTTCGCCTTCATGGTGTTCGTTTTCTTCCGATCCGGCCCCGGATTCGGCTTTTTTACCTCCACAGCCTGCCGACAGCAGGACGGCACCGAGTGTCATGGCGAAGAATATATGATGCAGAAATTTCATTGTCTTTTATTTTTAGATGATGTTGAAAAGGTGAAAAGCAAACTCGCCGACGCGTTATTTCCCGGCCAGCCATTCGATGTCGATGACCGCCCGATTGAACGCGTCGAGCGCGTCCAGGTAGCCGAGCCGGATGTCGTTGGCGCGGCCGAGCGCCTGGGCATATTCGAGGTAGCCAACGTCGCCGGCACGAAATGCCTTTTGGGCGTTGCTCAGCAACAGGTCGGCGGTAAGCAGCGCGGTTTTTTCGTAGTAGTCCAACGAAACGTGCTGTTTTTCGTATTCCTGGAGGGCTTGCCGGTACTGCCCTTCGAGTTGGATCGTCCGCGCTTCCAGGTTGGTCTGCGCGATTTGCTCCGCGATCCTTGCAGCCGCGACGCGATTCTTTTGCGCCTTGCGAAAAATGGGAACGGCGATGCCGACCTGCACGACGTGAAAGCGATCGCCCGAGGTGTAGCGAGGGTCGGCGCCCGGTTCGACAGAATTAAGCGACTGGTTGAGGTAGCCGATGCTGAAATCCGGCGCCAACCGCGCTTTTTCCGCACCGGTTGAAGCCTGGCTAAGCGCAACTTGCTGGCGAAACCAGGCCAGGGCGGGATTGTCGGACGCGCCGCCCGCGAAATCCGGCAAAGTCCTTTTGCCTAAGCGGGCATCGGGTGGGATGCCCACCGGTTGGGCGGCGTTGAGCAGCGTTTGCAACAGCACCTGAGCGATTTGAATGTCGGCGGTAACCTGGGCCAATTGGTTGCGGATTTCTCCCAGTTGCGCTTCGGCAGTTGCTCTTTCCAGGCTGTTCGTTTCCCCGGTGCGCACACGGGCGTCCGCCGCTTTGACAAATCCTGTCAAAAGCGTATCCTGGCGTTGCAAAAGCCGCCGTTTTTCAAATAAATAAACCAGTTCATACCAGACCGAGCGCACCTCATAGGTCAGGTCGTTGGTCGTGACGGTCAGCGCGAGTTCGGTAGCGCGGATATTGGTGTTGGCAAGCGCCAAACCGGCTTTCCGGTTACGAGGATTGGGAATTTCCTGCACGACGCCGAAGCCCTGGTCGAATTGCCTGGAATTGTACTGCCCCAGTTGCGCGCTGAAATTCGTTTTCGGCATGTCGTATGCCGCGCCGCGCAACTTTTGTTGAAGTTGAACCTGGTAGTTACCGGTTTTAATTTGCAGGTTGTTGGATTTGGCTTGGGCAATGGCTTCATCCAAGGTCAGCGTCGTTTGAGTCGTTCCTGTTTTTGGGAAAAGCGCCAGGGCAAGAATGGCCAGCGACGCCACAACCGGCTTCATTCCCTTACCGAACCATTTTTCGAAATAAACATACAGACACGGCAGTACGAGCAGCGTGAGCAGCGTGGCCGAAATTAGCCCTCCGATGACCACGGTCGCCAGCGGGCGCTGCACTTCCGCGCCGTCGCCAGCGGACAAAGCCATCGGCAAAAAGCCCAGCGAAGCCACCGCTGCCGTCATGATAACCGGACGAAGCCGAACGCGGGTGCCTTGCCGCACCCTTTCGAACACGTCGGTCACGCCTTCCGACTTCAGTTGGTTAAAATAGCCGATCAGGACAATGCCGTTCAACACCGCCACGCCGAAAAGCGCGATAAAACCCACGCCTGCCGAAATCGAAAACGGCATATCCCGCACCGCCAGTGCCGCCACGCCGCCGATGGCCGACAGCGGCACGGCGGTGAAAATTAAAAAGGCTTGACTGACGGACCGGAACGTGAAAAACAGCAAGGCAAAAATCAGGGCCAACGCCACCGGAACGGCCACGGAAAGCCGCTCCTTCGCCTCGCGCAGGTTTTGAAACTGGCCACCGAAAGTGTAGTAATAACCGCTCGGCAATCGAAAGTTTTTCTGCAAAATGCCTTCGATTTCTTCTACCACGCTTTCCACGTCGCGCCCGCGCACGTTGAACCCCACAAATATGCGCCGCTGCCCGCTCTCGCGGCTCACCTGTGCGGGGGCTTCCTTGTATTCGATAGCGGCGACCTGGCCGAGCGGTACTTTCTGACCGTCGGGCGTGGGGATGTACAGGTTTTCGAGGTTGCTCAGGTCGGTGCGCAGGCCGCGTTCGAGCCGAACCACCAGGTCGAATCGTTTTTCCCCTTCGTACACCACTCCTGCCGTGCTGCCCGCATAAGCCGTTTTGACAATCATATTGATGTCGGCCACGTTCAGCCCGAATTGCGCCAGCCGGTCCCGGTCGTAGGTGACCTGCACCTGCGGCAAGCCGCGCACTTTTTCCAGCGTCGGCTCGGTCACGCCCTCTACCGGAGCGATGAGCCGGGCTACTTCGGCGGCCTGGTCGGCCAGCACGTCGAGGTCGTCGCCGAAGATTTTGATGGCCACATCCTGCCGGATACCCGTCATCAGTTCGTTGAAACGCATTTGCATCGGCTGCGTCAGTTCGATATTTACGCCCGGAAGCACTGAAAGCGCCTCCTCCATCGCTTCCTGCATTTCTTCCCTGTCGCATACTTCTTCCCGCCAGGTCTCTTTCGGCTTCATGGCCACCATGATGTCCGCGCGTTCCACGGGCATCGGATCAGTAGGAATTTCGGCCGAGCCGATGCGGCTCACCACCTGCTTCACTTCCGGGAAGTTTTTTATCAAAATTTCTTCAGCTTTGGTGGTGCTCTCTACCATTTGTGTCAGCGATGTGCCTTGCATCATACTGAACTCCACCGTCATGTCGCCTTCTTCCAGCGTGGGGATAAACTCCCCCCCCATGCGCGAAAATCCCCACAACGCCAGCGCGAACAAGAGCGCGGAAATACCCACGGTCAATTTTTTCCAATGCAAAACACGTTCCAGGGCCGGTCCGTAAAGCTTTTGGAAAAATGCCATGATACGATCCGACACGTTGGCTTTATGCGTCGTTTCCTTACCCAAAAACAAGGCGGCAGCCATCGGTACCCACGTCAGCGAAAGGATGAAAGCGCCCAATATGGCAAAACCGACCGTTTGGGCCATCGGTTGGAACATTTTGCCTTCGATGCCGACCAGCGAAAGAATCGGGAGATAAACGATGAGGATAATAATTTCCCCGAACGCCGCGCTGTTTCTGATTTTGGACGCGGCCGTATAAACCTCTTTGTCCATTTGCCGCTGGGTCAGCCGAGCGACTCCGGGGAACAAATGGCTGCCCGTGATGCGATGTACGATGGACTCCACGATGATAACCGTGCCGTCCACCAGCAAACCGAAGTCAATGGCGCCGAGCGACATCAGGTTGCCCGATACGCCGAAAAGGTTCATCATGCTGAATGCAAACAGCATGGCCAACGGAATCACCGATGCTGCCACCAGGCCCGCGCGAAGGTTGCCGAGCAACAACACCAAAATGAATACCACGATAAGCCCGCCTTCCAGGAGGTTTTTTTCCACCGTGCCGATGGTGCGCCCGACTAATTCCGTGCGGTCGATAAAAGGCTCGATCACCACGCCTTCGGGCAAGGCTTGCTGAATGACGGCGATCCGTTCTTTCACCCGGCGACTTACCTCCACGAAGTTGTCCCCTTTGAGCATGAGCGTGATGCCGGCCACCACTTCCCCTTCGCCGTTGCGGGTGACGGCGCCGAGCCGGTTAACGCTGCCGAATTGCACCGTGCCCACGTCGCGTACCAGCACCGGAATGCCGTTGCGGGTTGTGACGACGATGCGCTCGATGTCTTGCAAGGTCTTCACCAGGCCGATGCCCCGGATGAAATAGAGATTGCTGCCTTTTTCGATGTACGAGCCGCCGGTATTCTCGTTGTTTCGTTCCAGGGCCTGGAATACGTCGGGCATGGTGAGATTCAGTGCGTTGAGTTTGTCGGGGTCCACGGCGAGTTCGTATTGCTTCACGAAACCGCCCCAGCCGCTCACCTCGGCTACGCCGGGCGTCCCGGCGAGTTGGCGCTTGACTACCCAATCCTGCAAGGTGCGCAGGTCGGTGGCCGTGTATTTATCCTCGAATCCCTTTTTCGGGTGGATGGTGTAGTGATAAATCTCGCCGAGGCCGGTAGTAATCGGGGCTAAAAAAGGCTCGGCCATCCCCTTGGGTATGGCATCCTGCGCTTCTTTCAAACCTTCCGAAACTTGCTGGCGCGCCCAGTATATATCCGCATCGTCTTTAAAAACAACGGTGATAACCGACAAACCCGAACGGGAAATGGAGCGCCGCTCCACTACTTTTGGAATATTGGCCAGGGCCAGTTCGATCGGGGCGGTAATAAATTGTTCTACTTCCTGGGCGCCCAGCGTGGAGGCTTGGGTGATAACCTGTACCTGGTTGTTGGTGATGTCGGGCACGGCATCCAAGGGGAGACGGATGAATGAAATTGTGCCCCAAATTGCCAGCGCCAGTGTGAATAGCCCGATGATGAGTTTATTGTGGATGGAAAAATGAATGATCCTGTCTAACATGGACACGGTTGGGTTGATGGATGGAAAAATGCCGACGCCCACACCCGGCATCGTGCCGAATGAGGAAAGTCTGGACAGACCGGTCAGCGTGAAAAACTTAACCCAACTTGTTTATCGGAGGACGGAACAGCACCGCGAGATGAGCAGCGGAAAGGGGAACTTGGTAAAAGAAACCGGATTGAACTTTTTCAACCAAAGGCCCGGCTACAAGCGGTTCTAAAAAAGGAGCTTTGACCGAAGTGGTCACGCACCCACAGCAAGCGCAGGAGCAAAGCGGCGAACAAAGGTCATTGCAGTCGTGATGATGCCCGCAGGCTTGCGAATCGGTTGTTTTGAAAACGGACTGTCGGCTGGTTTGCTGCAAATGCCCGTCTTGCTCCACGTCTACACATGGCAGACATCCAAGCAAGAACATATAAAAGGCAAAAATGCGGGCAAACCAGAACATGGGACAAATGTAGTAAAAGTCTGTCAGAACGATTTTCGGGCTCAAAAATTGTATAAATAATTAGGATGAGGATGTCACCAAGAAACATCGACCATGCGTTATATCTCGCACAAATAATAAATCCAGCTATCTTTGCCGGCTCCGTTTAGTCTGGCTTTCTCCACTTCGCCACCCGTTTTTAATGAAAACAACCGAATGTTTTTGAAGCCCATACGCTCCAATTGCTCGACTTGGGCGGTCGGCTTGATATAGTACGTATTCAATTTAAAGTGATGCGCTCCATCGTTAATAATGGCGAAGTCTTTATCCCGGTATTTCCCCGGAAAGCCGTTTTCATAAATCAACCTAAAATACCGGTAGCATTGATAGGCAGAATACCTTAAGCCGTTATGGATTTTTATAGTATATAGATTTTCAACGTATTGCAGATTGTGCGTTGAAAAAACAAAAAGCCCGCCATTCTTCCCGATTCTTTTTATCTCCTTCAGCGCATCAACCCGATCCTCATGCGATATATAGTCTATACCGTTAAAGCTGAATAATATAAAATCGAAATAGTTCGATTCGAACTCCCGCATCATTCGCGCATCGCTCAACCTCACCTGAATCTTTGGTTCCGTTTCAGGAAACATCTTCTGGTACGTTTTTATCATGCCGAATGAATAGTCCGTACCGACGTATTCCTTTACAAGCGGCGCGAAATGCAAGGTCGTTCGGCCTAATCCGATACCCAGGTCCAACATTCGCCAATCCTTCAATTTATCCTTTACAATACCCAATATGGTTTCTTCCGGTTTTTGCAGCTTATCTTCGTTAACATAAGCGTTTACTAAATGTATGGAGTTCCATGAATCCTTGTTCGACATAAGTAGATTTTGTTTCTACATATTCAAGACACGACTCCTAAAGGTTGCCTATCGGAGTAAAATTTTCAAATTTGAGCAGGCGCCTTAAAAAAACTGCGCCTCCCACCGACCCCATTATTGGGCCGATGGAAGGCGCAGTTACCGGCTCCAAGGAATCCGGTCCATTGGCATTTACGAATGAAGATTTGTTAAAACGCCCAGTTGACCCCTACCCGAAGCCCCATCGGGTTCAAGGTATCTTTGTTTTTTTTCTGCCATTGATGCAGATAAAAACCTTCCACGGTGAGATCGAACCTTCGTGAAAGCGGCACTTCCAGCCCGACTCCAAAGCGAATGGTGTTCCGCAGGCGTGTAGTTTTATCGACGGTAAGAATATTCGGTTGGATTGTACCGCTTGGTTCATGTTGTACTTCGTATTCGACCGTGTAAGGTAATATGGTCTGAGTGCCCCAATTCAACCCGATGTACGGGCGGGTCTTGCCCCATTCGGAGAAGGTGCAACGCAATCCAAGTCCAAATTGCCGCATCGGTTGCCGTTTCACGTCCAGGTGTGCATAGTGATGCTCCGATGAAGGTAGCCCAGGAAGCTCGGGCGAGCCCAAAATGGCCGAAGGCTTGCTGGACTCATAATGCAATTGTCCGTAGGTGTACTCCAGGATTAAGGACCAATGGCGTGAAAAGCCGATAGCTCCTTGTGCACCGACTTCAAACCCGACCTGGTGCTTTAAAGCCGTGCTTAAAGGATGCAACCATCCTCCCATTACCCCTACCTTCACATACTTTGGTTTTAGCGCATTGAGCAATAAGGAGCCGAACGGGCGGGTGGGTTTGTACGGTTTTAGTTCAGGAATGAGAGCAACATCGGGATTGAATGGCGCCCGCTGAGCGGATGTTTTCAAAAATACCAATTCAGGCATTTCAAGCATCCGTAACGGGCTAACTCTCGCAGTAGTGCCCTGTCCAAGGCCTGAAAGTTCGGGTTGTCGAGCGGTTGCATAGGTAAGACCTGAGTCCTTCTGATCCGGGCCAATCTTCACATATTTTAGTTGCGCTGGATAGTCGTTGCTTACAGACCCGGTCAATGTTTTGTTCGCATCAGAGCCATTTTCCCGGTTAATGGACGGATTATTATTGGCTACAACTTCACTCCGTTGTACCGGCAAAGGCGCTTCAAACTGCAACCGATTTGGCATTTGAATATAAACCGTCCGCCATACGGTATCCGTGCGAACGGTCGGCGAGACCGCTCTTAATGAAGAGACCGAGGTTTGGAGGCCAGCAAGTTGCACTTCGACTCGTCGCATAGCCGTTCGATTTTCGAGGCTTTCGTTCCACCACAAAGCATTGCTCGACAGCAGGGCGAGTAGCAATAACAGCAGAGGCAACCATGCCCGCCGGCGATCCTGTGGTTGTTGGGGCAACGCCTCGTTCAACCGGGCTGTCAGAGCAGTCCAATCATCCTCGCGGTGCCGCGCGGATGGCCTCAGAGCGGCCATTTTTTCTTTTAGCAGATCAAAAAAATTCTTCTCAGCCATATTTTTTCGGTAGATAGTCGGTCAACATTTGTTTCAATTTTGCTTTAGCTCTGGATAGGTTCGACTTGGAAGCGCCGACCGATATGCCCAGCATTTCCGATATTTCAGCATGGGAAAACCCTTCTAATGCGAATAAATTGAGCGTCATCCGGTAAGCAGGCGGCAGCTTTTGTACCAATCGCAGCAAGTCTTCCACCGCCATTTTCGACAAAAAGTCATCCTCCATTGGAATGTCAAGTCCTTCGGTCAGGTCGTAAAGGACTAATTCGTTCTGTCGACTTTTATAACGATTTATGGCTGTGCGTACCACGATTGTACGGAGCCAGGTAGCGAAGGCGAAAGCTGGGTCGTAACGTCCTATACCGGTGAAAACCTTCAGGAAAGCATCGTTGACTACTTCGCGGGCTTCTTCTTCGTGGGCACAATAAGGCAAGGCCACCGACAAGGCGTAGCTATAAAACCGTTCGTACAAGGCTCCCTGGCTGCGGCGGTCGTTATTTAAACAGCCGGTAAGGAGGTGTTTTAACCCATCGTTATTCACGTTCGACAATATATTCAGTCAAAATTTCCCGAAGGTTGCCTGATAGAGTCCTTATATTTTGAAGACATCCCTACCGTGGCATAAAATACTGAAAGGGCGATTCAAAAGTAGCGAAGGTAGCATGGAGGATAACCAAAATCCTTTATCAAAATCCAAACCAATCGGGAAAGAACCGGTTTGCCGATGAATTTTAAGCCAATTGTTGCATATCAGTCGCCAAAACCCAGATAACTTTGCCATTAAAGCCCTGTACCGGGCTTGCTTTTCGTTATCTTGTACCTGAAAACAAAGCACATGGAAAACCTTACCTCCTTAGTCTTCGCCCTCCAAACCGCCCTCCGCGCCGAAATGTCCCGCGCTGGTGTCTCCTACGAAGACGCGGCCGGCCCTTTGCACTACGCCAACAAATCCAGCATCGCTCGCCTGCTGGTAAAAGACCGGATGAGTTTTGAGGACACCATAAAACTGATGGTACTCTGCAAAACGCCGGTCATCGCGCTCACCAAGCCATTCAGGTTTAAAATTGAAGTAAAAGCCAGCACGATGGCCCAAGCAGACGCGCTGATGGATGCTTTGCGAGTATCTGTTTTCAAGGATGGCACCACCGAGCGGTACCGCTTACCGGATGGCCTTTCCTGGGAGAAGGTGGCGGAACATACCGGATTTGACTCGGGGAAGAGTGCGCGGAAATCGTGGTTTTTGTTGCAGACCCCGGTGTATTTGGTGGTGGGGTTATTGCGGTTGCTGAGCAAACGGGAGCATGAAGTTACAGAAGGCAAAACCAGCCTGCGGATCACTCAGGATATTTGAACCCGGGCATCAAACAGTAAACGGATCGAAAGGAAACATTGAAAAACTCCCACCTTTTTCGACGGCGTTCATCTTCCCATTCCAAGCCACATCCCCCCGCTTCCCCGGATCACAATCCAGGTGAATGAACGTATCATAAATCCCAAACCGGTTGAACCCAACACTCCTGGCCGCCCGCACAATCCTGATCTTCTGCTCCAGCGTTCGCGCCGCAATATCCGCTGCCCAACCCCGCGTGTGTGCGGAATCCGGCACACCGCCCACGGCTGTATTGTGCTCTGGAGTACGGTAACCGGAATTGACCCGGAACGGAATACCGGCCTGCTCCCGAGCGGCATCAAGCATTTTGAGGAATTTGATTTTCATGTAAACGCCACTGCCAAGCTGATCAGATGAGTCGAATTCCTGGATGTCAAAGTGGCTCATAATGATGGGCGATTGCTCATAACTGAGTTCCGACCCGGCCACGGTATGCGGTTGCTCGGTGGTACCGCCCTCGTCGTCCCACTTTCCAGTGGGGCCAAGACCGTCGCGAAAGAAACGGCGGTACAGCCACCAGGTCAGACCAGATAAGCCGAGGAAAAGCGATGTGGCCAGGAGGGCGTATTTGGTTTTGGGTGTCATAAATGCAGGGTTTTGAGGCGATAATAAAGGAAGGGGATCAGACCGAAAAGCAAGGCCAGGGCCGTCCATACCCAAATCGCATCGTCGCTGCTTTTGAACATCCCGGAAAAGCGGCGCTGCCAGAGTTCGACCTGGTAGTTGGGTTGAGGCTGGGGTGTTGCGGGTGTGTCAGTGCCAGGCAAGGGCGGGAAAAAGGTATCCATCCGGTTGGTCCAGCCGGCAGTATAGGTGGGATTGCCGAGCGATTGGAGGTATGAAAGCCAGGCTTCCCGGTAGGCGTTGTACAACCCGGTCTTGTCTTTGGCGGTTTCCACGTTCACGGCCGCGAGTGATTTGCTCCCCATGATACCGTCCGGCGCCAGGGTGTAACCGCGTTGGTTCAGGGTCAGTTGTAGGGTTTTTGCAGCGGCGGAAGGGTTGCCATAAAAGGCGTTGAACACAAGTTCGGCAAAATCCTGGTCGTAGATTTCCCATATCCGCCAGCGATTGCCCCACCAATCCATGAAGTCCCGGGCTTGCGTCTGGGTGAGGTTTTTCATTGTTTCCGCGCCGGGACACTGCTGGCCGGAATACTCTTGCCAGGTATTCGGCGTGATACCGTATTTGGTGCCGGCGTTGACGCCGCAACGGTTGAAATTGCCACTGTCTGCGGACTGGTTTTGATACCCACCCTCGGCGGTGAGGATTTTCTCGAAAAACGATTGGGTGAGCTGGGACATGGGGCGGTTTTAGGGGTTTCGCGCAGACGTTACGCAGAATTTTGCTACATGAAAATTCAATAGAATTTCTGTGTAACGTCTGCGAAAACCCTTCTGCGTAACGTCTGTGCGAAATAAAATCACGTGACTTTCAGCGCTTCCCACTACGAATCATCGCCAGCGTTTCCTTAAAAACCTGCGCATACGTTTTAGGTCCCTCGTACCCTTCCCAGCGCTCTGCCGCCTGTTTATGCGCCCATTTCAAATACTCCCGGCTATGCGCCTTTTCCTGCCGAATACACTTGCCGGCAAAAATCTGGTACAGCCGTTTTTGTTTTTCAGTGGAGCAGGCTCCGTTGCGGTAGCACTCGACGTAGAGCGCCTTGCTTACACGTTTACAGGATTGTCCGAAGGGGTGGCGGTAAAATTCTTTCATGGCGGCCTGACTCAGCAGCACCGAGGCGGCGCCATTGCCCGGTTTTTCGGTTTTGGTGAGCCGCCCGCTTTCCGGGCAGATGGTGAAGTAGCGGATGTCGGCAAACAGGTCCATCCAATCGTACACTTTTACTTTCAGCAGGACTTTGTTTTCGTTTTTCAGG
>CAYMQY010000090.1:0-16072 GCA_964392655.1 uncultured Saprospiraceae bacterium
GCCAGTCACGAACTGCAAACGCCACTTGCGGTCATCCAAAACAAGTTGGAAATGCTCTTGCAGGACGAGACGCTGAGCGAAACACAGGCGCGCCAACTTGCCATAGTCGGGCAAAGCGCGCGACGCATGGCTCGACTCAACCAATCGCTTTTGTTGCTATCAAAAATCGAAAACAACCAGTTCTCAGAGCGAAAACAACTCGAATTAAAGTCTCTCGTAGAAAAAAAACTGGCATGGCTGGAAGACTTTATCTCCGAAAAACAACTCGTTGTACACACCGATCTGCGTGACAAAACGCTCGAAATCAACTCCTTTTTAGCTGAAACGCTCGTGAGCAATCTGCTGGCCAATGCGGTGAAACACAACCTCATGGGCGGGTCGCTGCGCGTTTTATTAGATGAAAACAACTTTGTCGTGGAGAACTCCTCCATGCCACCTACCGCGCCCGTCGGAGAACTAACTGCTCGTTTTGCCCGGGGAAGCCATCAAACGGAAGGCCTGGGATTGGGGCTTTCGATGGTGGCAGAAATTTGCACACAACAAGGTCTTGGGCTGAGTTTGATTTTTGAAAAAAACTTTTGGACAGCCCGAATTGAATTTCAAAAATAGAAAACCAATAGAAAAATGGTTGAGATGTTGGATTTGGAAATAGGGGGCAGGCCAACTTCCAAATTTCTACAAAATCTCGCCGGACTTTTGCCCCACAAACAAATTTAGCCATGACGAATACCAAGTTTTTATCTCTAATTCTCCTGTTATCCGTGTTTTTTGCAACAACTGTGCTCGCTCAAGCCCCAGGCAGCGGTGTCACCCTGTACGGCAAAATGCAGGATGCTCAGACAAAAATCGCGCTTCCCTACCTGAGTCTCGTACTGAAAACGGAAAAAGACAGCGTCTTCACTGCCGGGACCTTGACCGACGAGACCGGTGCGTTCACGTTTTCAGGACTAAAAAAAGGCGCATACCTGCTCGAAGCTACCTTTTTAGGCTACCAACCCAAGCGGCAACGGGTGCTTGTGGGCGAGTTGAGCGCGTTTCTTGATCTGGGTGTATTGCAAATGGTCGAGGAGCCTACGACACTGGGCGAGGTCGTGGTCACTTCCAAAACAGACGAAGTTTCGGCCAAAATGGACCGGAAAACCTTTGCAGTTGCCGGCAACATCAGCCAATCGGGCGGCTCGGTTTTGCAGGCGATGTCCAATTTGCCGGGCGTGACCGTCGGGCAGGACGGTAAGGTGCAATTGCGCGGCAGCGATAAGGTCGCCGTTTTGATTGATGGGAAACAGACCGCTTTGACCGGCTATGGCGCTCAAGCCGGGTTAGACAATCTGCCCGCTTCCGCGCTGGAACGTATCGAAATCATCAATAATCCCACTGCCAAATACGACGCTAATGCCAGCGCGGGCATCATCAACCTCGTTTTCAAAAAACAGGAACAAGAAGGATTCAACGGCAAAATCGGCATGACGGCGGGCGCGGGCGCCTTGTGGATCAAAAAAGAGAATCTGCCGACCATTCGACCGCAATATCAAGGCACACCAAAGCTGAACCCTTCTTTTTCCATTAATTATCGGAAGAAAGCAACCAATGTCTTTTTTCAGGGTGATTGGCTATATGCCCCTACCCTGAACAAAAATGAATTCTCGAACCGAACATACAATGATGGAACGGTTATTTTCCAGCAGGTGAAGCGCAACCGTCGTACCGACTACGCGACGGCCAAAACGGGTTTTGACCATGTTTTCGACACCCGCAATACGTTGAGCATTTCAGGGCTTTTTAACCGTGAAAAAATCATTGATAACGGTGACAACCCTTACTTCGAGGGAAACCTGGAGAACCGCTACCGTCTTTGGCAATTTTTAGAGGACGAAGTAAAATACACCGCACTCGGCACCGCAGTTTTTACCCATAAGTTCCCGCAACCGGGGCACACGCTCCTGTTTACGGGCAACTTCTCCTTTCACCGGGAGGATGAAAAGTACTTTTTCACCAACACTTTACCCGCATTCACCGGGCAGGATGCTTTTAAATTGCTTTCCGACGAACACGTCTGGGATTTCAATGCAGACTACACCAAACCACTTAAACAGGGGCGCATAGAAGCGGGCTTCAAGGGGCGTTACCGCTCAATTCCGGTTAATATGCAGTTTTTCCCGGGACAAAACTCTCCGCTCGATACAGGCGCAGGCGGCTGGGCGAATTATTACGAAAAAATACCCGCCCTCTATGGCAACTATGTTTTTGAGAGCCAAAAAATTGAACTCGAAGGCGGGCTGCGGGTCGAATTGGTGCAGGTAGACTACCAGGTGAATCCCGATCACAACACCTACAAAAGCGACGGCTACCGCTACTTTCAGCCCTTCCCGAACCTGCGGGCAGCCTTCAAATTAAACGAACGCAACAAAATCTCGCTCTTCTTCAACCGGCGCGTGGACAGGCCGAACGAGGTGGACATCCGTATCTTCCCAAAATACGACGAGCCGGAACTGATCAAAGTAGGCAACCCGACCTTGCAGCCGCAGTTCACCATGTCCGCCGAACTGGGCTACAAAAACTCCTATGCGCAGGGCAGTTTTTTCGCAGCAGTTTACCACCGAATCATCGACGGCACCATTACTCGCATTGTCACACAGGTACCGGGCAGTGTGCTGTTGTATAATGTTTTTCAAAATGCCGGGCGCAGTTGGAACACGGGTGCAGAGTTCGTCTGGCAGCAAACAGTCTCAAAACAATTGTCGCTGAGTGTCAATGCCAATGTGTATCGCAGCACGTTCGCGGCTTTTTCAGTCGTCAATCAATACCCTGTGCCTACTACCTATACAGCAGAAAAACAGCAATTTACCTCGGGGAATTTCAAATTGAATGCTACTGTCAAACTACCTGGAAATTGGGAAACACAAATTTCAAGTGTCTATCTCGCGCCTGACTTATTGCCGCAAGGTCGCATTGGCAGCCGCTACGCACTGGACATGGGCTTGAAAAAAAGTATTCAACGTGGCAAGGGCGAATTGGTACTGAATGTCACTGACCTGCTCAACACGATGCAAATACACAAAACCATCCAGGGGATGGATTTTAAGTTGGAAAGTACGGATTACTACGAAACCCAGGTGTTGCGGGTGGGGTATAACCGAAAATTTTGAGCGCATAGGATTTCTCCAAAATCACCCCTGACTTTTGTCTCATCGTTCACACAAAAATAATTTACAATGAAAAAAATCATGTTTTTGAGCCTCATTGCGCTCGTTTCATGTTTTTCGGCTTTTGCCGAAAAGAAACCGCCACAGGCAGTTTTGAACAGTTTCAACCAAAAATTCCCGGACATCACCGACGTGGACTGGTCGCTGGAAAAAAATGGCGAATGGGAAGCTGAATTTGACGCGACTGACGGCAAGGAAACGTCCGCCAATTTTTCACTTGACGGCACATGGCTCGAAACCGAAACCGAAATCGCTATAACCGACCTGCCTGCCGCCGTCCGTGATGCGGTGACCAAAATGCGTCCTGGCAAAAAGATCAAGGAAGCCGCCCGTATTTTGGATGCCTCGGGCCAAATCACCTACGAAGTAGAGGTCAGTGGCAAGGATCTGATTTTTAATGCCGAAGGGGTCTTTGTTCGATGATAGAGGAATTATCAATTGGGAACAGAAGTGTAAGAATAGGTGGTGTTCAAATTTCTGTGCCGGGGCGTTTTTTGACTTGATTATTCGTTGTCAAACTTCCAATATAGAAGGAGTTTATGGAGGCTTAGCAGGGATCGCATTGACCTGCATGTGGAGGTGATGCCGGTGCCCTGCGACGAACTTACCACCATCGAACGCCCCGAGATGACCAGCGCTGAAATCCGCCATGGAACGCCTGCAACTCAGCGCCCGCGCCTACGACCGCATCCTGAAAGTGGCGCGCACGGCTGCCGATCTTGCCGGCAGCGCGGATATCCGGATTGAGGATTTGTCGGAGGCGATTCACTACCGGAGCCTGGACCGGGAGGGATGGGCGGGATGATAGTTCTCACATACCGTGCGAGGGAGGCAACGCCGGAATTTTCAAAATGGATTAACCTTTCCAATATGAAAGTAGACCTTATCAAATTGAAAAGGTCTGGGGATGTCTTCCTCGAAGGCGCTATGATGCATTTGCTTTTCATTCTTCTGCAAATCAATGTTTTGTGTTATTAACCTTAGACATTTCAGACAGTCCGGAATAGAATTTGGCATTGGGCAAGTCAAAAACTTGTTATAAAAATGCACCTTTTCATTATTGCCAAAGAGATTGCCACACGCCTGATGGAAGTCACCCGGCGCGACATTTATGCCGGCGATTACGGCCACGTAAAGGAAGACTTTGCTTTTGCCGAAAAATGGCTCCGCGAAGGATCTGCTTTTGAAAAAATTGCCATCGTTAACGTGTTTCTGTATTCCATCTCGAACACCATTGACACCCTGGGTCGGCAAGGCCGGAAAATTCAGGACCTGCTGCCGCCTTTACTTAAAAAAGAATACTTGATTCAGGTGTACAACCGCGGGGTGTAAAATACAATCCTATCGGGCCGCAAGGCAATACATGATTTTTTTCGTGCGGTTCCCTATCAATTTGCCCCCAGCCTGGACCAGGCTTATTTGGGTTATGCAACATCTGAGGGCGTTTCCATGTGGGGGATTTGGATTGAATCAGTCCCTGTCCCGTTTGTTTATTTGTTCCGGACAAAGTCCGGGCAATATCAGGCCGAAGTCTGAAGACTTCGCCCAGCAGGCTGCAGATTGGGCGGGTTGATTCGGGAAATATTTACTTCCTAATGACAGCAATCGGCACAGGCTGCATTCAGGTCGCTGAATTCAGGTAGACACACTGTATTTTGCCGCACCTTTGTTAACAAATTCACCCGCACATGAAAAAAACGATCTACCCTCTCTTGTTTGCCTGTTTATTCGCCGGCAGTGTTTCCGCTCAGTTGCCGCACCTGGTTTTTCACGCAGAATTAGTCGGGGCTGAGCAAATACCTGCTGTAAGCACCGAAGCCCGGGGATTGATCACCCTGATATACAGTCCCGACCGCTTAAAAGTGACGGTGACCGGCCTGCTGGTGGGAATGGAAGGCGCCGTCAACAGCATCACGCTGCACATCGGAAAAACAGGCGAAGCGGGTGCGGCTATTGTTGACCTCATGCCGGTGTTGCACGGCCCGCGTTTGTACGGCGAAATAGATGTGCCGCCGGCGCTTTTGCAAAACCTGTTGCCGGACCGCGCATACGCCAGTGTCGGCACGACTGCTCACCCCGCCGGTGAAATACGCGGGCAGTTTATCTGTGAAACGGACCTTGACTACCGGACCATCCTTCAAGGTTCCGAGGTAGTCCCCTCCAGCAACTCGAATGCCTTCGGTTTTGGCGGCTTGCATTTCCCGACAGGTTCGGATGACCTGGTGTATGCCTTTCTGGTGGATGGCCTGAGCAGCCCGATCACAGAAGCGGCTTTGTACGAGGGCATGCCGGGCGCAAATGGCACCCTGGTATATCAGTTTACCAGCATTTTCCAGAATTTCATTCAGGGTATTGCAGAAATAGATGAACTGCCGGCCACCTTTTTACGCGATGCCCGGGAGGGTAAATATTATGTGCTGGTAAAAACAGTCAATTTCCCGGACGGAGAGATCAGGGGGCAGGTCGGTTTTTTGGGGTATTTCACCTCGTTCGCGCCTGTCAATGCCGGTCAGGTGGTTCCTGCCGCGTCATCCACCGGATTCGGGTTCAGTCATAACATACTCAATCAAACCCTCGACAGCATGACTTCCACGGTGTACATCAGCACCATCAGCCCGACTGCCGTGGAGATCAGGACGGGAGCACCGGGCACAAACGGACCCGTGCTGGAAACGCTTGAGCCGGCCGGCTTGCCGGGTTTGTACCGAAAAACCTGGCCGCTGGATTCCGACCTCATGACAGCCTTAGTGGAAGGGCGTTTGTACGTAAATGTGCCGACGGCCGCCATGCCCGACGGAGAAATTCGCGGACAACTGAAAAACAGCCTGCGGAAAGCCTATGCCTTTGACCTCTGCGGCGATCAGGTAGTGCCGCAAGTGAGCACCAATGGTATCGGCGTGGCCATGGCTTCGGTGGATCAGGTAAATTGTTACCTGAACTACAAAGTTATTTATGACCGCATGAGTGGCGACCTCCTCAGCGCTTCTGTTTGCCAGGGCAACCCCGGCATGAACGGCGCCGCCTTGTACCCCCTGCCGGCAATGAAGCCGCTGATACCCGGCGCCACTGCAATTGAAACGGCGCATGGCGTAAGCATCGAACTGGGGGAAATGTACATGATCCTGCGCACCGCCGACCATCCCGACGGGGAAATTCGCGGACAAATCCGTCGCGGGTTCTCCTGCCCGGATGTTTCGGGGGTAAAAAGCCTTGGGCAAATTCGCGACATCGCGGTATCGCCAACGCCGTTTACCGACCACCTGAATATTCAGTTAACCAGCGACCGCTGTTTCCAGGGCCGTTTGATCCTGCACGATATGTTGGGCGCTCCGGCAGTAGTTCAAACAGTGGACATTTTTACAGGCAATCAAACCTTGAACTTCCCGGCGGTCGGGTTGCTGCCCGGCGTTTATACGTTGAACCTGGAAATTCCCGGCGAGGGCCGGAGCATGTTGTTGAAACGCGTGATCCGGCATTAGTGTCGCGTTAGACCTTCCAGGTTTGTCAAACCTGGAAGGTCTTGTTTCTTGGCGGCTTCAATGAATAACAATCCGAACCTGCGCTATCCCCTGCCGCGATTGAACGCTCAGCACATATACGCCGGCCGGCAAACCTTTACGCTCTACGCGAACGCTTGATCCCCCGGTTGGGGCGCCGGCCCAAACGACTTGCCCGGCCAGGTCGTGCAATCGGAGCGAGACGGGTTCCTGATTTTCCCGACCAAAGAACACGTCGAAGTAATCACGGGCCGGGTTTGGCAGCACAAACACTTGTGGTTCCGCTTCCGGATTTTGCGTTCCGGTGATTCCCGTTGGTACACAAACGGAAGGTGCAAGCAGCGCATTCGAGCGGTGGTATTTTTCATTTACCACATTGTAGATCGTGTCAAGGCAAACCTCAGGCGCAGTCAGCCTGGAATAATGGATTCGGATCAGGTCACCCGGCAAGACGTTCTTTTTCAAGCCCTTTTCCGTGATGCTCAGCGCCTGTATTTTATTTTGACTGTTGAACTCCCAGGTTCCGCCGAAGGTCGTATCCAGGTTTTCGATGCTGGAAATCTGCAGTCCCTTCACACCGAATTCAAAACCATACGGTTTGCTGAACGGATTGACGATCCGGACATCGAAGGTTTTTTGCACCGTATCCAGATTGCCCGGCAGCAAGTATACGACGTCGTTCGGATTGTCGGAGCCGCCGGGAAACCGGCAGGTGTAGCGCACGCCCCAATACGGCACCTCGTCGGCGTGCAGTACGCACTCTTGCAAGAGCGCGGCATCGTACACATCCAGATCGCCGTCGGCGTCCAGATCGAAGCAGGAGGTAGCCGAGCCGGAGCCATCCAGACTGACGGCGAGGTATTGTTCGATGTCGCTCATTTCCCGGAGGGTATCCATATCCCAGTCGCCGTGCAGCAGCACGCCGCCACATTGGCCCGAGCAGTCGGGCTGGGCAGGCCCGAACACTTCTCCGAAACAGTCGGTGTACATCGGGCAGTCAGTCTTTTCCTCAATTTCGGGGTTTCCGTCGGAATCAAATTTCAGCCTGAAACAGGCTTGCGCCCAGTTGTTGTCGTAGCGGGCTTCGGGGCGTCCGGTTTTATCGGGCGATTTATCCCAATTGACGCGCACAACCAGCGTGTAGAATCCGGCCGGCAAGTCGGTGAGGTCTATCCACTGGCAGTCGAGGGTGTTTTCGTAGGCATCCCCGCAGTTTGCGGAAATACCCATGTTGCCACAGCTGTATTTGCTGATTCCGGCAATGGCGCATTCCTGATCGAAAATGCAGAATCCGTTTTTAAAACCGATTGGCAGCAACACGCCGTTCTGATCAAAAAGGATGTACTCGGCGTATCCGCGGTAGTGCCAATGGTGGTGGCAAGGGTCCCACACGAACTGATCGGAAGGCGTATCCGGGGTGGGCGGCGGGGTGCCGACGTAAAAATCGGCTACCCCGATATTTTTGATCGCTGTGGTAAATCGCAAGATGAATCGCGTTCCAAAGCCGTTTACGCAGCCTTCGGCCACATGGCAGGGGTCGGTGGAAACTAATTTGTCGGGTAGCAGGCTGTTGCGCAGCACGTCTTCCAGTACGACGAGATCGGGCAAGTCGGTGCAGTCGGGATCGCCCGGGTAGATGCAGGTGTCGCTTACGCTGGCTAAGGGTTGGTAATTGCAGGCCAGAGGGTCGGTGCAGCCGATAACCGGCCCGATGTATTCGAGCGAGAAGCCGATGGGTTTTCCGTTGCAAGTACCTGCGGCATAACCAATTCGGATGAAGTATTCGGTCCCGCCGGCCAGATAAAGATCGGCCTGGGCGCCGTTCGGATTGGCCGGGCAGCCGCCGGCGGCGTAAAAACTGGCGCCGACCTGATTGTTGGTGACGGCGATGCCCTCACAACGGTCGTACACCCAAATTTTGGTGGGGCAATTCAACGGCGCATCGCAGGTGCTGATCCGGTACGTTCCGGTGTCCTGCGGGGTAAAACTGTACCAAATCTGAAATCCGTTTATCGTGGAATGGTTGCCCAGGCCGATGGGCAAGGGGTTGGTGCAAAACCCGCCGGGAGGACAACCGAACGTCCATTTTTTACTAAAGCCGTAGTTATAGCCGGTGTATTCGTAAAATAGCTGGTTGTCGAGAAAGAGTTTGAAGTGGCCGTCCGGTTCCATGCCGTCGCCGTTTGCATCCAGCATGGTGAATACCACGCAGATACCCTGCGTAATGCAGTACTCAAAAACTTGCGGGCCGGCGCCGGAAGGCTGTCCCTGGGCAAATACGAATCCGGAATTCAGGTCGGAAAACTTCCAGGAAACCTCCTCCCAATACTGATCCGGATCAATTTCCAGGCGAACGGTTGTTTCGAACGGCTGGCATTGCGCCCAAAGGGTGTTGGATGCCGATACCAGCATGAAAACAAGTAATAGAATACGCACCATGAGTGTCTGAATTTGTCTTAGGAAGGTGTAGTAAAAGAGTCAGTTGCGAATGTTATCAAACGGCGGGCGCTGAAAAACGCTCAGTCCTCCGGAAACAACACCCGAAACGGCTTCTCTCTTCCGGCAAAGGCCGTGATTTCCTGTTTGTGCGAAGTGGGCAAGTTCGGTCATGCGTGTGGGAGAAGTAGGTGGCAAAACTGCCACAAACATAAAAAGGCGGGGGATAAAACAACGCGGATACGCAAAAAGCCTTCGGGTAAGCGCGTGTTTACATTTCAGCGCCGAGACGAAAACGGGTGAACGTTGGTTCGGAGAAAATTCAAAATTAAATAATCACATGATCGCAGATGCTGGTTTTTTTGGCAAGAAGCATCTAATTATTGATTACTTGTATCTTGCCAGCTGTTAACCAGACAACTGTTTTTTACCAAGAGCTTTCAAAGCAAATCTACACTATGAATAAACGGTTTACACTCCCTGTTACCCTCCTGATTGGTTTTCTGTTTTGTCATGCTAACCCCGCTTCCGCCCAAGGACTTTCTGCCGGGGCGGCAGGTGACGAGATTTCTAACCCCGCTTCCGCTCAAGGACTTTCAGCTCCGCTGGAAATTCCGGAAATGGCTCAAGATGCAACTGCACTGGGACACGCCGCATGTCGAATAAAAAAAATCATAAACTGCACGGACCAGACCGTAACCCTGCAGGCGTTTCAAATATTTAATTTTACCGGTGTGGAAAACCCGCTTGTGGTGAATTGGAATACCGGGGAAAATGCCCACCAGATCGTCGTGAGCCAAGCCGGTTTTTACTCCTTCGACGACAGCCCGTTTACATGCGATCATCACCTGAACACTATTACGATAGCCCCCTTTTTTACAGGCGACCTTGAAATCCTGGGTCCTCCTGCTTTTTGTCCGGGAGAGACGTCCTATGAGATAAACGTAACTACGGACGGTTATACTTTTGATAGTTTTCAATGGACTCCCAATATTTCAAATCAATTAACGCCTGCCACGATTGGCGCTCCGGGAACATATTCCCTTCAGGTGACCGACCAGCAGGGGTGCCCCCATACTGCTTCCGTTATGGTGCCTCCTTCTCCGCCGGTTTTGCCGATCCTTACCGCCCCCAAAATTATGTGTACGGAAAATGACACCGCTTTCATTTCCGTAGCCCCCTCATTTTCCGCTTATCTGTGGTCAAATGGCCAGACCACAAACCCGGCGGTGGTCTACGAGCCTGGATCTTATGATGTAACAGTCACTAATATGTTCGGATGCACGGGTACGGGATATATCGGTATTCAAAACGGCGACGTAGACGGTTTGGACATTTTAACCAACAAGGATAAATTGTGCCCGGGCGACTCAACAAGGCTATCCTTGAACGGCCCATACATTAAATACGACTGGTCGAACGGCGTGTCGGGATTTAACATTAAAGTCTTTAGCCCCGGGACATACACAGTTACAGTGACCAATATAAATGGTTGTGTAGGTACGGATTCCATTCCAATATTTCCCAAGCCGACACCACTGATCAACGTGGTAACCCCGCCCTTCTGTGTCGGCGACAGTGCCACGCTTTCTGTTTCGGGTGGTTTGTTCAAGAGCTATCTCTGGTCAACCGGAGACTCCACGAGCACAATAACCACCATTAGCCCGGGGACATACGCGGTAACCGTAACTTCAGACACCTTATGTCCTGCGGTGGACACCTCGTTACTCACACTTTTTATCCCGCCAAACGCAACCATTGAAGCGCCGCCTCCATTGGATTGTATCAGTAACATGGTTGTGCTGGACGCCTCGAATTCCGATGACAGCACATATATCGGGATAAACTGGACTACTGTAGGCGGTAATATCATCGGCGGACAGGGGACGCTCCTGTTATCCGTGAATGCGCCGGGCGATTATATTCTGGCGTTATACGACTCTACAACTACGTGTCTGACATACGATACCGTGACGGTGATTTCTATTCAGGCCCTCCCTCCCGTGAATGCCGGGCAGGATGGGCTGGTGAATTGCGCCATAACTTCCATCAACATAGGCCCGGCTTCGGACCCGGGCGTTCCGAATATTACCTACACCTGGACGACGCCCGATGGCAATATTGTCGCTGGTCAATCGTCCTGGACCGCAGAAGTCAACGCGCCGGGTATCTACATCGTAGCGGCAACGGACACCACCAACAATTGTATGTCGTTCGATACGGTCGTGGTTTCTCAGGACATTGGCTTACCCACGCCGCTGATCGCCACGCCGGATTCCATCACCTGTGTTGTGAACTCCGTGGTGCTGGATGGTTCCGGCAGTATGGGGAATAACCTGAGTTTTATCTGGTCAACCGTGAATGGAAGCATCCTCTCCGGCGCCAATTCCTCCATGGCGACCGTAAGCCAGGCAGGAACCTACTCCTTGCTCATTACCGATCAAGCCAACGGTTGTACGGCAACTGCTTCGATCGAGGTCATTCAGGATGCCGACATCCCGCTGGCCAACGCTGCGCTTCCCGATACGCTGAATTGCCTCGTAACCCTGATAAACCTGAACGGGGCCGGCTCCACGACCGGAAGCAACATCAGCTACAACTGGACCACCTCGAATGGAAATATCGTATCCGGAGCAACGACACTTACGCCTGCTGTGAATCAGCCCGGGAGTTACCTGCTGACCGTTGAAAACAACTCCAATAATTGTACGTCCACTTTTAATGTTGTAGTACCGCAAAACATTCAGGCGCCTGTGGCAAGTGCCGGCCCGGCATTTATGCTAAACTGCAGCGCCCCGAGCCTTCAACTGAACGGAAGTAATTCAAGCGCAGGTTCTTTCATGACCTACTTGTGGACCACGGCTAATGGAAATATTGTTTCGGGAGCAGCCACTACGATGCCGACCATTGACCAGGTTGGAACATATACGCTGCTGGTTACCAATACGAATAACGGATGCACAGCCACGGCTACCACCACGGTGCTGGAAGATGTGGCGGCTCCGATCGTGAGTATCGCTGCGCCTGCTCGACTCGATTGCATATCAACCAGTATCGTCATTGACGGAAGCAACTCGAGCCAGGGGGCGACTTTCCTGCCGTCCTGGTCGGGGCCGCAAGGTGGAATTGTGGCCGGAGCCTCCACGCTCCAGCCCACTGTGAGTCTTCCAGGTACCTATACGCTGGTAATTTCAAATCCGCAAAATGGCTGTGTGGACTCAATGGCTGTGCAGGTTTTACAGGATATCACGCCGCCCGTTCCGGATGCCGGCCCGGACGACCTGCTCAATTGCTATACGCCTTTCACGGCAATAGGAAACGCCATCAACCCATCCGGGCCAAACTTTACCCTGCTGTGGACGACCACGGACGGAAATATTGTCTCCGGTGCCGGCTCCAACTCGCCAACAGTTGATCAGGCGGGAACCTACACTCTGCTCATCACGAATACGGACAACGGCTGCACAGCCACAGATGAAGCCATCGTTGCCGAAGATTTTCTCCAGCCAACTGCCGATGCCGGCCCGGGCTTCCAACTGAATTGCCAGCAGACCAGCTATGTCCTGCAGGCCGCAGCCGGGCAGGGCGTCAATCTGGCCTTTCATTGGACAACGTCGAACGGAAATATCGTCTCCGGCGCCAACTCCCTCAACCCGACAGTAAATGCAGCCGGCGTTTACCAACTCCTGGTTACCAATCAGGATAACGGCTGTACGAATACGGCTTCAGTGGCTGTCACCCAAAGCGCGGATGTGCCTGTCGCCTCTGCCGGCTCGCCTCAAACGCTGACCTGCGCGATTACACAGCTTCCATTGAACGGCCAGGGATCGAGCGCCGGCGCCGGCATCACCTACAACTGGACGACATCGAACGGGACAATTGTTAGCGGAAATACTACCCTGAACCCGCTTGTAAGCGCCCCGGGTACCTACACGTTGCAGGTAGTTGATATTAATAATAATTGCACCGCAATTGCAAATGTGACAGTCAATCAGAATATCGAGAATCCCGTTATTGACGCCGGACCAAACGATACCCTTACTTGCACAGTTCTTAACCTGCCACTGCAGGCCCAGGTACTCAGCGCCAGCAGCAACATGATTCAATACAATTGGAGCACGCCTAACGGAATGATCCTGTCGGGAGCCGGCACCGGCACGCCACTAATCGGCGGTCCCGGTACGTACGTACTCTTAGTTACCGATACAGGCAATGGCTGTACGGCTACAGATCAGGTGACTGTCGTAAACGATGTAGCCGCGCCTGTTGCACAAATTGCGCCGGCACAGACGCTTACCTGCAGCCTGACGAATACCCCGTTGAATGGTGCCGCCTCGAGTACCGGAGCGAACTTTACTTTCCTGTGGAGCACGTTGAACGGCAATTTTGTGGGGCAGCCCAATAGCCTGCAACCCACCGTAGATGCCCCCGGAACCTATACCCTGCTTGTCACCAACATCTTGAACGGATGCACGCAAACGGCTTCGGTCACAGTGCCCGAGGATGTCGCGCTTCCGGTAGCGGAGGCCGGAGCAACCGTCGTCCTGACCTGCACCAACCCAACCCTTGCCCTGAATGCTTCCGGCACAAGCACCGGCCCGAACTTCCAGTATCTTTGGACTACGGCAAATGGTAAAATTGATAACGGTAATACCGGACTGACGCCCACCATATCGCTGCCCGGAACGTACGTATTACTGGTAACAAACAACTCCAACGGGTGTACCTCAACGGATAATGTCCAGGTTTCCTCGGATATGCAACTGCCCGTGCTTTCCAGTGCCAACCCTGCTTTGATTACCTGTCTTGTAAACAGTGTAACCCTGCAAGCAACAGCGATGAATGCCGGAAACGCCCCGCTATACCAATGGAATACCCTGAACGGGAATATTGTGTCCGGGCAATCCACTCTAAGCCCAACGGTAAATTCGGCAGGCGTTTATACCCTGTTGGTTACGAATACGACAAACGGGTGTACCAGTTCCATCATGGTGACTGTTCAGGCGGATGTAATGCAACCGAGCGTCGGCATAAGCACCCCTGACCTTCTGACCTGTAGCGTCGCCCAGATCACATTAAATGCAAGCCCGTCTGCGGGTACTTCCCTGCAATGGACTACCCCGAACGGGAACATTTTGAGCGGTAGCACTTCCGTCAGCCCGGTAGTAAATGCGCCCGGAACGTATAACCTGCTGGTGACCAATACTACGAATGGATGTACAACCTCGGGCAGTGTGCAGGTACTGCAAGAGCAGAATATACCCACTGATTTTGATTTTGTACTGACGCCGCCCAACTGCCTCGGCGAACAGGGTATCGTAAACTTCGGTTCGGTGCAGGGTGGCATCGGCCCTTACTTGTATTCGGTTGATGCGGGACAACATTTTCAGTCCCTGGCGTCTGTTAAAAACCTGAAGCCCGGCAATTACACACTGGTCATTCAGGATGCCAATGGTTGTGAAGTGGAGAGCACCCTGACCGTTCCGGAACCTCCGAAGCCGGGCGTCAATTTGCCCCCTGTGTTTACGATTCAATTGGGTGATAGCCAACTGTTGGAGCCGATATTGCCCGCGAATTTTCCGATCAGCGCGATTGACTCGGTAGTTTGGAATCCATTGACCGACCTGAGTTTCTCGGGGGCTTCTATTCAGGCGCAACTAACGCCGACAGCTACCCCCTTGAAACACACGAAGTATACGCTCACGCTTTACACGGCGGAGGGCTGTAGCGCAAGTGCAAGCACGCAAATATGGGTAAAATCAAATCTGGACATCTATGCGCCCAACGTGATCAAACCGGATGACCCGCAAAACCCGGAAAATGCGTATTTCACCTTGTACACCACCAAAACAGGTATTGACAAAATCATCCAGCTACAGGTTTACGACCGCTGGGGAACCCATATATGGACAAAGCAGAATTTCCAGCCCAACGACCCGACCGAAGGCTGGGATGGTTCGTACCGGGGTGAAGTGCTGAACCCCGGTGTATTTGTCTGGTGGGCCGAAGTATTGCTGATCAATGGGCAGAAAATACCTTTGGAGGGAGGGGTCACCATCGTTCGATGAGGGGTCCTTTTCTCCCTGAGTATGCACGAATACCCTTGTTCACATGCGCGGAGAGGAATGAAAAATGGCCAGAAAAATCAGCGCCATTTTCATGGGCTGCGACACGGAACTGTCGAAACGGTCGTCAATGGCCCAGTCGCGCGGGTCGCCTTCCGTCAGGGTGTAGAGGTAGAAGGTGCCGCGGTTATTGTCCTGCACGAGCCACTCGTCGAGTTGGCTGGTCCAGCGGCTGCGCAGGGTGAGGGAAAAGTTGTTGTCGGTAACGCGCCATTCGGTGGGGTCGCCGCTCCAGGCTGCCCGCATGGTGACGACAGCGCCGCTGTATGTGCGAAGTTCCCACTGAGAGGGGTCGTCTTTCCATTTCATTCGGATGGTACCTCGTTCGTCGCCGAGGCTGAAATCCCATTCCGACCAGTCGTCGCGCAGGTTCAGCCAGCGCAACTTGAGTTCGCCGTAGAGTTCTTCGTCGGGCGCCTCCGTGGCTTCCTCCGCTTCGGCCTCTTCTGCCGGGATAGTGTCGGCTGTTTGCGCATATAATTCCCACTCCACGAAGGAGTCGCTCCAGCGGGAACTGATGCTCGACAGTACCTGTGCCGTCGCAGCGTTTCCTGCCAGAAGAATCCAGCAAAGCAAGGCGCTTGTTCGCATGGTGTTAATTTTTAAACGTGTCAAAGAGGCTCATAGAGGTTGAGAGGACACAGAGTTTGTTAACCGATCACGAGCGGGCAGATTCCTGCGGAATGACAAAGTGTACGTTTTATTTTAGTTTCATTAATATTTTTCTTAATTTTGACAAAAAAATAATAATTGTGAATAGACTTATTTTAGTAGGAAACGGTTTTGATTTAGCGCATGGTTTAAAGACTAG